>JAKLKF010000067.1:0-32239 GCA_023150805.1 Myxococcota bacterium | reverse complement strand
TCTGGTCACCCGGCTTGATGTCGTTGAAGCCGTCGAGGTTCATGCCGCACTCGTAGCCCTCGGCCACCTCGCGGACGTCGTCCTTGAAGCGCCGGAGCGAGGCCAGGCGGCCCGTCCAGATGATCGTGCCGTCGCGCAGCAGCCGGACCGAGTGCCCGCGGTTGATCGTGCCCTCGATGACCCGGCAGCCGGCGATGGTGCCGACCTTGGGGACCGCGAAGATCTCGCGGACCTCGGCCACGCCCTGCACCTTCTCCTGGAAGGTCGGGCCGAGCAGGCCCTTCAGGCCCTTCTCGATGTCCTCCAGCGCCTCGTAGATGACGCTGTAGGTCCGGATCTCGACGCCGAACTCGTCGGCGGCGCGGCGGGCCTTGGCGTCGGGGCGCACGTTGAAGCCGATCACGATGGCGCCGTAGGTGCGCGCCAGCGTGATGTCGCTCTCGGAGATGGCGCCCACAGCCGAGTGCAGGACCTTGACGTCGGTGCCCTCGACCGAGATCTTCTTGATGGAGCCCTTCATCGCCTCCAGCGTGCCGCCCACGTCGGACTTCACGACCAGGTTGAGGCTGAGCTTCTGGCCCTCGACCTTCTGCTTGAGCAGGTCCTCGAGGGTGACGCGCTTGCCGGCCGTCTCGGCCAGCTCGGCGCGCTTGACCTCTTCCAGCCGGTGCTCGGCCAGGGCCTTCGCGTCCTTGTCGTTCGCCACGACCACGAAGTTGTCGCCGGCCGAGGGGACCTCCTGCAGGCCGATGATCTCGACGGGGGTCGAGGGGCCCGCCTCCTTCAGCGCCTTGCCCGTGAAGTCGGCCATGGCGCGCACGCGGCCCCAGGTGGTGCCCATCACGACGCGGTCGCCCGGGCGCAGCGTGCCCTTCTGGACGATGACGTCGGCGACGGGGCCGCGACCCTTCTCCAGCCGGGCCTCGAGCACCGTGCCCTCGGCGTGGCGGTCGGGGTTGGCCGTGTACTCGCCCATCTCGGAGGTCAGCGTGATCGCCTCGAGCAGGGCGGGGATGCCCGTGCCCTTGAGCGCCGAGACCGGGACGAAGATCGTCTCGCCGCCGTACTCCTCGGCGACCAGCTCGTACTCGAGCAGGGCCTGCTTGATCCGGTCGGGGTTCGCGCCGGGCTTGTCGATCTTGTTGACGGCCACGATGATCTGCACGCCGGCGGCCTTGGCGTGGTTGAGCGCCTCGATCGTCTGCGGCATGACGCCGTCTTCGGCCGCCACCACCAGGACCACGATGTCGGTGACCTGGGCGCCGCGGGCCCGCATGTGCGTGAAGGCCTCGTGGCCGGGGGTGTCGATGAAGGTGATCAGCTCGCCGTCGTGCTCGACCTGGTAGGCGGAGGTGTGCTGCGTGATGCCGCCGGCCTCGCCCGCGGCCACGTTCGCCTTGCGGATCGTGTCGAGCAGCGTGGTCTTGCCGTGGTCGACGTGGCCCATGATCGTGACCACGGGCGGACGGGGCTCCTGGCCCTCGTCGTCCTCCTCCTCCTCGAGGTCGATCATGTGCTCGTCCTCGCTGAAGGACGCGTCGACCGCCTCGAACTCGAACTCCTCGGCGATGAGCTGGGCGGTCTCGAGGTCGAGCTCGTCGTTGATGGTCGCCATCTGGCCCATCGAGATGAGCTTCTTGATGACCTGGCTCGCCTTGATCGACATGCCGTGGGCGAGGTTGGCGACCGAGATGGTCCCGTCGACCTCGACCCGGCGCTTGTGGGCCGCGGCCTGCGGGGAGACCTTCTTGGGGCCCACCCGCTTGCGGGAGCGCTTCCGGCGCACCCCCATCTCGTCCATCATCGCCGTGTCGGAGGTCCGGCGGCGCTTGCCCTTGGGGCGCGCCCGGGCGCCGCGCTCGCCGCGGTCGCGGAACTCTTCGCGCGGGCCGGCCGGGCCGCGATCGCCCGCCGTCTCGTCCCGCCACATCGGCTTGCGCGCGCCGGCGTCGGCGGGGGCCGGGGCCGCGGCCTCGGGGCGACCACCTCGGGCGGCCTCCTGGGCGCGGCGGCGGTTGCCGGCGGGGTCGGTCGGGTCGTAGCCGGGGGGCGGCGCGACGACGGCGCTGCCCAGGCCGGGGAAGGAGGGCATCGCGCGCTCGCCGACGCCGAGCCGGGGCAGGCCGCGTCGGGCCGTCTCGGAGGCGCTGGGGCCCTCGGGCGCCGCGGGGGCGGCGGCCACCGGGGCGTGGGTCGGCGTGGCCGGCGCGGCCACGGGGGGCGGCGTCGGGGTCGGCGGCGCGACGGGCGTCGGCGCCGGCACCACGACCGGCTCGGGTGCGGGCGGGGCGACCTCGACCACCGGCTCGGGCGTGGGCGCGGGGGCCTCGACCACGGGCTCGGGGGCGGGCGGGGCGACCTCGACCACCGGCTCGGGCGCGGTCTCCACCGGGGCGGCGGGCACCACCACCTCGGCCGGAGGGGGCGCCTCGACCACCGGCGCGGGCTGGACCTCGGCGGCCGGCGGCGTGGCGGGCCCCTCGGCCCGGGCGGCCACCTCGGCCGCGGGGCGGCGGACGACGGTGCGGCGGCGAGCGGCGAGCGCGGCGGCCTCGGCCTCGGCGCGCGCGGCGGCGGCCTCGGCCTCCTGCTCCTCGGCGGTGACCCGACGGCGGCGGATCACCGTCTGGTTCACGCGAGTCTGGACCTCGTCGGCCGTGGCCGCCTCGGGCTTGGCGCGCGTCGGCACCGCCCGCGTCGGCTTGGCCGGGGTCCGGTTGAGGCGCTCGATGAGATCCTTGGTCGACATACCAGCCCTGGATGCGCGGGCCCGCTGGGGCCTGCGGTGGGGGTGAGGGCGAGGAGCGCCCTCGGTGTGGCAGGAGCAGGAGCTCTTGCCATGCCGTCGGCCGGCGCGCCCTGGGGGCGGGGCGGAACGCTGCTCGTCGGGGGCGAGCGCGAGTCCGGCCAGCGCCTGGAACGTGCGCCGCTGCGAGGGGCAGCGGTGTCCGGCCGAGTGACGGCTAGCGGGTGGGGTAACCCAGGCCGACCCCTCGCTGCAACCACTGCGCGAGTCGGCGCGTCGGTCGCCCCGGTCGGACGCCGACGACCGCGCGGGGGCCGCGGCCGACCATGGCGCCCAGCTCCTCGGCCGAGATCGGAAGCTCCACCGCGAGAACCGCCGCCCCGGCGCCGGCCCGGGTGCCGGCCGCGAGCATGGCCACGGGCAGCGTCCCCGCCTGTTGCAGGGCGACGGCGCCGCTGACCAGCAGGCCCGCGCGGCGGCACTCGGCGACCGAGGACCGGATCCCGGCCCACACCCAGGCGCGCGCCTGGCCGACCAGGTCGGCGGACGAGAGGTTCTTGCACCGCAGCGCCCTGCCGGCCTGGCTCGGGCGCTGCTGGAGCTGCTGGAGCAGGGCCAGCTCGGGGCGCACCCAGGCCCCCCGGCCCGGCATGCCGCCGTCCGGGTCGAGCTGGAGGCGGCCCGACCCATCCGCCACGACCCGGATCAGCGCCGAGCGGGGCAGGCGCTGCCGGGTCAGGATGCAGGTCCGCAGGGGCTCGGCCACCGCGGATCAGGCCTCGGGGGGGACGTCCTCGTCGTCCAGCTCGGGCTCGTCGGCGGGGACCTCGTCCTCGTCCTCGTCGCTGCCGTCCTCGTAGCGGTCCTCGAACTCGGGGTCCTCGTCCTCGTCGCCGTCGTCGAGGTCCTCGTCCTCGTCGTCGCGGCTGGCGGCGGAGGGCGCGGAGCTGGCGGCGGGGCGGGCCCGGGGCGCCTCGCGGGCGGCCCGGCGGCGGGCGGCCTCCTCCAGGATGAGGGCGTCGAGCGCCTTCTCGGCCTGGTTGATGATCTCCTCGGCCTCCTCGTCCTCGATGTCGAGGATCTGGGCGATCTCGTAGGGCTCGGCGTCGTACAGCTCCTGCGCGCTGCGGAAGCCGTGGCGGATGAGCAGCTCGACGCTCTCGCCGTCCAGCGCGGCGATCCGCGACAGCTCCTCGCGCGCCTGGGCCGTCATCTCGGCGTGGCGGGACTCGCTGTAGATGTCGATGCGCCAGCCCGTGAGCTGGGCGGCCAGCCGCACGTTCTGCCCGCGGCGCCCGATGGCCTTGGAGAGCTGGTCGTCGGGGACGATCAGCTCCATGCTGTGCGTCATCTCGTCGATGTAGACGCGGCTGACGTTGGCCGGGGCGATGGCCGCCACGATGAAGCGGGCCGGGTCGGGGTGGAAGGGGATGATGTCGATCGCCTCGCCCTTGAGCTCCTGGACGACGGCCTGCACGCGGCTGCCCTTGAGGCCGACGCAGGCGCCGACCGGATCGACGTCGCGGTCCAGGCTGGACACGGCGATCTTGGCGCGGTGGCCGGGCTCGCGGGCGCAGGCCTCGATGCGGACGATGCCCTCGTAGATCTCGGGCACCTCCAGCTCGAAGAGCTTCATCAGCAGGCCGGGGTGGGTGCGGGAGAGCACGACCTGCGGGCTCTTGCTGGCCCGGGTGATGTCCAGCACGTAGGCCTGGATCCGGTCGCCCTGGCGGTAGGTCTCGGTCGGCACCTGCTCGCGCTTGGGCAGGATGGCCTCGGTGCGGCCCAGGTCGACGACGATGTTGCCCTTCTCGAAGCGCCGCACGATGCCGGTGATCAGCTCGCCCTTGCGGTCCTTGAACTCGTTGAAGGTCATCTCCCGCTCGGCGTCGCGGATCTTCTGGATGATGACCTGCTTGGCCGTCTGGGCGGCGATGCGGCCCAGCTCCTCGATGGGGATGATGATGCCCAGGCTGTCGCCGATCTCCGACTGCGGGTCGGCGCGACGCGCGTCCTCCAGCGAGATCTGCGTCTCCTCGTCGTCGATCTCCTCGACGACGGTGCGGAACTCGAACAGCTCGACCTCGCCCAGGTCCTCGTTGAACTGGGCCTCGATGTCGCGCTCCATGCCGAAGCGCTTGCGCGCCGCCGCCACCATGGCGCTCTCGAGCACCTCGATGAGCACGTCCCGGGGGATGTTCTTCTCGCGGTGCACCACGTCGATGAGGCGGGCGAGGTCACTGATCATGGGGCTCTCCCTCCGGCGAGGGGCCGGGGATGGCGGGGGCGGAGGAGGGGGCGTCGGCGCCGGGGACGGGCGGCAGGCCCTCCCGGCCGAGGCGCTCGTACTCCTCGGGGTCGAGGACCAGGCGGACGCGATCCACCTGGTCGAGGGGGTAGCGCTGCGGGGTCTCGCTGCCGTCCACCAGGAGCAGCAGCACGTCGCCGTCCAGGCCGGCCAGCCGGCCGGTGAACCGGCGGCGGCCCGCCTGGGGCGACAGCCGCAGGCGCGCGCGGAAGCCCTGGAAGCGCAGCAGGTCCTGGCGGCGCTGGACCGGGCGGTCCATGCCGGGGCTGCTGACCTCCAGGCGGTAGGCTTCGTCCGGCATCGGGTCGTCGACGTCCAGCGCCGGGGACAGCGCGTGGCTGACCCGGGTGCAGTCGCCGACGCTGACCCCGCCGGGCGCGTCGATGTAGACGCGGACCAGCTCCTGCCCCTGCTCGTTGGTCAGCTCGACGGCGACCAGCTCGCAGCCACAGCGGGCCACCACCGGCTCGACCAGGGCCAGGATGCGGGGCTGCAGCTTGCGGCGGGTATCGGCGTCCACGGGGGGGCCTGCGCGTCGCCGGGCCGGGGCCGGGCAACAAAAAAAGGAGGGCCGGGGGGCCGCTCCTTCCAGGTGGAGGTGCGATGTGATCGCTTCCTATTGAGGAGCGCCCCGGCCGTCAACCCGGGTCGGGGGTGGCGGCGGAGCCCTCGGTCTCGGCGGCCAGGCCGGGCAGATCGAGGCGTCGCACGCCGCCGGCGCGGGCGTTGGCCGCGTCCTGCTCGGCGGGGGTCACCGGGTCCGGGCTGGCCTGGACGACGTGCTCCAGGTAGTCGGCGACCACCTGGGCGACCATGTGCCCCTCGGGGCCGTCGGCGCGCGTGGCCCACAGGTCGAGCATCGCCGCGCGGCGCTGGACCGGCGAGGGCAGGGCCGGCCCCCCCGGCTCCAGGGGCTCGCCACGGGTCCATGCGGCCTCCAGGCGCGCCGGGACCTCCTGGTTCACGCGGGTCCAGGTCGCCTGGTTGGCGATGGCCTGGCGCCAGTCCTCGGACGGGTCGTGGATCGAGTCCATCACGCGGCCCTTGGCGGCATCGAGCTTGGCCGTGGCGACGATCTGCCCGCCGATCCGCACGCACATGGGCGTGAAGGGCGGCAGGCACCAGAGCTGGTTGAGCGGGTTGTCGGGGCGACCGGGCGCCATCCAGCGCACCGGCGAGCGCTTGAGCTCGACCATGCCCTCCTCGTGCACGACGATGGTCGGCTTCCAGGGGATCTCCGGCCGGTAGATCGTCTCGTCGCCGCGGCGCCTGCCTTCCTTGTAGCCGCCGTCCTCGATGATGCCGTCCAGCTCGCCGCGCAGGCGCTGGACCTCCCGCTCGCCGTAGATGACGATGACCTCGCCGGCCTGCGCGGGCGGCTGCTCCTCGTCGGGGAGGGGCGGGGGCTGCTCCTGCGCGGGGGCGTCGGCGGGTTCCGGGGACTCCTGCTGCGCCCGCGCAGGGGTGGACAGCCCCGCGGCCAGCCCGGCGAGGATCAGCAGGCCCGGCGCGCGCCGGGGGTCAGGAGCCGGAGAACTGGATGTCATCGAAGAGCAGGGAGGGGGTTCGCCACGCCGACCCGGTCCACACATCGTCGGCCGCGTCCGCGTAGCGCTCGAGGAGCTCGAAGAGGTTGCCCGAGATGTTCATCTCGCTGACGTGCTGCACGGGCACCCCGCCTTCGTAGCGTACGCCGTGCACGCCGAAGGAGAAGTCGCCCGTCGTGGCGTTGGTGTTGCCGCCGAGGAAGCCCTCGACCCGGATCGCGCGCGGCAGGCCGGCCAGCAGGCGCTCGGGCGAGGAGGTGCCCGGCGCCACGACCAGGTTGCCGGTGTCGCCGCCGGTGGGCGGCTGGCCCAGGCGGCGCCCGTTGTAGACGTCGATCAGGAATTCCTGGAGCACGCCGTCCTGGACCAGCACCCGGCGGCGCGAGGGCAGGCCGTCCCCGTCGTGCGGGCTGCTGCCTGCGGCCCTGGGGATCAGCGGGTCGTCGACCAGCGTCAGGCGCGGGCTGGCGATGCGCTGGCCCAGGCGCCCCTCCAGGCAGGAGCGCTTCTCGTAGAGCGCCTCGCCCTGCATCGGGCCCAGCAGCACGCCCAGCACGCGGCCCACCAGCTTGCTCTCGACCAGCATCGGGTAGCGCCCGCTCGCCGCCGGGCCGCTGCCCAGCCGGTTGCGGCCCAGCCGGACGGCCTCGGCCGCGATCGGCTCGACGCCGAGCACGTCGGCGCGGTGGCGCGCGCTGGACATGGACCAGGACTCGGGCAGGCGCCCGCCTTCGTCCTCCAGGCTCAGCGTGACCCCGCCGCCGAAGCTGGTGCTGCGCCAGGCGCTCTCCCAGCCGTTGCTGGCCACGCTGGCCCGCTCGCTGCGACCGTCCCAGGCGAAGCTGCTCACCGAGCGCACGGCCAGGTCGGCCGCGTGGGCCCGCGTCGCCTGCTCCAGGTCCTGGACCAGCGCCCGGCGGATCGGGCCGTCCTGCCCGGCGAAGCCGGGGTCCCAGGCGTCCAGCGCCGCGATGTCGGCGTCGCCCATCAGGTGGCGGTCGGGCAGGCGCCGGTGCGGGTCGGGCTCGAGGTAGCGCGTGGCCTGGACCGCGCGCTCCAGGAACTCGCGCAGGGCATCGGGCCGCAGGTCGCTGGTGGCGTGGGCGCTGAAGCGGCCGTCGACCATCAGCGAGGCGCGCAGGCCCAGGCTGCGGCTCTCCTCGGCCTTCTCGATGCGGCCGTCGCGGCGGGTCAGCTCGGTGGAGACGCTGCGGCCCACGCCGGCCAGCGCCTCCTCGGCGCCCAGCGAGGTGGCGATGGCGACGACCTGCCGGGCGATGTCGAGCAGCGCGTCCAGCTCGGGCGCGCCACCCGGGGCGGTGGAGGAGGCGCTCATCCCACCCCCCCGACGTTGAGGCGCCCGACGCGCACCGTGGGCATGCCCTGGCTGACCGGGACGCCCTGCCCGTCCTTGCCGCAGGTCCAGCCGCCCTCGTCGATGACGGTGTCGTTGCCGACCATGTCGATGCGCTCCAGGGCCTCGGGGCCGTTGCCGATCACGTTGACGTCCTTGATCGGCATGGTGAGCTTGCCATCCTCGATGAGGAAGCCCGTCTTCATGTAGAAGGCGAAGTCGCCGCCGCCGATGTGGACCTGGCCGTTGCTGAAGGTCTGGCAGTAGATGCCGCGCTTGACCGAGGCGATGATCTCGGCGGGGTCGTGCGGACCCGGCTCCATCACCGTGGCGCGCATCCGCGGCAGCGGCGCGTGGCGGAAGCCCTGGCGGCGGCCGGAGCCGGTCGGCGCCACGCCGTAGTGCCGGGCCGAGATCTCGTCGTGCATGTAGGAGCGCAGCACGCCGCCCTCGACCAGGGTGGTGCGCTGGCCGGGGTTGCCCTCGTCGTCGACGTTGACCGCGCCGCGGCTGCCGGGGATGGTGCCGTCGTCGACGATGGTGACGTGCTCGCTGGCGATGCGCTGGCCCATGCGGCTGGCGTAGATGCTGGTGCCCTTGCGGTTGAAGTCGGCCTCCATGCCGTGGCCGATGGCCTCGTGCAGCAGGATGGCCGAGGGACCGGCGGCCAGCACCACCGGCATCTCGCCGGCCGGGGGCTTGCCCGCGCGCAGCAGGAAGACCGTGCGGTCCACGGCCTGGTCGACCAGGCGCGCCTGCCGCCCCTCGTCGTAGTACTCGAGCCCGGCGCGGCCGGCGACGTTGTAGCTGCTCGACTCGCGCAGGTCGCCGTCGACCGCGGTCGTCAGCACGTAGCCCTGGGTCATCGGGCGCCAGTCCTCGACCAGCCGCCCGTCGGGCCGCACGATCATCACGACCTTGGCCGCGTCGGCCAGGTGCGTCTCGACGCGGGCCACCCGGGGGTCGCGCTGGAAGGCGCGCTGCTCCCAGCCCCGCACCATGGCGACCCGGGTCTCCATGTCGACCCGGTCCCAGGGGTGGGTGACCGGGGTCCAGTCGCTGATCCGCACGGCGACGGGGCCGGTGACCTCGCGCTGGCCGCCGTGCGCGGCGATCTCGGCGGCGGTGCGGGCGGCGGCGATCATCGCCTCGGCCGTCAGCTCCTCGGTGAAGGCGAAGCCGACCTGGTCGCCCACCACCACGCGCACGCCCATGCCCAGGTCGACCCGCGTGCTCGCCGCGTTGACCTTGTGGTCCGACAGGCTGACCGAGGTGCTGGCGGCGTGCTCGAAGTACAGGTCGCAGTCGTCGGCGCCGCTGTGCAGGGCGGCCTGCATCACGCGGCGGAGCAGCTCGGGGCCGACGCCGAAGCGCTGGTCGAACCAGGCGCCGGGGGGGCCTTGGGGACGAGGGATGGACATGAGGCCTCGGGGAGAGGGGTGCGGGGCGTGCGCCCGGGGGTGACGACAGAACCTTGTCACGGCCAGGGGCAGGCGCCACCCCCACCCGGGGGGACCCTCAGTCGCGTCGGCGGGCGTGCAGGGCCTGGACCCGCTGCTGGCAGCGGACGGCCGCGGCGCGGGCGCTGCCGGCGAGGTGGAGCTGGGTGCGGGCGCGCACCAGGTTGTGCGCGCCCGGCTGTGGCCAGCGGTCGCGGTCCTCGCGGAAGTAGCCGTTGCGCACCGCGTCGGCGCAGAAGCGCGCGGCCAGCTCCAGGCAGATCCGCTCGATCCCGGGCACCAGGTCGGCCAGCTCGGCGGCGTCGAGCCGGGGCCCCTCGGCCAGCCAGCCCTGGGCGCTGGCGGCGAACAGCTCCTCGTCGAAGGTGGCGGCCTCGGGCTCGCTCTCGCCCGCCGGGTTGCACCAGCTCCGCCAGGCGTCGCCCAGCTCGACGGCCAGGGGCAGGGGCCCGAGCGTGTCCAGGTCGAGCAGGCAGACGGCCTCGGGGCCATCGGCGGCGAAGCGCAGGTTGGAGATCTTCAGGTCGCCGTGCGCCGGCCGCTCGGGCAGGTCCAGGCGGCCCTCCCAGCGCGCCCAGGCGTCGAGCAGGGACTGGCCGACCGCGCGGGCCGGCCCCTCCAGCGGGTGGCCGTCCGCGGCGTCCAGCGCCGCGCGCAGGTCCGCCATGCGCGCCGGCGTGTCGTGCACGTTGCGCCGGGGGGCCACGAAGGCGCCGGGCCAGTCGGCCATGGCGGCGTGGAAGCGGCCCACGAGGGCGCCGGCCTGGTGCGCCATCGCCGGGTCGCGCAGCCGGTGCAGGGTGCGGCCGGGCACGAAGCTGTACAGCCGCCAGCGGCCCCGCTGGTCGTCGGCCACCGAGAGCGCGCCGTCGGGGGTGCGCAGCAGGCGCGGGGTCGGCAGGCCCTTGCGCGCCAGCCAGGCCGTGACGGCCTCGATGTCGTCGTGCACGCGCGCGTCGAAGATCGGGTTGACCCACTGCAGCACGGCCTGGGGCGGGCTGTCGGTGGGGCCGACCAGCCAGGTGCGGTTGATCAGGCCGTCGTCGGCGTCCTGGAGTGGGCCCGAGCGCCGCCAGGCGGCCAGGGCATCGCGGGCTTCCATGGGGCCTCCCGGGGGGTCCTCGCCAGGGGTGGGCGGCGGTGGTAACAGGATGGGGAGCCGGCCGCGGCGGGTCTCTCCAGCCCGGCGCTCCATCCCAGGCCGCCCAGCGCTGGATCCCTCGCGTGGACGGCGGCCACCCCCTCGGAGGCATCCCGATGTCCACTCCTCGACTGACCCTCACCCTCGCCTTCGCCCTGGCGGCCACCGCCGGCCTCGGCTGCAAGAAGAAGCCGACCGACACCACGCCGGTCACCTCCGCCCCCCTGCCGGCCGAGGCCCCCAAGGAGGTGCCGCGCGAGGTGCAGGAGATGAAGGCCAACTTCGAGCGCGTCTACTTCGACTTCGACAGCTCGGAGCTGACCGACACCACCAAGACCCTGCTCGACAGCAACGTCTCGCTGATGGGCAAGAAGACCGACATCAAGGTCGAGGTCCAGGGCCACGCCGACGAGCGCGGCACCACCGACTACAACCTGGCCCTGGGCCAGCGCCGCGCCCAGGCCGTCTACAACTACCTGACCGCCCGCGGTGTGGCCCCCAGCCGGCTCAAGGTCGTCAGCTACGGCGAGGAGCGTCCGCTGGCCTCGGGCAGCAGCGAGACCGCCTGGTCCAAGAACCGCCGCGCCGAGTTCCGCATCACCTGGGGCGAGGACCCCAACGTGAGCGGCAGCACCAACTGAGCCGCGCGGGCGGAGTCCCCTGGGCGGAGCCGCGCGGGGGGCGTCGCACGAGCAGGGCGCCGCGGCCGGGCCGGCGGCTCAAGCCGCCCGGTAGCGGTCCAGCGAGGGGCGCGCGCCCGCCATGCGCAGGGCGCGGCCCGTCGACGCCAGGTGCTCCAGCAGGCGCCAGGCCAGGCCGGGCGCCACCTGGGCGCGCAGGGCCAGCTCCGGGGCGGTGGTCGGCTGGTCGTCGAGCGCCCGGGCCACCCGCTCCAGGGCCTGCAGGGTGCTCGCCGCCGCCCTCTTGCCGGCCTCGACCCCGGGCTGGTGGTAGGCGTTCACGTCGATCAGCTCGGCGTACAGGCCCACCGCCCGCTCGAAGAGCGCGATGAGGGCGCCCAGGCTGCGCGCGTCGGCCGCCGGCACGCGCAGCGTCAGGCTGGGGCGGCCGGCCTCGGCCAGGGCGGCGCGGGTGCCCAGCAGGAAGCCCAGCAGGTGGTCGGCGGCGTCGTGGCCGTCGGCCCCGGGCGTGGGCGGCGCCTGCGGGTCCAGGGTCTCCAGGAAGCAGACCAGCACGTCGTCGCGCCCGTCGCGGACCTGCTGCACGAAGGCGTGCTGGTCGGTGCTGCCCTTGTTGCCGTAGACGGTGAGCCCCTGGTGCACGACCCGGCCCTGGCGGTCGAGCGTCTTGCCCAGGGACTCCATCACGAGCTGCTGCAGGTAGCGGGAGAGCAGCAGGAAGCGGTCCCGGTAGGGCAGCACGACCAGGTTGCGCGCGCCCTGGCCCTGGCCCGCGACGTACCAGGCGGCGGCCAGCCAGGCGGCGGGGTTCTCGGCCGGCGGGCGCCGGGTGGCGCGGTCCATCGCCGCCGCGCCCTCCAGCAGGGCGCGCCAGGGCTGGCCCAGCAGGGCCATCGGCACCAGGCCGACCGGGCCGGTGACCGAGGTCCGGCCGCCGACCCAGTCCCACATCGGGAAGGTGGCGCGCCAGCCCTCGGCCATGGCCAGGCGGTGCAGGGCGCTGCCCTGGCCGGTGACGGCGATGGCGTGCGGCGCCCAGGGCACAGCGGCCCGGGCCCAGCGCGCGCGCGCGGCCAGCATGCCGTTGTGCGTCTCCACCGTGCCGCCCGACTTGCTGACCACCACCGCAAGGGTGCGGGCCGGGTCGAGCGGGTCGAGCACGCGGTGCAGGCCCTCGGGGTCGGTGTTGTCCAGGAAGTGCAGCCGCGCCCGGTCGGCGGGCCCACCCAGGCAGTCGGCGACGAGCTGCGGCCCCAGGGCCGAGCCGCCGATGCCGATGACCAGCACGTCGTCGTGCCCCTCGGCCGACAGCGCGTCCAGGGCGGCGTGGACCTGGGCGATCTCGGCGGCCAGCGCCGGGTCGGGCGCCAACGCCGGCGCGCGCAGCCAGTAGTGGCCGACCATGCGCCCCTCGTCGGGGTTGGCGAGGGCCCCGGCCTCGAGCCGCGCCATCGCCTCCCGCGCGGCGGCCATCGGGCCCGCCAGCACGGCGTCCACCTCGGGGCCGTCGGAGAGATCCAGGACCAGGCCGGTCTCGGGCTCTCGCAGGATGCGGGCGTCGAAGCCGTCGCGGTCGTGCTGCTCGCTCATGTCCGTCCTCCCAGCTCGGCGATCCCTTGCGTGATCACGGCGTGCCCCGCCGCGTCCACCACCTCGAAGCGCCCACCCAGCGGTCCCCGCCAGACCCGCACCGCCAGCGCCTGGCCGTTGGCCACGGGCCGGGCCCAGCGCACCGCCAGGCGGCTCAGCCGGCGGGGGTCGTCGTCGGCCGGCGTCGCCGCCAGCGCGCGCACCACCACGTCGCCCGCGAGCGCCATGGTGCACAGCCCGTGCACGACCACGTCGGGCAGGCCCGCCGCGCGCGCCCAGGCCGGGTCGGTGTGCAGCGGGTTGTCGTCCCCGCTGGCGCGGGCGTAGCGCAGGGACTGGTCCACCGGGACCCGCAGCGGCAGCTCCAGGTCCGGCGGCGGGGGCGGCGCCGCCGGGGGCTGGAGGGGTGGGGGAGGCGGGGGCGAGGGCAGGGCCGAGCGGCGCACGAAGAAGACGCTGTCGGCGTCGACCGCCACCTCGCCGGCGTGCAGGGCCACCAGCCGGGCGCGCAGGCGCAGGCCGTGCGGCCGCTCCTCGACCGCCCGCAGCTCACCCCGGCAGGTCACGGCCTGGCCCGGCCGCAGCGGGAAGTGGAAGCGCGCGTCGTGGGCGGCGTGCAGCAACAGGCGGAAGTCCAGGCCCAGCTCGGCGTCCTGCATCACGGCGAAGAGCAGGTCGCGCATCACGCGCGCGTGGAACATGGGCGGCGCCACCGCCCCCGGCCCCACCCAGGTGGAGCGCCGGTCGCCGATGGCGTCGCAGTACTCGGCCACCGCGGCCTCGGTCACCAGGCAGACCCCGCCGTCGTAGCGCTTGCCCAGCGGCCAGGTCCGGCCAGCGGACGCCGGGTCGGTCGGGTCGAGGTCGGGCACGGCGCCTCCGGGGGAGGGGCGTCCTATCGCCCCGGCGTGGGCAGGGGCAGCCACAACCGGAAGCGGGTGTGGCCCGTCCGGCTCTCCAGGGCCACGCCGCCGCCGTGGGCCTCGGCCACGGCCTTGACCAGCGCCAGGCCCAGGCCGGTGCCACCGCGCTCGCGGGCGGTGGTGAAGAAGCGGTCGAAGACGCGGGCCTGGTTGGCCTCGCTGATGCCTGCGCCGTCGTCTTCGACGTCGACCCCGCAGCGGTCCGCCTCCACCCAGGGGCGCAGCCGCACCCGCACCTGTGCGCCGCCGTGCTCCAGGGCGTTGTCGACCAGGTTGCCCAGGGCCACTTCGAGCTGGCGGCGGTCGGCCTGGACCGTGGCGCCCGCCCCCTGCACCTGGACGCCGGGGTGCAGGGCCGCCAGCTCGGTCGCCAGGGCCCCCAGGTCCACCGGCTCCCGCTGGCCGCGCTGGTCCGCCCGCGCCAGGGCCAGCAGGCCGTCGACCAGGCGCTGCATGCGGTGCAGCTCGGCCAGGGCGTTGGTCAGGAACAGCGCCCGCTGCGTCGCGGGCATCTCCGGGTCGTCCTCCAGCAGCTCCAGCGTGCCGCGCAGGGTCGCGATGGGGGTCTTGAACTCGTGGCTGACGTTGCCGGCGAACTCGGCGATGTACTCCAGCCGCGCCCGCAGCCGGTCGGACATCGCCCGGAAGTCCTCGGCCAGCGCGGCCACCTCGTCGATGCGGCTGCCCAGCGCCCGCCCGAGATCGGGGTCCCGCGGCGTGTCGGGGCCCTGACCGGCGGCCAGGCGGTCGGTCGCCCGCGACAGGCGGCGGATCGTGCGGCTGAAGCCCCAGCCCATCGACGCCACCAGGCCCAGCATCACGACCAGGCTGGCCGAGATGCCCACGTCCAGCCGTGGCCCCATGTTGCGCAGCACCTGCCAGGTCCCCCGCGGCGAGCGGGAGAGCAGGAGCGCGCCCACCACCGGCGCGTCCGGCTCGGGGCCGAGCTGGATGGGCGTGGCCACGTACAGGCGCTCGCCCTCCGCCGGCACCGCCGAGGGCTGCCCGCGCCCGGGGGCCACCGGCGGGCTCTTGCGGTTGATCCACCCCGCGCGCCCGGCCAGCGCCTCGCGCACCTCGGGCCGGCCCGACAGGTCGGCCCCCAGCATCGGCCCCGTCGAGGCCACCACCGTCCCGTCCAGGTCCACCACCCGCACGCCGGCGAAGGTCGACTGCGCGAACTCGTCGAGCGCCGGGTCGAGCTGGTCGGCCAGGGCCGCGACCCCGGCCTGGGGATCGTGCTCCCGGGCCTGCCGCAGCTCGGCCCGGATCAACAGCTCCAGCAGCACCGCCTGGTTCTCCAGGCTCTTGCGGGTCTGCCGCTGCAGGTCCATCGCGAATGCGCCCGTGCCCAGGAAGGCCGCCACGGGCAGGGCGAAGGCCAGCAGGTGGCTGAGCACCAGCCAGGTCCACAGGGGCAGGCGCGGCCGGCGTCCGGTCGGGGGCCCCACCGCTCAGGCCTTGCGCATCCGGTAGCCCACGCCGTGCACCGTCTCGATGGGGTCGTGGGTGTGGCCGGCGTCTCCGGCCGCCTCGGCCGCCTCGCGGAACTTCTGGCGGATCCGGCGCATGTGGCTGTCCAGGGTGCGGTCGCTGACGAAGTGGCGGCCCGGGTAGGAGCGGTCGACCAGCTCCTCGCGCGTGAAGACCCGCCCCGGGCGCCGCATCAACACCTGGAGGATCCGGAACTCGGTCGCGGTGAGGTCCACCTCCTGCTCCGCCGCCGTGACCCGGTGCTCGACCGGATCCAGGCGGATCCGGCCCTCGACGAGCACCGGCTCGTCCTCCTCCTCCGGCTCGGGCGCGGCGCCGCCGGTCGCGCCGCCGGTCGCGCCGGCCGGGGGCATGGCGGGCCGGGTCCGGCGCAGCACGGCCCGCACCCGGCTGACCAGCTCGCGGGGCGAGAAGGGCTTGGTCAGGTAGTCGTCGCCGCCCAGCTCCAGGCCCAGGACGCGGTCCATCTCCTCGCCGCGGGAGGAGAGGAAGACGATCGGCAGGTTGCCCTGGCGGCGCAGCTCGCGGCAGACGTCGAGCCCGTCCAGCTCGGGCATCAGCACGTCGAGCACCACCAGGTCGGGCGCGCGCGCCGCCACCGCCTGCAGCGCCGCGCGCCCGTCGCCGGCCTCGACCACGTCGAAGCCCGCGCGAGACAGGGCGTAGCGCACCACCTCCCGCAGGCGAGGATCGTCGTCCACCACCAGGATCCGCTCGGCGCTCATGCGGGACTCCCGTCCGGGGACCTCCATGGTCCGTGGGGACTCTATGGTGTCGGACGGGGTGCCGCGCACCGGTCGGATGGCGGTCGCGTGCAGGCCCCGTGCAGGGGTAGGCTGCGGAGGTGATGGATCCCGCCTCGCCCCCCGACGCGCCGCGACCCGGCGTCGCGGCCCGCTGCCGGCAGGCGCTGCGGGACCTGGGGGGGATCGCCAGCGCCCGGGCGATCGCCGCGCGGGTCGAGGCCGACGGCGGTGGCCGCCTGGGCACCCGGCGCGTGAAGGAGGCCCTGCGCGGCGGCGAGGTGTGCAGCCTGGGCGGGGGCTACCTGGCCCTGGACGGCGGCCGGTCCGAGCCCCTGCTGCCCTGGCTGCTGCGGCGCCTGGAGCGGGCGGGCCCGCTGCCGGTCGAGGCGGTCGTCACGCTGGCGCTGGGCCGCTGGCCCCACGGGGATCCGCGCGCGATCGAGGCCTGGCTGCGCCAGGACCCCCGCGGGCTGGTGGTCGTCGACGGCGTGGTGCGCGCGCCTCGCGTCGACGTGCCCCGCCGCGGACCCCGGGGTTAGGGCGCGCCGATGCTCATCCCCCGCGTCATGACCGCCCTCGTGGCCCGCCTGGTGGACCAGGGGGGCGTCGAGCTCGCCCCCGGCGTCTCTCCCGAGGCGCTGGTCGCCGAGCTGCTCGACGCGCTCCAGGACCAGGCCGACTTCGCCCAGCTCGGCCCCTTCCTGTCGCGCACCCTCATCGCCTCGGACCTGGTCGCCGAGCTGTACCTGGACGATCGCCAGCTCGTCGAGCTGGTCAACGACCTCGCCCTGTAGGAGCCGCCGTGTCGATGGCCCTCGCGCTGCTGTTCGCCTGCTCGACCGGGCAGGACACGGGAGATCGGTGGGGCCCCGCCGAGACCGGGACGGACGGCGGTTCGGCGGACGGCGGCGCTGCGGACGGCGGGTCTGCGGACGGCGGTTCGGCGGACGGCGGGTCTGCGGACGGCGGGTCTGCGGACGGCGGGGCCCTGGGGCCCTGCCCCGACGGCATGGTGTGGGTCGAGGACCCGCTCCTGCCCGCGGGCGAGGTGTGCATCGACGCCTGGGAGGCGGCGCTGGAGGAGCAGGTCGACGGCGCCTGGGTCGCCGCCAGCCCCTACGAGGTCGTCGACGGCCGGGCGGTGCGCGCCGTGCCGGCGGAGGGCGTCGTGCCCCAGGGCTACATCTCGGGGGACGAGGCCGAGGCCGCCTGCGCGGCCGCGGGCAAGCGCCTGTGCAGCTCCGAGGAGTGGCTGAGCGCCTGCCAGGGGCCCGAGGAGTGGACCTGGCCCTACGCCGCCTCCTACGTCGACTGGGCCTGCAACGACCACTACCCGGGCAGCCACCCGGTCATCGACTACTTCGGCACCACCGACGGCGTGTGGGACATGGAGCACATGAACGACCCGGGCATCAACCAGCAGCCCGACACGGTCGCCGCCGGCGGCGCCTACACCGCCTGCCGCAGCGCCTGGGGCGCCTTCGACCTGCACGGCAACCTGCACGAGTGGGTCGCCGACGCCGATGGCAGCTTCCGCGGCGGCTTCTACGCCGACGCCGAGATCAATGGCCAGGGCTGCACCTACGTCACGACCGCGCACGGCCGCGACTACCATGACTACTCGACCGGCTTCCGCTGCTGCACCGAGGCCGGGGGCTGACCGAGCAGCGCCGTCCGCAGCGCGCGCGCGGCCGGTGACAGCCGCTCCTCGCCCGGGTGCACCAGCACGAGCTGCCGCGGCGGTGGCACCCGCGGGTCGGCCACCTCGACCAGCCGCCCCAGCGCGAGATCCGTCTCGACCGCGACCCGCGACAGGAGGGCCACCCCCATGCCCGCCCGGGCGTGGCCCTTGATGGCCGCGATGCTGCTCAGCTCGACCACCACCGCCAGCTCGGGCAGGTGTCGGTCGAGCAGGGCGCGGAGCGAGGAGCCCGGCGAGAAGGTGAGGGCCGGCGCCCCCGGCGCGAGCGGCAGCGGGAGGGAGGCCGCCAGCGCCGGTGAGGCGACCAGGGCCATCGGGTCCCGCCGCCAGGGCTCGCCGGGGGTGGGCGAGGTGGCGATCCCCAGGTCCAGCTCGCCCTGCTCGACCGCCGCGGCGATGTCGGGGGTCAGCATCTCGCGCAGGCGCAGGTCGACCCCGGGGTGGGCCTGGTGGAAGGCCGTGAGCACCGGCGGCAGCAGGTAGGTGCAGGCCGTGCTGCCCCCGCCGATGCGGACCCGGCCGCGGGCCAGGCCCTCGACCTCGGCCACGGCCCGCCGCGCCGCCTCCACCGCTGCGAGCGCCGCGCGGGCGTGGGGCAACAGCGCCTCGCCGGCCGCCGTCAGGGTGGCGCCGCGGGCGTGGCGGTGCAGCAGGCGCGCGCCGACGGCCTCCTCCAGGCGCTGGATGGACGCGGTGAGCGCCGGCTGGGTGAGGTGGGCGGCCTTCGCGGCGGCGGTGAAGCTGCCGAGCGCCTCGATGAGCAGCAGGTGGCGGAGGCTGTCGAGCACGGGGGGGCTCTTCCGAGGGCGGGGACCGGCGGCCTGGCGGAGACGGCGCCGCGGGGATGGCGTGAACATAGACCGAGCTGATGGATGCAAGTAAAACAATCGATTGGTTCGATTGGTGGCGCGGGCCTACTTTCCGGGCGTCTCCTGGAGGCGCCGTGTCGGATCCCCTCTCCCTGCTGCTGCTGGGCCTGCTGGGCCTGCTCGCCGGGACGCTGACCACCCTGGCGGGCCAGGGCGGCGGCCTGGTCCTCCTGGGCGCCCTGGGCCTGCTCTACGACCCGCACACGGCGCTGGCCTGGACCGCGCCGGCCCTGCTGCTGGGCAACCTGCACCGCGCGCTGCTCTACCGCCGCGAGGTGGATCGGCGCACGGCGCTGCTGCTGCTCGGCGGCGCGGCGCCGGCCGCCTTCCTGGTCGGGCTGCTGGCCGCCGGGCTGCCCCCTCTGGCGCTGGGCATTGCCCTGGTCGGCGTCGGCGGGCTGGGCCTGCTCTCGTCGACCGGGCGGCTGCGCTGGCGGGCGCCGACCCGCGCCGTGCCCTGGATGGGCGCCCTGGCCGGCGCCTTGACCGGCACCGGTGGCGGCGCGGGCGTGGTGCTGGGCCCGGCGCTCATGGCCCGCGGCCTGGCGGGGCGGCCCTACGTCGCGACCATGGCCACCGTCGCGGTCGCCCTGCACAGCAGCCGGCTGCTCGCCTACGGGCTGGGCGGCGTGGCCGACGCGCGCGCCCTCCAGGTCGGCGTGGGCCTGGCGCTGGCCATCACCGCGGGCAACCTGCTGGGCGACCGCGTCTTCGCCGGGGTGGGAGACCGGGCCCAGGGCAGGGTGCAGCAGGTCGCGCTGGTGGTCAGCCTGGTGCTGGCCGTGGGCGAGCTGTGGGCTTGAGGGCCGCCCATGGCAGCATGCGCGCGCGGAGGAGACCGCCATGCCCAAGAGCCGCTTCATCACCTGGAGCCAGGTCACCCTGGTCTTCGTCGGCGCCTGCTACCTGCTGCTGGGGATCGTGATGATCCCGCTCTTCCCGATGATGGCCGCCGCCGACGGCAACGAGGTGCCCCCCGCGGTGGCCCTGGGCTTCAGCCTGTTCATCCTCGTCGTCGCCGCCGGCTTCGGCCTGCTCAACTTCGTCGCCGCGTGGGGCCTGGGCCGGCGGGCGAAGTGGGCCTGGATCATGACCATCATCCTGGGCGGGATCTACGCGCCCAGCGGCTGCATGCCCTTCGGCGTGCTGCTGCTGTACGCCATGCTCAACGCCGAGGGGCGCGCGCAGTTCGAGGGCTGAGCCCACGCGGGGCGCGACAAGTCGCCCCAAGCGACCGGAGGCTGGCGAGGGCAAGGTGTCGGCCCCTGGAGGTCTCCATGCACGCTTCGGCTCGCGACCTCGGCGAGGGGCTGCTCGGCGCCGCCGGCATCGCCCTGGACCTGGTCACCCCCTTCCTGCGCCCGGTGCGCGCCCACTGGGGCCTGACGGAGGAGGAGGCCGCGGCCCCGCACCCCGGCGACGGCCTGGTCGCGCACCCCGACTGGAGCTGGACCCACGCCGTGGACATCGCCGTGCCCCCGCTGGCGGCCTGGCCCTGGGTGGCCCAGGTGGGCCAGGAGAAGGCCGGCTTCTACAGCTACGCCGTCCTGGAGAACCTGGTGGGCTGCCAGGTCGAGAACGCCGACCGGGTGCACGAGGAGTGGGCGCAGCCGCGGGTCGGCGACGGCCTGCGCCTGCACCCGGACATGCCGCCCCTGTCCCTGGTCGAGGTCGTCCCGGGCGCGCACATGGTGGCCCTGGGGGGCACCGAGGGAGGGCCGATGCCGCGCGTGAGCTGGCTCTTCCAGGTCCAGCCGCTGCCCGCTGGCCGCTGCCGCGTGAAGAGCCGCTTCCGCAGCCGCCTGCCGGCGAGCGCGGGCGCCCGGGAGCGGCTGGTGATGGGCCCCTGGCTGACCGAGGGCGTGGGCTTCGTGATGGACCGGCGGATGCTCCTGGGCATCAAGGAGCGGGCCGAGGCGGCCTGGCAGGGCTGAGGGGGGCGCCGGGAGCCGGGGCAGCCCTGCCCCACCCGGCTGGGGAGCGCATGCCCCGCCCCGGAGCCCGGATGCGCGCGCCCGCTGCCTCGCCTCGCCGGCACGAGCCTTGCTGTGTGGGGACGGTGGAGGCCCCCATGCCCCGCCTGCTGCCCCTCGCCGCCCTGCTCCCCCTCCTCGCCGCCTGCTCGGACTACGGCTTCGCGAACCCGGCGCCCGGCAACCTCGACCCGCTCGACACCGGCCGACCCGGGGAGGAGGGCGACGGCGGCGGGGGAGGCGGCGGCGACGGCGGCCAGCCCGGCGGGCCCACCGATCCCGAGACCGAGGGCGACCCCTGCGAGGAGACCCGCACCGTGCGCTTCGGCCTGGCGGCCGACGACATCTGGACCGCCTGGGTGGGCGGCCAGGAGCTGGGGCCGGTCGAGCAGTGGTGGCAGACGACCTGGAACGAGGTGGAGCTGGAGTGCGGCGAGCACGTGCTGGCGGTCTACGCCACTGACGCCCACCAGGCGATCAGCGGCTTCATCGCCGAGGTGCAGGTCGAGGGGCGGGTCGTCGCGCGGACCGGCGACGGGTCCTGGCGGGTGCACGACGGCGACCCGGGTGGCAACGCGTGGAAGGACCCGGCCTTCGACGACAGCGGCTGGGGGACCGGCCTGGGCTGCGACGTGGCCGCCGCGACCGGCTGGTGGGGCAACCAGCCGGCGGACCTGACCGGCGCCGGCGCCTGGTGGATCTGGCCGCGGGACTGCCTGTCCCTGGGCGACGCGGCCTTCCGCCTGCGCTTCACCGTGGAGTAGCCGGGAGGCGCAGAGGGGGTCACCCTGGCCGAGGTTCGGCTCTCCGGGCGCCCGGTGTCTATGACATCGCTGGAGGCCCCCATGCGACGCGTCATCCCCCTGTTCGCTCTCTGCATCCTCCCCACCGCCTGCCACGTCATCGAGGGCAGCGGAGTCCCCGCCACCGAGAGCCGCCAGCCCGGCGCCTTCCACTCGGTGTCCAACGAGACCCTGGTCGACGTCGCGGCGACCTTCGCGGCCGAGCAGTCCGTGTCGGTGACCTGCGACGACAACCTGCTGGAGTACATCCGCACCGAGGTCGACGGCGGCGAGCTGCGCATCCGCACCGATGCGGGCGTCAGCCTGGCGCCGGACACCGCCTGCCGGGTCGACCTCACCACGCCCACCCTGCGCGCGCTCTCGTCCTCGGGCTCGGGAGACAGCCGGGCCCAGGGCGACTTCCCGGATCTCGCCACGCTGTCCTGCTCCGGGTCGGGCGACGTGGAGGCCAGCGGCGGGGCCTTCCCGCTGGAGCAGGCCTCGACCTCGGGCTCCGGGGACATCCACGTCTCGCAGGTCCTCAGCGCCTGCGTGGAGCTGGCGTCCTCGGGCTCGGGCACCCTCTTCGCGGGCGGCGCGGCCGACTGCGCGCGGCTGACCAGCTCGGGCTCCGGCGGCATCGACGCGCTGGACCTGGCCGCAACGGAGGCCGAGATCGTGGTGTCCGGCTCCGGCAGTGTCCGGTTGACCGTGACCGGCCACGCCGAGGTGGACATCTCGGGCTCCGGCGACGTCATCCTGGCGGGCGGCGGCACCGTGGACAGCGACAGCAGCGGCACGGGCGAGCTGATCCTGCTCTGACGGCGCCCCGCCCCCTGCGGCGATCCGCGCAATATGCAGCCGCATGCGCGCGCAGGCCGATCGCTGGGCCCCGCTCGGCCAGGTCCTGGCCGGGGGGCTCCTGCTGTCATTGGCCTGCCTGCTGGCCTACCAGCCGGCCCTGCGCGGCGGCTACATCTGGGACGACCAGGACTGGATCGTGCAGAACCCGCTCCTGGTCGAGCCGGGCGGGCTGGCCCGCACCTGGCTGGAGCCGCGGGCCTTCCACCAGTACTACCCGCTGACCCTCACCAGCTTCTGGCTGGAGCAGCGGCTGTGGGGGCAGGCGCCGCTGGGCCACCACCTGGTCAACGTGGGGCTGCACGCGCTCTCGGCCACCCTGCTGTGGCGGGTGCTGGCGGGCCTGGGCCTGCGCGGGGCCTACGCGGCGGCCCTGCTGTTCGCGCTGCACCCGGTCGGGGTGGAGTCGGTGGCCTGGATCACCGAGCGCAAGAACGTCCTGTCGCTGGCCCTGGCGCTGGGCAGCCTGTGGGCGCTGCTGCCCCTGCTGGTCGCGGCGCCGGCGCGCCCGCGGGACCGGCCCGGGCGGGCGCTGCTGGCGGCGGGGCTGTTCCTGCTGGCCCTGCTGGCCAAGACGGCGGTGGCGCCGCTGCCGGCGGTGGTGCTGGTGCTGCGGGCCTGGCGGCACGGCCGCGCCGGCCTGGGCCGCGGGTGGACCCTGGGCCTGGGCCTGCCGGGGCTGGGGCTGGCCGGCGCGCTGGCGGGGGTCACGGCCTGGATGGAGCGGGTCGAGGTCGGAGCCGCCGGCCAGGAGTGGGCGCTCTCCGCGGCCGAGCGCCTGCTGGTGGCGGGGCGGGCGGCCTGGTTCTACGCCGGCCAGGTGCTGGTCCCGCGGCCGAGCTGCTTCATCCACCCGCGGTGGACGTTGGAACCCTCCTCCCTGGCCCAGGGGGCGGCGCCGGTCGCGGCGCTGGGCCTGCTGCTCGGCCTGTTCCTGGCGCGCCGCCGGCTGGGGCGCGGGCCGGTCACGGTCGTGGCCCTGTTCCTGGGCATCCTCTCGCCGGCGCTCGGCTTCGTGGACGTCTACGCCTTCCGCTTCTCCTTCGTCGCCGACCACTGGGCCTACCACGCCACGCCCGTGCTGCTGGCCGCCGCCTGCCACGCGCTGGCGGGTCCCGCGGCGCGCCTGCCCCGCTTCGTGCGGCCCGCCCTGGTCGCCTTGCCGGCGCTGGCCCTGCTCGGCCTGACCCGCGCCCAGGCCGCGCACTACGTCGACGCCGAGACCCTCTTCCGCGCCACCACTGCCTGCAACCCCGGCGCCTTCATGGCCCACGCCAACCTGGGCGTGCTGCTGCTCGACCGCGGTCAGGTGGCCGAGGGCCTCGACCACCTCTCCACCGCCCACGCCCTGGCGCCCGGGGACCGGGACGTCACGCTGGACCTGGGCGTGGCCCTGGACCTGTCGGGCCAGGACGCCGCCGCGGCGGCCCACTACCAGGCGGCCCTGGCGCGCGACCCGGCCCAGGGCCCGGTCCTGGCCGCGCTCTCCGACCTGCGGGCCCGCAGCCGCGACCCGGCGGTGCGGGACCCGCTGGCCGCGGTCGACCTGGCCGAGCAGGCCGTGGCGCTGCACCGGGCGGGCGGCGAGGCCGTGCCCCCGGCCCTGTGGGCGACGCTGGCCCAGGCCCAGGCGGCGTCGGGCCGGCGGGAGGCGGCCCTGGCGGCGGCGAGGGAGGGGCTGGCCGCCGCGCAGGCCGAGGGGGACGGGCGGATGGTGGCGGTCTTCGAGGGCATGCTGGGCGGGCGCTGAGCTCCGCGGTGGGCCTTGGCCTCGCCCCTGGCGCCGATATGCGGCCGCATGGCCCCACCCCCTCCCGGCTTCCGCTCCACCCTGCGCCGCGTGCTCGGGCGGGCGGGCCCCTCCTCGCCCGCGCCTGCGCCGCCGCCGCGCCCCTCCCCCTCGCCCGAGGAGGTGATGCTCGCCTACCACGCGCGCACCCGGCACCACCCGGGCCGCTATGCCGAGGGGCCCGGCTACCTGGACTGGGAGCAGCAGCCCGACCCCTTCCGGCGCTGGGAGGGCGCGCCGGCCGTCCCGCTGGACCTGGTGCCCCCCGGCCCCGCGCCCCGCTACGAGGCGGCCTGCCGGGTCGGCGGCGTGCCCCCGCGCCCGCTGGACCGGGCCGCCCTCTCCCAGCTCTTCATGGACGCGCTGGCGCTGACGGCCTGGAAGAAGGCCGGCGACGCCACCTGGCCGCTGCGCGTGGACCCCAGCAGCGGGAACCTGCACCCCACCGAGGGCTACCTGCTGGCGCCGGCGGTGGCGGGCCTGTCGGAGGCGCCGGGGATCTGGCACTACCAGCCCCACGCGCACGCCCTGGAGCAGCGCTGCGCGCTGACCGAGGAGGAGTGGGCCGAGCTGTCGGCTGGCCTGCCCGCGCCCTGCGTCCTGGTGGCCCTGACCAGCATCTGGTGGCGCGAGAGCTGGAAGTACGGCGAGCGGGCCTGGCGCTACTGCCAGCTCGACCTGGGCCACTGCCTGGGCACCTTCGCCTTCGCCGCCGCCGGCCTGGGCTGGCAGGCCCACCTGCTGGAGG
The DNA here is from genome assembly GCA_023150805.1 of Myxococcota bacterium. Classification (GTDB taxonomy): domain Bacteria; phylum Myxococcota_A; class UBA796; order UBA796; family UBA2385; genus UBA2385. The sequence continues at coordinate 7,565 of JAKLKF010000067.1, read as the reverse complement.
GGCCCACCGACCCGCAGCTTCAGGCCCTGCTGGGCCTGGCCCGGGCCGCCCCCGGCCAGCCCGAGGAGGAGCGGGATCGCCCCGAGGCCCTGCTGGTCCTGGCCCCGGCGGACGCGGCCTTCGACGCGGCGGCCTGGCGCCTGATCCTGGCCCCCGCGCCGGGCCGCTTCCTGGGCCGGCCCAACCGCCTGTCGGCCGAGGTGCGGGCCTGGCCCGTGATCGCGCAGGCGCACGAGGCGGGCCGCAAGCTGGGCGAGGGCGGCCCCACCGACGCCGACCCGCCGCCCCCCTGGGTGGAGGACAGCGGCGCGGCGCTGGGCCTGCGCCCCCTGGTCCACCAGCGCCGCAGCGCCGTCGACATGGACGGCCACACCGGCATCACGCGCGCGGCCTTCCTGCAGGTGGTGCGGCGGCTGCTGCCCGGCCAGGGTGCGGTGCCCTGGAGCAGCCTGCCCGGGCGCCCCCGGGTGCACCTGGCCTTCTTCGTGCACCGCGTCGCCGACCTGGCGCCGGGCCTGTACTGGCTGTGCCGGGATCCCGAGGCCGCGGCCGCGCAGCGCGGGCTGCTCGACCCGGCCTTCCGCTGGGAGCCGGTCGAGCCGGACCTGCCCCTGTTCCTGCTGCGCGAGGGCGACCAGCGCGCGGTGGCCCAGGGCCTGAGCTGCGGCCAGGCCATCGCCGCCGACGGGGTCTTCGCCGTCGCCATGCTGGGCGAGCTGGCCCTGTGCCTGCAGCGCTGGGGCCCCTGGGCCTGGCGCCGCTTGCACTGGGAGGCCGGGCTCATCGGCCAGGTGCTCTACCTGGAGGCCGAGGCCACCGGCATCCGCGGCACCGGCATCGGCTGCTTCTTCGACGACCCCACCCACCAGCTCCTGCTGCGCCCCGAGGCCTGGCGCGAGGACCGGCTGGTGGACCTGTACCACTTCACGGCGGGGGGCCCGGTCGACGACCCGCGGCTGCAGACGCTGCCGGCCTACGCCCACCGGGAGGGCGCGGCGCAGGGCCGCTCGTAGGCCGCGGGGCGGCAGGTGCGGCTCCGACCTGCCGGTCAGGCCGGGCTTTCCCGCTCCAGCGCCGCCCACTGTCCGACCAGGTGGGCCGTGGCCGCCATTCCCACGGGCAAGGTGAAGGCCATTCCGACCCCGCAGAACATCGCTCCCCAGCTCCCGATGGTCATCGCGACCATCGTGCCCACGGACGCCAGCAGGTAGGCCTCCGAATGGGTGCGGATCCGCCGAAGGCTGCGCCCGGGCCGCAACAAGGACCGGATGTGCCCCTCGAAGAGCAGGCGGGTGACCTCGACGGTGGCGACCCAGCCTGCGACCATGTAGGCCAGGCTCGCCAGGCCCCCTCCCAGGACGAGGACCAGGACGAGCGGGTGAAACGCCGGGGAGTCCTCCCCCACCCACTCCAGGAGCGCACCGCACAGCCCCATGAGCCCGGTGAGGAGGACGGTGCCGGCCGTCAGCAGGGCAGTCGAGGCGACCGTGGGGTACCAGCCCAGCTTCAGATCGGACCAGAAGGACATGGCCAGCAGGTTGGCGGCGCGACCGTCCCGGACCTCGCCGAAGATGCGACGCGTCCAGCCCGTCAGGGCGATCGCGCCCAGGACGGGTACGCAGGTCATCAGCCCGGCCCGGAGCAGGTCCGTCCACGCGTTCGGAGCGGATGTCACGTAGAGGATCGCCTCGCCCGGTCAGACCCCCGTTCGGTCCCGAGGCGGATTCGCCGGCGGACCGGACGGGGCCGGGCGCGGGTCTGGCGATCCATGTGCAGGTCGTAGGTCCAAGGTGCAGCCCTCCGTGGGGAGTGTGGCACGTAGGCGTCCCCGGCCGGGCGACCCCCAGCCGCCACCCCGGCCGTCACCCCGGCCGCCGCCGGGCTATCCGACGCCATGCCCGTCCCCCTCGCCCGGCCCGATCCCGAGCAGCCGCTGCTGGCCCTGTCCGCCGTGGAGCAGGCCGCGCGCATCCGCGACGGCGCGCTGACCTCGCAGGCGCTGGTCGCGCTGTACCTGGCCCGCGTCGCCGCCCTGGACCCGGAGCTGGGGGCCTTCGTGCACGTCCGGGCCGAGGCCGCCCTGCGAGAGGCGCGGGTCCTCGACGCCGAGCGGGACGCCGGGCGGCTGCGGGGGCCGCTGCACGGGGTGCCGACCGCGATCAAGGACCTGCACGCCCTGGCCTGGGCGCCGCTGCGCTTCGGCTCGCGGGCCTGGCGCTACCTGGTGGCCCCCTACGACGACACCCTGGTCCGGGCGGTGCGGCGCGCCGGGATGCCGATCCTGGGCAAGACCTCGACCTCGGAGCTGGCCCTGCTGCCGGTGGTCGAGACCGACCTCCACCCGCCGACGCGCAACCCCTGGGACCCCACGCGCAGCGCCGGCGGGTCCAGCGGCGGGGCGGGGGCGGCGCTGGCGGCCGGCATGGTGCCGGTGGCGCCCGGCAGCGACGGGGCCGGCTCGATCCGCATCCCCTCGGCGCTCAACGGGGTGCTGGGGCTCAAGCCCAGCCGCGGCCTGGTGCCCGACGACACGGCCGCCATCGACGTGCACCGCATGACGGCGGTGGGGCCGATGGGCCGCAGCGTGCAGGACCTGGCGGCGCTGCTCGACGCCATCGCCCGGCCCGACGGCGTGCCCGGCGGCACCCTGGCCGCCTGCGCGCGGACGCCGCCGCGCCTGCGGGTGGGCCTGGTGCTGGACCCGCCCTTCGGACAGACCGAGCCGGGGGTGAAGGCGGCGATCCTCTCCGTCGCCGCGCGGCTGCGGGATCTTGGCCACGCGGTCGAGGAGCGGCCGCGGGTCGAGGGCAGCGTGGAGGAGTTCGCGCCCATCTACCAGGCGCTGTTCGCGCGGATCCCCGTGCTCTTCCCCGGCAAGCTCCAGCCGGTGACGCGGTGGTTCCGGGAGCAGGGCCGGCGGCACAGCGCCGCCGAGGTCGCCCGGCGGTTCGAGGCGCTGGCGGCCCGCGGCCAGGCGGCGATGGAGGGGTTGGAGCTGCTCATCACGCCGACGGTGCCCCAGACCGCGCCGCCGGTGGGCGCCTTCGCCGACCTGCCGACCGAGGCGGTCTTCGCGGCGGTGGGCCGGCTGGGCGCCTTCACCGCGATCAGCAACGTGACGGGCTCCCCGGCGCTGAGCCTGCCGGCGGGCTTCGTCGACGGCCTGCCGGTGGGCGTACAGGTGGTTGCCCGACCCGGCAAGGATGGGGAGCTGCTGGCCGTCGCCCGGGAGCTGCTGGAGGGCTGAACCCGCGCTCCGCGCCTCAGCGGGTGGCGGCGTAGCGCGCGAAGCTGTCCAGGATCGCCTGCCAGCCACCCTGCTGCAGCTCCAGGCTGTTGGTCCCCTCGGGCTCGAAGCGCACCGTCACCTCGGTGCCGCCCTCGACCGGCTGGAAGCTGCACCAGGCCCGGCGCCCGTCGTCCATCGTGTAGTCCAGGGCGGTCGGCGCCTGCACCTTCGTCCAGGCGCCCGTGAAGTCGAAGCCCATCGAGCCGTCGACCGCCTCCATCCGGTAGTTGAAGCGCCCGCCCTCGCGCAGGTCGCTCTCGGCGCGGGGGCAGTGCCAGGAGGGGTGGGCCGTGTTCCAGGCCGGGATGTGCGCCGGCGAGGTGTACAGCTCCCAGGTGCGGTCGGGAGAGGCGGAGACGAGGGCGCGGATGGTCAGGGGCTCGGGCATGGGGGGACTCCAAGGATGGGGACTTGTGGCTCTACATCGCGGGAGGTCGGGCCGGAAGGGGGCGGGGCTCTCTCAGAGACGGCGGGGTATGGGGCGCGCGTGGTAGGAGGGAGCATGCAGGTCCACCTGAAGCTCCGAAACTGGCGGTCGGTCGCGAAGGCCGACATCGACCTCGGTCGCTTCACCGTGATCGTCGGGCGGAACTCCTCGGGCAAGTCCAACGTCGTGGACGCTCTGGTCTTTGCCAGCGAGGTGGCCTTCGATGCGTCCACCGCGGTGAGCCGCCGGGGCGGGATCGAGAGCGTCCGGCGCTACGCGACCTCCAAGCCCTTCGACGTGGCGGTCGAGGTGCGGGCCACCATGGGCGAGCGCTGGTGGCGGCACGAGCTGGTGCTCAAGAGCGGCCGGGACGGGGCCTGGTCCTTCGGGTCGGAGGAGGTGGAGATCCACGGCGACCGCGACCACCTGCTGATCCGGCGGGACAAGGACGGCGCGGTCGACGGGTTCCCTACCGACGTCGGGCACTTCGCCAGCCGGCTCGACCCCAGCACCAGCCTGACCCTGGTCACCCGACAGATCCTCCCGCCCCTGGGGAAGGGCCGCCCCTTCGGCCCCCCGCTGGCGGTGCGGACCCTCCACCCGGTCCCCGAGCTGATGCGGCGGCCCCAGGTCCCCTCCGACCAGCCGCGCTTGATGGAGACGGGCGAGAACGTGACGACGGCATTCCAGAAGCTGTCCGATTCGAGCCGGGAGATCGTGCTGGGCGCGATGCGCCGGATCATCCCCGGCCTGCTGGACATCTCCGTGCAGGCCGCCGGCCGCTACCTCACCCTGGCCTTCACCCAGGAGCACCGGAAGGGGCGTCGGCCCACCTTCGCCGCCTCCGAGATGTCCGATGGCGCCCTGCGGGCCCTGGCCGTCCTGGTGGCGGCGCAGCAGATCCGGCGCAACGAGCTGCTCATCATCGAGGAGCCCGAGGTCAACCTGCACCCTGGCGCGGCGGACGTCATCTACGACGCCCTGCACGCCGCCAGCGACAAGGGCGCCGTGCTGTTGACCACGCACAGCCCCGAGCTGTTGGACCGCGCCCAGAACGATGAGATCCTGGTGTGTGACTACCTGGACGGGGTCACGTCGATTGGCCCGGTGGACACGGGCCAGCGCGAGGTGTTGAAAGAGGGTCTGTTCACCGCTGCCGAGCTGATGCGGACCGAAGGGTTGCGGCGGGAGGGGGCTGCCCCCGACCTGGTCGACGAGCGCGCGTGACCCGGCACCTGATGTGTGTGGTCGAGGGGCACGGCGAGGTTGCCGCTGCGCCCGTGCTGATCGGGAGGATCCTGCGCGAGCTGCTGGGCATCGGACCGGGCGAGTGGGTGGTGAACCGGGACCCTGTCCGGGTCTCCCGGGCGCTGTTCAAACAGGCATCGAGCCTTCAGCGCTACCTGGTGCTGGCCAGTCGGCGGCCGCGGGTCGGCGGGGTGCTGGTCCTGTGTGACGCGGACGATGCCTGCCCGGCCCGGTGGAGTGCCGTTCAGGCGCGGTCCGTGCCCGGCGCTGAGACCGTGGCGGTGCGGTCGGTGATGGCCTGTCGGGAGTACGAGAGCTGGGTGCTGTGGGGCTACGATCCGGAGGTCCGTGCGCGAGTGAAGGCGCTGGACCCCGAGGTGAGCCCGCGTGACGCCAAGGGGGCCCTGGCGCGGCTCCGCCCCGGCTACACCCCGTCGGCCGGTCAGGTGGCGGTCACGCGGGAGCTGGACTTGCGCGCGGTGTGGGCGCGGTCGGACAGCTTCGACAAGCTCGTGCGCTCGGTGGCGGAGCTGGTGGGGACGGAGGCGCCAGCGAGGGTTGGGGGGTGAGGGCAGGGGGGGCGTGGTCCTGCCGGGGGCGGCAGGTCTTGCCGACCCGTGGGGAGCGTGATGGGGACGAGCAGAGCATGGGTGCGAGCGAGGTGGACCTGCCGACCTTGCCGGGGTTGGGCACACTCTCAAGAATCTAGGGTCCAGGCTCGGTCGGGGACGGGGGCGCACCGGGCAGCAGCAGGCGCAGACCCAGGTCCTCGCTCAGGTTCACGGCGAGCCAGCGGTCCCGGAACGCGGACCGGCACCAGTCGGCGCCGACCCAGAAGCTGCCGCCGCGCACCACGCGCCTCTCGCCGCCATCGGCGTGCTCTGGGTCCTCGACGGGGCCGCGGTAGCGGTGGTAGCCCTCGTCCTGGCACCACTCCCAGACGTTGCCGTGCGTATCGTGCAGACCCCAGGGGTTTGGTAGACACTGGCGCACAGGTGCCGTCTGGCCTCCGGCGCCCTTGCCGTACCAGGCGAAGCGCTCCAGCCCCGCCTCCTCGTCGCCGTGACACCAACGCGAGTCGGTGCCCGCCCGGCAAGCCCGTTCCCACTGCGCCTCGGTCGGAAGCCGGATGCCGGCAGCGTCCGGCACGGCCTTGCCGAAGTGCCGGCAGAAGTCGACGCACTCCTGCCAGGTGACGGACTCCACCGGCCGGTCATCACCCTTGACTCGTGCCGGGTTGCCGCCGTTGACCGCGTTCCACTGCGCCTGGGTGACCGGCGTCTCGCCCAGCCAGTAGCCGGCCGACAGGGTCACCGGGTGCCGCGGGTGCTCATCGCCGTAGCCCACCCCCTCCGGGCTGCCCATCCAGAAGGTTCCGACCGGCACCCACCGCAGCGGCAGCTCCACGCCGCCCGGGAGCGTCAACACCCGGCGTGCGCCCGCCCCCTCCGCCAGCCCGCGCAGGCTCTTGGGAGCCAGCCGCAGCATCGGCTCGCCCATTTGCACCCGTGCTCGCACTGCCTCGACCGGGGCGCTCAGCACGGCCGCCAAGTCCTCGGCCACCGCCCACCAGGGCGGGGTGCGCAGCAGGTCCCGGATGCGCGCCTCCAGCGCGTCGGGGCCCGGGGTCACCGGCGCCCGTGCCCGCGTCGGCCGGGGCTCTGCCAGCAGCGCCCGAATCGCCGCGGCGTCTTGCGGGCGCCGATCGGGTCGTTTTGCGCAGCCTGCCCGGACCAGCGGCTCGACCCTTGTCCGCGTGGCCGTCTCCAGTCGGTCCAGCAGCTCGCCCAGGTCGTCTTCGTCCCACAGGTAGCCGGGGGCCTGCTGCCCGCTGATGGCGCAGGCCAGGGTCGCCGTCCACCCGTAGATGTCGGCGCGGTGGTCGACCTTGCCCTTGTCGAACTCCGGCGCCATGAAGCCCGGCGTGCGCACGGCCCGTTGCCTGGTCAGCGTGTGTCCATCGTCGTCCAGGGCGGCGAGCCCGAAGTCGCAGAGCCTGGCAACCGTGCCGTCCAGCAGGACGTTGGCCGGCTTCACGTCCCGGTGCAGGACCTTCTGCGCCCAAGCCAGCTCCAGGGCGTCGATCACCGGCAGGAGCAGGGCGAGCGCCTCGTCCAGAGGGACCGGACCTCGTGCCGCGCGGGCGTCGAGGTCGCCACCCTCCACCCACTCGTACACCTGCCACGGGATCTCGACGCCGTCCTGCTCGTCGACGCCGATGTCGAAGACCCGGACGATGTGGGGGTGCGGAAGCCGGGCGATGATGCTGGCCTCCCGGCGGAAGCGGCGCCGGTGCCGGTCGTCGACGCCGGCCAACAGCTCGCGGTGCAGCACCTTGAGGGCGCGCCACACCCCCATCTCGCTGTCCCAGGCGCGGTGCACGCTGGCCGTACCGCCCTTGCCCACCTGGCCGACGTCGAGGAAGCGACCACCGCCCCATGTCCTCTGGACGGTGTAGCCCAGCGGGAGGGGGTAGAGGGGATCGCGGGCCTGTGCCGGTCGCAGCGTGCAGCCGAAGCGCGCCGCTAGCAGCCTGTAGCCCGTTGGTCGAGCGACACCCCAACCGACCATGCGCAGGGGCGGAGGCCGCCCGGGTCGGAC
>JAKLKF010000066.1 GCA_023150805.1 Myxococcota bacterium | reverse complement strand
GCTGGACCGGGCGCGCAGCACGTGCGACCGGGTGCGCACGGCGGTGTCTCCCGTGGCCTTGGCCAGCGCGCTGGCGTTGGCCAGGGTCCGGCGTGCACCGTCCACCAGGCCCAGGTCGAGCTGGACCTGGCCCAGCGAACAGAGGGCGTGCCCCTCGGCGACGCGGTCGCCCCGGGCTTGCGCGTCCGCCACGTGGCGGTGCGCGAGCTGCAGCGCCCCGGCCAGGTCGCCGGCCAGCGCCAGGACCTCGGGCTCGGGCCCCGGCGGCGGCTGCGGCGCGGCGGGCGGGGCGGAGGCCTGGGCCCGGACCAGCAGGCCCTCGGGGTCGACCTGGGCGGCCAGCGCCGCGCCGCGGAACAGCTCGGCCGTGAGGCTCCACCGGCCCTCGACCTCGCGGGCGATGCCCCGCCGCTGCAGCTCCTCCAGCGCGGGCTCCGGCGGCAGGCGCGCGATCTCCTGCAGCCGCGAGACCTCGGCCGGGCCCTCGGATGCGGCGAGCGCGCCGAGCACCTCCAGCGCGTCCAGGTCCAGGCCGGACAGGAAGGTGTCGACCGCCGCCACCGCCGGCGGCGCCGCGGGCAGGTCCAGCCGCGCGCCCCGGGTGCACTGCTCCACCAGGGGCAGCAGCAGCGCCGGCAGCCCCCCGGTCCAGCGGTGCAGCCGCTCGGCGACCCGCGCCGGGTCGACCGTCAAGGGCGCCGCGGCCACCACCGTCCGGCGCACGTCGGCCACGCCCAGGGGGGCCAGCTCCAGCTCGTGGCAGGCGAGCCCCTCGGGCACCTGGACGCTGCCGTGGCTGAGCACCACGACGCCCTGCTCCGCGGCGGCGCGCGCGACGGCGACCTGGGCCGCGGTCCCGTCCCCCGGCTCGACCAGCACCAGTCCCCGGCGCACCGCGGCCGCACGGACGACGCCGGCCAGCCAGCGGCGGCCCACCCCCCGCGGGCCGCGCAGCACCAGCACCAGGGAGCCGCCCTGCGCCTCGAGGCGGTCGAGCACCTCGGTCACCTCGGCCACGACCCGCCCGCGCCCCGCCAGCGGCAGGCCCGCCACCGAGCCGGTGGGCTCGGCCAGGGCCCGGGCCGCCTCGGCGGCGTCGGTGAAGCGGTCCTCGGCTCGCGGCGCCATCAGCCGCAGGACCACCGCCTCGAGGTCGGCGGGGATCTCCGGGTCCCAGCGGGAGGGAGGGGCGACCGACTGTCCAGGCAGGCGCCGACCGTCCCCGAAGGGTCGGTGTCCGGTCAGCAGGACGTACAGCGTGGCGCCCACGCCGTACAGATCCGTGCGGGCGTCGACCTCACCCCCCTCGAGCTGCTCGGGCGCGGCGTAGGCGATGGTACCCACCACCACGCCGACCTGGGTGCGATCCCCCTCGAACAGATCCTTGACCACGCCCAGGTCGGTCAGGACGACGCGACCGTCCGGATCCACCAGCGCGTTGCCCGGCTTGACGTCGCGGTGGACCAGGCCGACGGCGTGCAGGGCCCCCACCGCCTCGCACAGCGCCTGTCCGATGGTGCGCGTCCGGGCGTAGCGCTCGGCGGGGGGGCGCTGCTGGAGCTTCTGGGCGTAGGCCCGCAGGTCCGAGCCCTCCACGTGGTCCATCACCAGGTACGGTCGCCCCATCCACGCGCCGTGTCCCCGGTAGCGGACCACGCCGGGGTGGACCACGCGGGTCAGGGACCGCACCTCCCGCTCGAAGCGGGCGAGCATCGGCGGCGTCAGCGTCTCGTCCTCCGGCCCGGCGCCCGGCAGGTGCATGTCCATCCACTTCACGGCGACGGCGCGCCCCTGCTCGTCGCGGCACAGGTACACCGCGGCCATCGCCCCCCGCCCCAGCAGGCGCTCGGTGACGTAGGGCCCGATGCGGGCGGGGACTTCGGAGGAGGGGACCAGTGCGGTGCCGGGCAGGAGGTCAGGTCCGTTCAGAGGAGGGGGGCGCCGAGCAGGCGCACGATCGAGGACTGTCTGCGGAAGGAGGCGGCGCTCTCCGGCGGCAGCGTGGCCATCACCCCGCGGGCGATGGCGGCCCCCGCCTCGCGGGCGCGCCGGGCCTCGGCTTCGTCCACGGCGAGGTGCGCGAGCAGGGACCAGGCGTGCAGGGCCCAGGTCCGGAAGCCGAAGCTCTCGGCCATCTGGCATGCCTGTCGCACCACCGGCAGGGCGGCCGTGTCGTCGCGCAGGGCGTGCCAGGCGAAGGCCAGCAGGAGCAGCAGCTCCGTGCGGCGCGGCGCGTGCAGGCGCCGGCGGCGCTGGCCAGGACCAGCCGGGCTTCGTCCCGGAAGCCCTGCTGGGCCAGGGCGCGCGCGAGCAGGGCGGCCACCGAGGGGCCGAAGGACTCGGGATCGGCGCGGCCGGCGGCGGCGCGGGCCGCGACCAGGTGCACCTCGGCCGTGGCCGGGTCCTCCTCCTTGAGCGCCACGCGGGCCAGGTGGAAGCGGATCGGCACCTCCTCCTCGGCCATGCCCAGCTCGCGCGCGATGGCCAGGCCGTGCTCCAGGTCCAGCCGCGCCGGCCCCAGCTCCCCCAGGTCCAGCCGCGCCATGGCACGACAGCGCAGCGCGCTGACCTCGACCACCCGGTAGACCAGGTCCCGCGCAAGCGACAGCGCCTCGGCGCCGCGAGCCTCGGCGGCGACCAGCTCCCCCTTCCAGTGCAGCACCTCGGACAGGTTGCAGAGCACGCTGGCGCGGGTCTTCTTCTCGCGCAGCCCGCGCAGCAGCTCCTCGGCCTCGGACAGCCCGGCGACGGCGGCGGCGAGCTGGCCCTTGCTGGCCTGGACCGCCGTCAGCGCCAGCAGGATGCCCGCGCGGCCCTCGGCCATCTCGGGGTCGGTGGTGCCGACCAGGCCCTGGCTGGCCAGGCGCTCGCAGCCCTCCAGGTCGCCGCGGGCCCAGGCGGCGCCGGCCAGCGCGTGCAGCGCCCGCAGCTCCAGCCGCCGGTCGTGGCGCTGCCGCGCGTCCACCAGCACGGAGCGGATGACCTCCTCTCCCTCGGTCGCGCGGTCCAGGCGCCGCAGGGTGATGCCATACTGCACGGCGGCCTCGCCGGCGTCGCCCGGCCGCCCCAGGGCCAGCGCCCGCCGCCGCAGCGCGTCCAGCGCCCGGGCCGCGTCGTCCCAGGCGCCCTGGTTGAACCACAGCGCCGCCTCGACCTGGTCCAGCGCCAGCGCCGAGGCCGCCAGCTCGCCCCCGCCGCCCCCCGCGCCGGCCGCGGACTGCAGGGCGCGGGCGCGGCGCACCAGGGCGCCAGCCTCGGTCAGCAGGGCGCGCTCGTGCAGGCCGACCGCCGCCTGCACCAGGTAGCTGAAGGCCCGCGGCGCGTCGCCGGCCTGGCGGTAGTGCTCGCCGATGGCCTCGGCGGCGACCGGGCTGTCGGCGTAGCGCAGCTCCAGGGCCGCGGCGAGGCGGCGGTGCAGGCGGGCGCGCGCCTCGGAGGGCAGGTCCGCCGCGACCACCTCGGCCACCTGGCGCTGTGCGAAGTCGACCCGGCTGCCCAGGGCGCCCCGCCGCTCCTCGAGCAGGCCCGCGTCGATGGCCTGGTCCAGGGCGTCCATCCAGCGATCCGGCCCGTGGCGCACCACGACCGGGGCCGACCTCCGCGGCGGCGGGGCCGGCGCCGCGGCGACCTCGGCCTCGACCTCGGTGGGATCGTCCTCGCCGTGGGCGCGGGACTCCTCCTCGGCCAGCAGCTCGACCACGTCCAGCAGCACCTCCAGGTCGAGCTCCCGCCCCGCCACGGCGCAGACCTCGAGCACGGCGCGCACGTCGTCGCCCTGGGGCGCCAGCCGCTCGCGGATGGCCTGGCGCAGGCCCGGCGGCAGGGCCAGGCGGTCCCCGCTCAGCTCGGCGGGATCGACCGCCAGCCGCCACCCCCCTCCCTGGCGCGGCACGAGCACGCCGCGCTGCATCAGGCCGCGCACGAACTCCACGACGAAGAGGGGATCGCCGCCGCTCTGCCGGTGCAGGAGGTCCACGAGCGCCTTCAGCCCGACCTCCTCGCCCATCACGGCGACCAGCAGCTCGGCCACGTCGGCGCGGCGCAGCGGGGGCAGCGGCTGGATCCGGGGGTGCAGGCCCAGGTCCCGCCCCAGGCGGAAGGCGGCGTAGGTCCCCGCCTCGGGCGGGGGTCCGTCGGGGCGCGGCAGCTCGGCCCGGCCCGCGCCCAGGACCAGCAGGGGCTGCCCCTCGCGCGCCGCAAGGGTGCGCACCAGGTAGTTGAGCAGGTCCAGGAAGGGCGCCGGCGCCAGGTGCAGGTCGTCGAGGGCCAGCACCTGGGGGCCGCGGGCCAGCAGGCTCTGCAGCGCGCTGCGCACGCCGTCGTAGAGCTGGTAGCGCGCGTCGCCGGGCATCCGGCCGCGGCCCAGGGCGAAGCGGGCGATGGCGCGGGCCAGCTCGGGCGGGACCTGCCCGCCCAGCTCCTGGCCGATCTGCTGGGACACCCGCAGCAGGGCCTCGAAGGCGCCCTCGCTGGCGGTGATGCGCGCCTCGTGGACCGGCAGGCCGCGGCGCCGCGCGTCGGCCACCACCGCGCCCAGCACGCGGGAGCGCCCGCTGCCCTCGGCCCCCTCGAAGAGCAGCACGCCGCCCTCGCTGCGGGTCAGGCGCGCCAGGGCCTCGCTTCCGGCGGCCAGGGCCTCCTGCCGGCCGACCAGCGGCGGCGTCCAGCCCGTCGCGCCCGGGTCACCCTCCGGCGCCGTCTCCGGCTCGTCGGCCAGCAGGGCCTCGAGGATCTCCGAGGCCGACTGGAACCGATCCTGCGGCGACTTCTCCAGCAGGCGCAGGCAGATCTGTTCGAGCGCCGGCGGCACGTCGGGCACGAGGTGGGACGGGGGCGTCGGCCGCTTGCTGCGGTGCAGCTCCAGGTAGCCGGACATGTTCTCGGCCGCGAAGGGGCGGCGGCCGGTCAACATGGCGTAGAGGATCACACCCAGGCTGTACAGGTCGGAGCGGTGGTCGATGGGATCGCCGGCGATCTGTTCGGGGCTGGCGTAGGCCCAGGTCCCGACCAGGGTGGTGCTGACCACCGGATCCCGGTCGGGATCGAGATCCTTGACGATCCCGAAGTCCGTCAGCTTGCAGACGCCGTCGCGGGTGATCAGCACGTTGCTGGGCTTGAGGTCTCTGTGCACCAGCCCGCGCCGGGACAGGTGGCCCAGCGCCCGCGCGAGCTGGATGAGCACGTCCTCGACCCAGGGCCAGCGCACGTCGCCGGGGCGCCGGCTCATGCGACGGATCGCCAGGTGCAGGTCGACGCCGTCGACGTACTCCATCGCCAGGTAGGGGTGACCGTGGATGTCCCCCCAGCTCTCGACGCGGATGATGTTGGGGTGATCCAGGCGCGAGAGCGCGCGGAACTCGCGCCGGAAGCGCGCCAGCCCGGTGCGCATCCGGCTGGCCTTGAGCACCTTGAGCGCGACGGGCTGACCGCCGGGGTCGCGCGCCAGGAGCACGAAGGCCATGCCGCCCTTGCCCACAGGCCGCTCGTACCGGAACATGTCGACGAAGTCCCCGGGGCGCAGCACCAGGCCGCCCATCTCGATCTCGTCGGGCATGCCCTCGACGGGCTCGTTGTCTGCCGGCTCGCTCACGGCGTCCTCGGGGGGTCCACGCGGGAGGGGACCAGGGAGCACCTGGACATGGGGCCGCGCCCCGGCAGCTTATCGCGAGGGGAGGCGCAGGCAGGCCGCCGGCCGGTCCCCTGCGTCAGTCCATCCACCGGCGCGCGAAGCGCCCCTGCGCGCCCAGCTCCTCGTCGAGCGCGCGGGCCTGGGCCTCGGCGGCGGCGCCGGCCGGCTCGGGCAGGTGGCAGCGGCTGGCCAGCAGGCAGCACTCCAGCGCCAGCAGGCGGCCGCCGGCGGCGGGGAGCGCGCCCCGGGCCCGCTCGATGGCGGCCGGGGCCTCGGGGGCGCGGGCCCGGATGAGGGCGCGGGCCGCGTCCAGCGCCACCCGCACGGCGACCAGGGAGAGCGCGGGCGCGGGCTCCGCCAGGGCCTGGCGGGCCAGGTCGACGGCCAGCCCCGCGTCGCGCCAGGACGCGACGCGCGCCTGCACCGCCAGCACCTGGGCCGCGGGCGCGTCCAGGCCGCGGCCCAGCGGGGGGCTCGCTGCGGGGAAGAGGGCGGCCGCCTCGTCGTGCAGGCCCAGGTCCAGCAGGGCCCGGGCCGCCGGCAGGACCGCCACCAGCGCGCCGGCGTGCTGCCCGAGGTCCCGCGACCGCGCCATCGCCACGGCCTCGCGGGCGACCTGCCGCCCCTCGGCGTCGGTGCCCAGCGAGGCCAGGGCCGTGGCGGCCAGCCCCAGGGCCTGGATGCGCGGCTCGAGCCGGCCGGTGGAGCGCGCCGAGCGCTCGGCCTCCATCGCCCGCTCGCGGGCGTCGTGCAGGCGACCGTCGGCCACCAGGGCCTCGGACAGGCGCAGCAGGACCGGCACCAGGGCGGCGTCGTCCTCGAGCACGCGCAGGCGCGTGGCGGCGCGGGTGAGGGCGGCGGCGGCCGCGTCCAGCGACCCCTGGCACAGCTCCACCTGGGCCACGCCGGCCAGCGCCCGCGCCACGACCCGCTCGCTGCCCACCGCCTCGCCCACCTCCAGCAGGCGGCGCCAGGTGCGGTGGGCCGCGTCGACCTCCCCCTCGCCCAGCAGCACCTCGGCCAGGGCCTGCCCGGCCGGCGCCCACATCGGGTCGCCCGGAGGGAGGCCCTCCACCGCGCGCCGCAGCAGGCCGGCGGCCGCGCGCCCCTCGCCGCGCGCGGCGAGCACCAGCCCGACCCCGGCCCGGGCGTGGTGGGTGGCCATCGCGTCGCCGGTCGCCTGGGCCTGGCCCAGGGCCTGGTCCCAGGCCTCCTGGGCACCGGTGAGGTCGCCCAGGCGCCAGGCCGCCTCGCCCTGCAGGGCGTGCAGCGCGGTGGCGTGGCGGGCCACCTCGTCGGGGGGGAGCTGGGCCTCGACCTCCTCGCGCACCGCCGCGGCGCGGCGCAGCAGGCGGGCCGCGCTCTCGACCTGGCCGGCCGCCAGCCGCCGCTTGCTGCTGGCCAGCAGCAGGGGGTAGGCGCGCGCCCGCTCGCCGCCGGCCAGCAGGTGGCGGATGACCTCTTCCCCCACGGCGTCGGGGCGCCGCCGCCCCCGCTGGCCCAGCAGGGCCGCCGCCGCACGGTGGAGCTGGCCGCGCCGCGCCGGCGCCAGCAGGTCCAGCACCACGTCGCGGGTGCGGTCGGAGGCCAGGTGGACCAGCTCGTCCACGCCGCTGATCCGCCGGCTCACCAGCCCCGCCTCGGCCAGGCTGGTCGCCGCCTGCGACGCGGTGGGGGCGTCCAGCCCGACCAGGGAGGCGGCCAGCGAGAGCGGGGCCTCGGTCGCGAGGATGGCCAGCCCGTCCAGCAGCGCCAGGGCCTCGTCCGTCAGCCGGGACAGGCGCTCGACCTCGCGCTGGCGGAAGCGCTCGGGCACCGGGAGGGGATCGTCCCGCAGCGCGTCCACCGGGCGCGTGCAGCGCAGCTCCCCCCCCTCGCCGGCGACCAGCCACCCGGCGCGCACCATCGCGTCCAGGTGCTCGCGCACGGCCCCCGGCAGGCCCAGGGCCTCCTCCGCCAGGCGCCGGCCCAGCGCCGCGCCGGCCGGTCCGCCCAGGCCGCGGTCGCGCACCATCGCCGTGACGGCCCGGTGGTCCAGCGGCGCCAGCTCCACCCGCTGCGGGGTCAGGCCGGTGTCCGATCCGTCGATCAGCCCGGCGACGCGACCGCGCGGGTCGTCCACCGCCGTGATCAGCAGCAGCGGCTCGCCGTGGATGGCGACCTGCCGCCGGACCAGGCGCGTGAGGACCTCGAGCTCCATGGGCGCGAGGCGGTCGAGGTGGTCCAGCACCAGGGTCCAGGGGCGCCCGGTCGTCAGGTCGGCGATGTCCTCGCCCGGATCGGTCAGGTCCTCCTCGGCCGGGCCGCGGACGGGGAGCTGGGCGCGCAGGGCGCGCAGCGGGTGCACGCCGGCGCCGTCGGCCCAGGCGACGTCCTGGCCGGCGGCCCGGGCGCGCGCGACCAGCTCGTCGAGCAGGGCGCTCTTCCCGGTGCCCTCCGGCGCGACCAGCACCACCACCCCGCCCTCGCCGCCGGCGACCTGCTCGACCCGGCGCAGCAGGCGCGCCAGCTCCTCCTCGCGGCCGTGCACGGGCAGCCGCCGCTGCCCCTGGTCCTGGTCCAGCGCCGCCAGCACCTGCCGGGCCGAGGCGTAGCGCTGGGCCGGGTCCTTGCGCAGCAGGTTGAGGCAGACCTCCTCCAGGCGCGGGGGGACGCGCGGGTCGAGCTCGCTGGGCGGCTGCGGCGTGTGGGTGAGGTGGCGGGCGAGGTAGCCGGCGATGCTGTCGGCCTGGATCGGCCGGCGGTCGGTGAGCATCACGTAGAGCACGGCGCCCAGGCTGTACAGGTCGGCCCGGCTGTCGACGGCGTCGCCGGTGATCTGCTCCGGCGCCATGAAGGCGATGGTGCCGACCAGCCGCCCGGCCATGGTGAGCTGGGTGGTGAACTGGCCGGGGGCCTTGACCACGCCGAAGTCGGTGAGCTTGGCCTGGCCGTCCCGGGTCACCAGCACGTTGCTGGGCTTGATGTCGCGGTGGATCAGCCCCGCCTCGTGCACGTGGGCCAGGGCGGCGCACAGCGCGCGCAGCATCGCCTCGACGCGCGCGAAGCGGTCGGGCGGCGGGTCCAGGGCCCAGCGCTCGACCAGGGTGCCCAGGTCGGTGCCGTCCACCAGCTCCATCGCGATCCACGGGTAGTCGCCGTGCACGCCGGCCTCGTAGACCTCGACCACGTTGGGATCCCGCAGCTCGCGCAGGGTCAGGAACTCGCGGCGGAAGCGGCGGGCGTCGTCGGTGCCGGCCTTGCCGGGGTGGAGGATCTTCACCGCGACGGGGCGGCCGCCCTCCTCCACCGCCCGGTACACCGTGGCCATGCCCCCCACCCCCAGGACCTCCTGGAGCGTGTAGGCGCCGACCACGTCGCCGGGCAAGGGGGGGGTGTCGATCGACATCCCGCCGAGTGTAGCCGCAAGGCGGGCTCCGGCGGGTCGGCGGGCCCCTCAGCCCGCGCGGGCCTGCCGCTTCCGGCCGCGCTGCCGCGCGCGCTCCGCCTCGACCTGCCGATCGCGCGGCGGCGCCGTGGTGCGCAGCTCGTCGAGGAGCAGGCGGCGCGTGGCGGCGGCGACCTCGGCCACGGCGGCGTCGAAGGCGGCCTGGTTGGCGCGCGCCGGCGTCCGCATCCCGGTCACCTTGCGCACGTACTGCAGCGCCGCGTCGTGGATCTCCTCCTCGGTCACCGGGGGAGCGAAGTTGTAGAGCAGGCGGATGTTGCGGCACATGGACCCGCCCTACCCTCCTGCGCAGGCCACCAGCAGGTCGTAGAGCCCGGCGTACTCGACGGGGTCCGAGAGGTCGTGCTCGGTCAGGTTGTAGACCCCGCAGGCCTCGTTGCCCCCGTCGAGCACCCAGGTGTCGCGCCAGGTGGCCTCCCAGGACTCCCAGACCCGGGCCGTCTCGTCGTCCTGGACCACCGGGAGGTCGGTGACGGCGAAGAGGTCCTCCAGGCCCGACTCGTAGCCGTTCTCGTTGACGATGAGCAGGTGGATGTCCAGGCCGGGGTGAGCGGCGGACAGCTCGTCCTGCAGGGCGCTGAGGTAGCCAGCCTGGCTACGGCAGTAGCTTCACGTGGCGTGGGTGAAGTACCAGCCCGAGACCTGCTCCAGGTAGTCGCGCGGCGAGACGGCCTGGCCGTAGCGCGCCGAGCCGGGGTTCACGTCGAGCAGCGAGAAGTCCGGCATCGGCGCCGCGGCCGTGCCCCCGTCGCCGGTGCCGCCCCCGTCGCCCGTGCCGCCCCCGTCGCCCGTGCCACCCCCGTCGCCGGTGCCGCCCCCGTCGCCGGTGCCGCCCCCGTCGCCGGTGCCACCCCCGTCGCCCGTGCCACCCCCGTCGCCTGGGGGCGTCCCCGAGTCGTCGGTGTCCTTGTCGCCACAGGCCGGCAGCAGGGCCAGGAGGAGGGAGAGCAGGAGCGTCGGCATGCGGTGATCGTAGCGCATCGCCGTCCTCGCGGCGGTCGAGCGGTCGGATAGGGCCCCCCGATGTCCGACCCCGCCTTCCCGACCCCCAAGCAGCTCGTCGCCTTGCTGGGGAGCGTGCGGATCGGCCGGGCCACGCGCCACCTCGGCGACGTGCACGATCCCCGTTGGCTCCCACGGGAGCGGCGGCTGGTCGCCGCGGTGGCCGAGCACGACGTCGAGGTGCGGCTGCTGCCCGACGGCCAGCTCCAGGCCCGCTGCTCCTGCGGCGGCCAGCGCTGCGTGCACGCCGACGCCGCGATGCTGTCCTGGGCCCGCAACCCCACGCCCCGCGCCGCCGGCCCCGGCCGGGCGCCCGCCGCCGAGCCCACCCCGGCGGACCTGGTCCCGGCGCTGGTCGACGCCGGGCACGGCCACCGCCTGGACCAGCCCGTCCGGACCGCGCTGGCGGGCCTGCTGCACCCCGGCGGCATCCCGATGCAGGTCTGGGGCCAGGCCGGCCTGCGCGAGGTGCTGCAAGGGCTGGACCCGCGCCCGGGGGTGGCCGGCGCCGTGCATGCCCGGGAGCTGGTGTCCGCGGTGCGCGAGCTGCTGCGCCAGCCGCGGATCGCGTCGATCGACCAGGCGCTGCTCGCCCTGCGTCCCGCCCCCGACGCTCCCGGCCAGCCCCTGCTGGAACGCTGGCTCCATGCCTACCGCGCCGGGCGCCCCCGCCTGGGCGCCCAGCAGGTCGGCTCCAAGCTGGAGGGCTACACCTGCGACGAGGCCGAGGGCTGGATCGACCTGCACGTGCTGGACCCGGCCTCGGCCCCACGCCTGACCCGGGTGCGCTTCCAGCTCCAGGGGCCCCTGGCCGGGCAGGTGCGTTGCGCCTGCGGCGCGCCGGCGTGCCTGGCGTCCCAGGCCGCGCTGGCCTGGATGGTGCAGGCCCTGATCGAGCCCACCGTGGTGCCCGTCCTGCGCAGCCAGGTGCTGGAGCTGATGGCGCCGCCGGACTGGCGGCGCGGCGCCCAGGCCGTGCGCGACGCGCTGCAGGGGGGGCCGGCGCCCTGGCCCGACGAGGAGGGGCGGCTGCCCGGCTGGGAGCTGGAGGGCGAGCTGGGCACGCTGACCCTCTCCTCGGTCCTCTGCCGCGCCTATTCCCGCAAGGAGGGGCTGCGGACCTGGGCATCCTCCGCCCACCTCGCCCCGCAGCACCACCGCGGCCTGCCCCTGCCCGCCGACCGCCAGGTCGCCGTGCTGGCATGGTCCGGCCACCTGCGCGAGCCGGCGGCCCTGGTCGCGGCGCTGCAGCTGTTGGCCGACCACCCGCGGCTGGTGCACCAGGGCCGGCCGCTGCAGGTGCGCGGCTCACGCCTGGTCCTGCGCTGGGCGCGCCACGAGGGGCGCGCGCGCCTGGTCGTGCGCCTGGGGGAGATGATCCTGCTGCCCGCCCACCTGCAGCGCCTGGCGGTCCTGGCCGCGGGCTGCGCCCCCGTCCCGGTGCTGGAGCCGGACACCGGCACCGTGCACCTGCTGGACCTGGATCCGCGCCTGCCGGCGGCGCTGCTGCGGGCCACGCGTATCGAGGACTGGCCCGCCGAGGGCCTGGCGCCGCTGCTGCCGGATCTGTCCGAGGCGATGACCGTCGAGCTGGACGACGAGGTCCCGGCGACCCCGCGCGCGGCCGACCCACAGGCC
Source organism: Myxococcota bacterium (assembly GCA_023150805.1). Classification (GTDB taxonomy): domain Bacteria; phylum Myxococcota_A; class UBA796; order UBA796; family UBA2385; genus UBA2385. Next base: position 29,092 of record JAKLKF010000066.1, on the reverse strand, counting down.
GGCCTGGTCCTGCAGCTCGGACCCGACGGCAGCGTCCGGGTCGACCTGCAGGTCCACCCCCTGCCGGGCCGGGCGCGGGCGCCGGGCGCCGAGCCGCGCCGGCTGTGGTCCCACGAGGGGGACGGGCTGGTCTTCGCCGACCGGGACCTGGACGCCGAGCGCGCGGGCGCCCTGGCGCTGGCCCGCGCCCTGGGCCTGGCCGAGCCGCAGCGCCCCTGGGGCTGGACCCTGCACGACCCCTCGCAGATCCTGCCCTTCCTGGAGCGGCTGGATCTCCTGGACCCCGGCGTGGCCCGCACCTGGCTCGGGCCCACCGCCCGGGTGGTGCGCGCGAACCTGGGGGACCTCTCGCTCAAGGTCACCGGCGGCGGGGGCTGGCTGGACATCGGCGCCAGCGTGCAGGTCGACGGGCAGGCGGTCCACCTGGAGCGCCTGCGCGAGGCGCTGCGGCAGGGCCGCGACCACGTCGAGCTCGAGCCCGGCCGCTGGCTGCGGCTGGCGCGGGAGCTGGCCAGCGGCCTGTCGGCCCTCGACGGCCAGGGCGAGGGCGAGGGGTCCAGCCTGCGCCTGCACGAGCTGGCCGCCGACGGCCTGCTGGCCCTGGAGGAGGGCGGCGCGCGCATCGTCGGCAACGCCGGCTGGAGAGGCCTGGCCCAGCGGATCCGCGCCGCCGGCGCCCTGCGACCCGAGCCCACCCCGGGCCTGCGGGCCGAGCTGCGCCCCTACCAGCAGGAGGGGCTGCTGTGGCTGCGGCGGCGCGCGGCCTGGGCGCCCGGCGCGGTGCTGGCCGACGACATGGGCCTGGGCAAGACGGTCCAGGCGCTGGGCCTGCTCCTGCACCGGCAGCAGGAGGGCCCGGCCCTGGTGGTCGCGCCCACCTCCGTCGGCTTCAACTGGCTGGCCGAGGCCCGCCACTTCGCGCCGTCCCTCCAGCTCCGGGCCTACCGCGGCGCCGACCGCGCCGCGCTGCTGCAGGATCTCGGCCCCGGCTGCCTGGTCGTGACCTCCTGGGACCTGCTGGCCCGGGACGAGGAGGCCCTGTCCGCGGTGGCCTGGGGCACGGTGATCCTCGACGAGGCCCAGGCGATCAAGAACGCCGCCACCCGGCGGGCCCGGGCCAGCCGCCAGCTCCAGGCCGGCTTCACGCTGGCCCTGTCCGGCACCCCGCTGGAGAACCACGTCGGCGAGCTGTGGAGCCTGTTCCGCGCGGTGGTGCCCGGGCTGCTGGGCAGCCAGGAGCGCTTCCGGACCCGCTTCGAGGCGCCGATCGTGCGGCGCGACGACCCCGCCGCGCGCGCCGCCCTCGCCAGCCTGCTGCGGCCCTTCCTGCTGCGCCGCACCAAGGCCGAGGTGGCGGCCGAGCTGCCCGCCCGCCAGGAGATCTGCCTCGAGGTGGAGCTCTCGGCCGAGGAGCGCGCGCTGTACGAGGCCGCCCGCCGCGACGCCCTGGAGCGCTTCGCCACGGGCCCGGGCGACCGCTTCCACGTGCTGGCCGCCCTCACGCGGCTGCGCCAGCTCGCCTGCCACGGCCGGCTGGTGCTGCCCGAGGCGCCTGCCACCTCGGCCAAGCTCGACGCCCTGCTCGACCTGCTGGAGGAGGTGCGCGAGGGGGGCCACAAGGCCCTGGTCTTCAGCCAGTTCACGCGCCACCTGGACCTGGTGGCGGCCGCGCTCGGCCCCCAGGGCTACCGGCTGCGGCGCATCGACGGCGGCACCCCCGCCGAGCAGCGCCAGCGCGAGGTCGAGGCCTTCCAGCGCGGCGAGGGCGACGTTTTCCTCATCTCGCTGAAGGCCGGGGGGACGGGGCTCAACCTGACCGCCGCCACCTATGTCGTGCACATGGACCCCTGGTGGAACCCGGCGGTCGAGGACCAGGCCACCGACCGCGCCCACCGCATCGGCCAGCGGCAGCCGGTGACCGTCTACCGCCTGGTGGCGCGCGACACGGTCGAGCAGGCGATCGTCGCGCTGCACGAGCGCAAGCGGGCGCTGGCCGACGCGCTCATCGCCGGGGCCGACGGCGGCGCCGCCCTGTCGGTCGACGAGCTGGTCGGGCTCATCCGGGGCGACGAGCCGGCCTCGGGCGTCGAGCCCCTCCCCTCCCCGCCGGCCTCCCCCGCGCCCGCCCCGCAACCCCTCGCCGAACCGCAGGGCATCGACATCGGCGCATGGCTGGCGCGCTTCCAGCTCAGCCTGGAGTCCGACCACGCCGCCGGCCGCCTGAGCACCCACACCCGGCGCAACTACGCCATGGCGGCCACGCACCTGGCGGCCTGGCTGGACCTGCGCGGGCGCGCCATCCACGATCCGGGCGAGCTGGAGCCGCTCTTCTCGGCCTACTGCGAGGAGCTGGCCGCCGGGTCCTCGCCCGTCGGCCGCAAGACCGACCTGACCCTGGGCCGACCCGCGATCCGCCGCTGGGCGGCCCTGCCCCCTCCGCCGCGGTGAGGCCGCCGGCGGGGCCTGCCCGCCGGGGTGGCGCCTACCGACCCGGCTCGGTGACGAAGCTGGCCGTGTCCTCGCGGGGCAGGTTGGCGGCCAGGCTGCGGGCCAGCGCCTCGCCCACGCGCAGGTGGCGAGCCCGCGCGGCCTCGTCGCTGGCGTTGCGGGCGGCGAGCAGGCGCGCGCGCATCACGTACATGCGGTAGCCGCTGGTGTCGGCCAGGCGCAGCGCCTCTTCGGCCAGGGCCGTCGCCCGCTCGGTCTCCCCCAGCGCCTCGCAGGCCCGCGCCGTGTTCAGCAGCACCCGCGCCCGCTGGTGCGGCCAGGGGCGCCCCGGCGCGCCCAGCGAGGCGTCGAGCGCCACGCGGGCCGCCTCCACCTGGCCCCGCGCCGCGAGCACCTGCGCCCGCCAGGCGTGCACCACCGGGCCGAAGCCCTCGGTGTCGTGCTCGGCCAGCAGCGGGAGGCAGGCGGCCAGCCCGGCCTCCGCCCCGTCCAGGTCGCGGCCGAACAGGGCCGCGCGCACCGTCATCACGTGCGCGGCCAGCTCCTCCTCGGGGTTGCCCAGCTCCCGCTGCATGCGCGCCGCCTCGGCCGCGTTCTCGCGCGCGTCCGCCAGGTGGCCCAGGTCCGCCTGCACCAGCGCGCGGTAGCGCAGGCCGAGCGCGACGCCGTAGGCGTTGTCCACCTCGCGCGCCGAGGCGACCGTCTGGTCGGCCAGCTCGACCCCCTTGCGCAGGTTGCCCGTCAGGTGGTGCAGCTCGATCAGGTTGATGCGCGAGACGACCAGCCGCTCGGCCATGCCGTAGCGCTCGCACAGGTCGATGGCCCGCTCGAACTGGCGCCGGGCCTCGGCCGCGTCCCCCCGGCACAGGGCGAGCACGCCCAGCCCGTTGGCGCCCAGGGCCTGCATGCGCTCGTCGGAGAGCGCCTCGGCGGCGGCCAGGACCTCGACCCACTCCGCCCGCGCCGCCTCCAGGTCGCCCCGCGCCCAGTGCAGCGCTCCCAGCTCGTACAGCGGCACGATCCGCGCCGCGCGGTCGCCGCTGAGGCGGGCGTGGTGGAGGGCCAGCTCCAGCCACTCGCGCGCCTCGTCCAGGTCGTGGCGGCGGCGGCACAGCGCGCCGAGCTCCGCGGCGGCGCGGCTGGTGCGCAGGTCGTCGCCCAGCTCGCGCGCCAGCTCCAGCGCGCGCCGGGCCTCGGTCCGCCCCTCCTCCCACTGGCCCAGGTGGACCAGGGCGGCGGCGCGGAGCTGCAGCGCCTCGGACAGCCGGCGATCCGCCTCGCCCAGCGGGGCGTAGCCCCGGGCGCGCGGCTCCAGCACCAGGCCGCGGTCCAGCCGCTCCAGCGTCTCGGCCATGTCCCCCCGCTGGTGCAGCAGGCGGGCGGCGGCCAGGTGGTAGGGCCAGGCGATGGCCGCGTAGCCGGCCGCGTCGTAGTGGTCGGCCACCGCGCCGGTCACCGGCCCCAGGTCGCGCCGGTGGCACAGCTCGAGCGCGCGCGCCAGCCGGCCGTGCAGGTCGCGGCGGCGGGGCTCGGGCAGCTCCTCGACCAGCACGTCGGCCAGGCGGTGGCGGGCCAGCGTGTGGCGGCCGTGTCCCGCGTCGCCAGCGCTGACCAGGCCGGCCCGGGTCGCCTCGGCCAGGGCCTGCGCCAGCCGCTCCCCGGCCCCCAGGCCGCTGGCCTCGCCTGTGACCGCGTCGTCCAGCGGCTCGCGCGCGATGGCCAGGATGTCGAGGACCGCGCGCACGTCCGGACTCACCGGCGCCAGGCGCGCCAGCAGGGCCTGCCGGATGGAGCCGGGCACCGGCAGCGCCGCCCGCGCGAGCTCGCCGGCGTCCAGCGCGATGGTGCCCCGCTGCCCCGCCTCCCCGGGCAGGATGACCCCCTGCGCGACCAGGGCGCGCAGCATCTGCGACAGGAAGAAGGGGTTGCCCCGACTGTCCCCGTGCAGGCGCAAGGCGAGGGCGCGCGCGGCGGGGCCGTCCACCACCAGGTGCAGCAGCAGCTCCTCGACCGCCGCCTGCGAGAGGGGTCCCAGGTCGATGCGCTGCGGCACCAGGCCCGAGCCGTGCAGGGGGCCGTCGGGCGCCACCAGGGCGTCCAGCGAGGGGCCGGGCTCGCCCGTGTCCCGGGTCAGCAGCAGCAGCAGCGGGAAGCGGTCGCGGCCGACCAGGTTGCGCGCCAGCAGGCCCACCAGCTCCAGCGAGGCGCGGTCCACCCGCTGGGCGTCGTCGATCACCACCAGGCGCGGGCCGCTGGCCTCCACCAGCTCGCGGGCGGCGGCGGCCACCGCCCAGGTCTCGGCCTTGCGCCCGCCCTCCAGGGCCCGCCGCAGGGAGTCGGGCAGGCGGAAGCCGGGCACCGCCTGCAGCGCCTCCAGGATCGCGCGGAAGCCCGACCAGGGCCGCGGGTCGCCGGTGCCGCGGACCCGCGTGACCGCGACGTCGACCTGCCGCGCCATCGCGATGGCCTCGCCCGCCAGGCGGCTCTTGCCCATCCCGTCGGTGGAGGAGACCACGATCAGCCCGCCCGGAGGCCGGGCCACGCCGCCGGGGTCGGTCGGCCCCGTCAGGTCGCCGGCGCGGGGCCCCCCCGGCCGCGCCAGCAGGCGGGTCACCGCCTCGCGCAGGGTGCCCAGCGCCGCGGCCCGCCCCGCCAGCGGCAGGTGGCTCATGTCGAGCCCCTTGGGCCCCAGGGTGGCCGAGGGCCCCGGCCCGTCGTCCAGCGCCAGCAGCAGGTGCCGGGCCGAGGCGAAGCGCGCGTCGGGGTCCTTCTCCAGCAGGCGCAGGCAGATCTCGTCCAGCCGCTCGGGCAGGGTCGGGGCCAGCTCCCGCGGCGGACGCGCCGCCCGGTTGAGGTGCTTGTCCAGGTATCCGGCCAGGTTTCTCGCGTTGAACGGCCGGCGCCCGGTCAGCATCAGGTACAGGACCGCGCCCAGCGCGTACAGGTCGGCCCGCGCGTCCACCGGCCCGCCCGTGATCTGCTCGGGCGCGATGTAGGCGACGGTGCCCACCACCTCGCCGACCACGGTCAGCTCGGCCCCCGGCTCCTTGACCACGCCGAAGTCCATCAGGCGCAGGCCCGCGCCGGCCGGGTCCGGGCCGTGCAGCAACATGATGTTGCTGGGCGTGACGTCGCGGTGCACCAGCCCCTGGTCGTGGATGTAGGCCAGCGCTTCGGCCAGCAGGGTCAGCACCTGGCGCGCGCGGGCGAAGCGCTCGGCGGGGGCCAGCGACCGCCACCGCTCCACGGCGACGCCCAGCTCCTCGCCGCGCAGGGCCTCCATCGCGAACCAGGGTCGGCGCTGGTAGACCCCGGCCTCGTAGACCTGGAGCACCGCCGGGTGGTGCAGCCGCGACAGCGCCAGGAACTCGCGCTCCATGCGGCGGGCCACCTCGTCGGCGCGCGCCACCGGGAGCATCAGCTTGATCGCGCGCCGCGCGCCGGTCGCCTGGTGCTCCACCTCCAGCACCGTGGCCATGCCGCCGCGCCCCAGCTCGCCCAGGACCCGGTAGGGCCCGACGTGCTCGCCCGGCTGGGGGATGGAGGAAGGCGCGGGATCCATGACCGGCGGCCGGAGGGGGGGAGCGGCGTGCGCCGCGGGAAGGGGTGTTGTCCGCCGGGAGGCTACCGACGGCGAGCGACAACCTCTATAGTGCCGCACGTCCCCAGGGTGGTTGCCATGAAGATCGAAGCCCATGCCCGCACCGACCCCGGCCCGGTGCGAGAGCACAACGAAGACTCCTTCCTGGTCGACGTCGACGCCGGCCTGTTCATCGTCGCCGACGGCATGGGCGGCCACGCCGCGGGCGAGGTCGCCAGCGCCCTGGCGGTGGACGCGATCCGCGACGTCCTGCTCGGCGCGCACGACCCCGACGAGACCCGGCTGGACCGCGCCGCCCCCGACACCGAAGAGGCGATCCGCGAGCGCCTGCGCTACGCGACCAACCAGGCCAGCCTGCGGATCCGGCGCGCCGCGCTGGACAACCCCGCCCACGCCGGGATGGGGACCACCGTCTGCGTGCTGCTGGTGGACGAGGACCTGGCCCACCTGGCCCACGTGGGCGACAGCCGCATCTACCTGCTGCGCGACGGGCGCCTGCAGCGGCTGACCCGCGATCACACCGTCGTGCAGCAGGAGATCGACGCCGGCCGGCTCACGCCCAAGCTGGCGCGCATCGTCCCGCACAAGAACATCCTGACCCAGTCGGTCGGCTACCACGGCCCGGTCGAGCCCGACACGGCCACCCGCCCGGTGCGCGACGGCGACGTGTTCATCATCTGCAGCGACGGGCTCACCGACCCGCTGGACGACGAGCAGCTCGCCGCGCTGTGCCGGGACACGCCCGTCGACCAGCTCGCCGAGCGGCTGACCCGCGCCGCCCTGGACGCCGGCGCCGACGACAACGTCACCACCGTCGTCATCGGCCTGTCGCAGGACTGAAGGCCGCCGCCCGGGGCCGCGGGCCCCGCCGCACCGGGGTCGCCGCGCCCTACTGCACCAGGGCCGGCAGGTCCTCGACCAGGTCGCGGGTCGGCGCGCGCAGCAGCTTGATCAAGCCGCGGGTGTGCTCGCTCCTGCCGTAGTAGTCGCCCTCGGCACCGTCCTGTAGCACCTCCAGCGTCTCGGGCTTGCCCTTGCCCGTCGGCGTCAGCGTCAGGCGGAAGCGGAGCTGCAGGTCCTTGGGGCCGTCGGTCGCCTCGGGGTCGACATAGCTCGTGCCCTTGAGCTTGAGCGCCTTGTCCATCCAGGTGGCGAGCTGCTCGTCGGGGGCCTCGGAGCCGGCGCGCGCCCAGGTGACCTTGGCCTCGTCGTCGGGGTTCTTCTGCACCGCCTCGACGCTCTTGCTGCCATCCGACAGGGTGGCGCTGGCCAGCGCCGGCCGTTCCAGGCTCCACAGGTCGCGGTCGGGCAGCCGGGTCTTGGCGAACTCGAGCGACTTGAGGAGCTGGTCGTCCAGCAGGAAGATCTCGCCCGTGGCCTCGTTGCGGACGTAGCGGTCCTTGGTGCCGTAGGCCTCGCCCCCGATGACCAGGGTCACCGCCTGCCCCTTGCGGGTGACGACCAGGCTCTCCTTGGGGGCGTCGAGGCCGATCTCGGCCAGCTTGGCCGGGTCCACGGCGTCCAGCCGGCGGATCGCCAGCAGGGGGGAGAAGCTGGCCAGCAGCTCGTCGCCCTTCTCGCCGGCCTTGAAGACGTCCTTCTTCTCGACCTTCTCGGTCAGCTCGGCCAGCGGCTCCAGCGGCGGCTCCTCGCCGGGCGGCGTCGGCGGGCTCTTGCGCTCCTCGACCTTGACCGTCTGCACCCACAGGTAGGCGCCGTGGTCGTCGGTCTTGCGGGTCAGCAGGGCCTGGCCGTCCTCGCCCTTCCACTCGATGGAGTCGATCTGCTCGACCTCTCCGGCCAGCAGCACGACCTTGTCGCCGCCCTCGCCCTCGGGCTCCATGGTCCAGCGGGCCCAGGCACCGCCCAGCGCCAGCGCCAGCAGCACGCCGTAGATGATGACCTGGCGCATCAGGCGGTCCTCCCGGAGCGGCGGCGCAGGCCCAGGCGGCCCAGGCCCAGGGCCAACAGCCCCATCGGCACGAAGACGGCCGAGCCGTAGAACCACAGGCCCTGGCCTTCCTTGGTGTGCTGGATCTTCACGTCCTCCTCCGACTCGGTCTCACCCTGCAGGGACTCGTCCTCGGCCAGCCAGCCCAGCGCGTCCATCGCGAGCTGGCCGTTGCCGCTGTAGAGCACGAAGACGTCGCTGGCCCAGGACCCGTCGCCGACCACGACCACGCGGTACTCGTCGGAGGCGGCGGCCTTGGGCTCGGCGGGCTTCTCGCCCTCCGCGGGCGGCGCCGGCTCGGGCGGGGCGGCCGCACCGGCCGCGGCGCCGCTGACCGCCACCGCCAGCGTCCACTGCTTGCGCTCCTCGGTGGCCGCCGAGAAGGCCAGGTCGCCGTCCAGGTCCTTCCAGGCCGTCTGCAGCGAGCGGATCGTCGTCTGCACCTTGCCGGGCGGCTCGGGCACCTGCTCGATGGCGACCGCGCCGGGGAAGGCCATCGCCACCTGCTTGGAGTTGCGGGCCAGCGTCGTGACCGAGGGGTGCGAGGAGAACTTGTTGGTGACGACGTTCTTCTGGTCGCCCGGGCCACCGGTGACCTTCAGGTAGTAGTTGTCGATGGCCAGCGGGTGCTCCATGTCCGCCGACAGGCCCATGGGCGAGAGCAGGGCCGACAGGTCGCTGCCGCCGGGCTCCAGCGCGATGAACAGCTTGCCGCCGCCGGCGCGGTAGCGGTCCAGCGCGGCCAGCTCCTCGTCCAGGAAGGGCTCGGTCGGGCCCATCACGAAGACGACGTCGGCGTCCTCGGGCACCGCGGTGCCCAGGCCCTCGGCCAGGCCCAGCTCCTTGACCTTGAAGTTCAGGCTGGTGAGCAGCTGCTTGAAGGTGTTGAGCTTGCGCTCCTGCTCGTCGGCGCGCCAGTACATCTCGCCGTGGCCCACCGTCACGTAGACGGTCTTCTGTCCCCGCGCGAGCTTGGCCAGCGCCTTCTGCAGCTCCTCGTCCAGCGTCTTGAGCTTGCGGCGGGCGCTCTCGAAGTCCTCGCCGATCTTGACCCGCTCGACCTGCTCGCCCTTGACGAAGGCCACGTGGCCGTTGTCGCGGACCTTCAGCTCCTCGGCCAGGCCCGGCTCCAGCGCGTGGTCGACGTACTCGACCTGCAGGTTCGGGCTGTCCAGGCCGTCGAAGTAGCCCTGGATCTCGTCGCCGACGTCGCTGCCGGTCGGGAAGAAGGCCACCACGCGGATGGGCTCCTCCAGGGCCGCGACCATGCCCTGGGTGCGGGTGCCGGCCTGGGCGGTCTTGAAGTAGCCGAGATCCCAGCGCTTGTTGTACTCGGTCGCCAGGTAGTTCAGCGGGAAGAGCATCGCCAGCGCGAAGCTGACGGCCAGGGCCGACAGCGCGCCCTCGCGCACCAGCTTGGGGATGCTGCGCACCGGCGAGAGCGCCAGCGCCCGCAGGATGGACAGCAGCGGCAGGGTGCCGGCCAGCCAGGCGATGGGCGCCAGGGCCTGCAGGGCGACCTTGTAGCGCTGCTCCCCCTCCGCCTCGAGCGCGAGCGCCTCGAGCACCGGCGCCGTCGTCAGCGCGTAGAGCACCAGCGAGGACAGGCCCACGCCGGCGAAGGCCAGGGCCAGGCCATGGGGCGACTGCTGGTCGCGCGGGGCCCGGCCGCGGGCCTGCACCAGCAGGACGAAGGTGCCCACCAGGGCCAGGGCGCCCGCACCGTCCAGGATGTAGCGCCACTTGTCCTCGCCGCCGCCGAACATCCGCTCGCCGACGAAGAGCAGGGCGAAGCCTGCCAGCCACAGGAAGGACGCGAGCCTCACACCCACCTCCGGGCCTTGAGCGCGCGGGTGGAGAGCAGCAGGAAGCCGAAGCTGACCGAGGCGTAGTAGACCAGGCTCTCGGTGTTGATCCGGCCGCGCATGAAGGGCTGGAAGTGCTTGTCGAACAGCGCCATGTAGGCGAAGACCGACTTCAGCGGCGGGTCGGACATGCGGCTGACCAGCCAGGCCAGGATGAGCAGCCCGACGATGCTGCCGCCCAGCACGGCCGCCAGCACCTGGTTGCGGCTCACGGTGCTGGCGAAGACGCCGATGGCGACCACCGCCGCGCCCAGCGAGAACAGGCCCAGGTAGCCAGCGCCGATCTGCGACCAGCTCACCTTGCCGTTGATCTCGACCAGGGCCGGCATGTAGAGCGTCAGCGCCTTGATGATCGTCAGGAAGCCGAGCGCGCCCAGGTACTTGCCGGCGATGATCTGCGCCTCGGTCACCGGCGCCGTCTGCAGCAGGGCCAGCGTGCCGGCCCCGTGCTCCCGCGCGATGGTCGGCATCGCCAGCAGGATGCCGCCGATCATCACCGTCACCGTGCCGGCCTCCATGAAGGCCTCGAGCACGTCGCTACTGTACTTGGGCTGGAAGCCCACGGCGTAGACGTTGAAGGCCAGGCCGTCGAACAGCAGGATCAGGGCCAGGATCACCCAGCCCCACCACGAGTTCAGGTAGCTGCCCAGCTCTCGCCGGGCGATGTGCAGTACCGCCGTCACTTGCGATCCTCGGTCAGGTCCAGGAAGACGTCCTCGAGCTGGTTGGCCAGCCCGTCCTCGACCCGGCGCACGCCGACGCCGGCCTTCACCAGGGCCGACACCAGCGCCTCGGGCGTGTCCGCGTGCAGCAGGGCGTAGGCCAGCACCAGGCCGTCGCCGGCCTTCAGCGAGTAGCCCTTGCACAGGCCGCTGTCGTCGAGCGCCTTGCGCACGGCCGCCTCGTCCCCGCGCAGGGTCAGGCTGAGGTGCTGCACGATCGGGCCGCCGGCCAGGCCGCCCAGCGTCGGCGCCATCGGGTCGGGCGCGCCGTCGGGCTCGGCCACCAGCCGGCCGCGCTTGAGCACCAGCACCCGGTCGCAGGTGGCGCTCACCTCGGGCAGGTTGTGGCTGGAGATGAGCACCGTGCTCTCTTCGGCGAGCGCCCGGATCACCGCCCGCATCCCGCGGATCTGCGCCGGGTCCAGGCCGCTGATCGGCTCGTCGAGGATCACCAGCTTGGGCCGGTGGATGATCGCCTGGGCGATGCCGACGCGCTTGCGGTAGCCGTGGGACAGCTCGCTGATGAGCTGGTCGGTGCGGTCCTGGAGCTGGGCCTTGGCCAGCACCTCGGGCAGCCGCGCCTCGATCGCCGCGGCGTCCATCCCCCGCAGCCCGCCGACGTAGCGCAGGAAGTCGACGACCGTCATGTCCTCGTACAGCGGCGGGTCTTCGGGCAGCCAGCCGATGCGGCTGCGGAAGCTGGTCGGCGCCTCGGTCATGTCGACGCCGTCGATGGTGACCGTGCCCGAGGAGGGGGTCAGCAGGCCGGCCAGGACCTTCAGCGTGGTCGACTTGCCGGCGCCGTTGCGGCCCAGGAAGCCCACCACCTCGCCGTCGGAGATGGAGAAGGAGACCTCTTCCACGGCGCAGAAGCTTCCGTAGTAGCGGCTCAGGTTTCGGACCTCGATCACGCAGCCTCCGAGAGGGCGCGGGGCAGCTACCCCGTTGAGCGGCGGCGGGCCCCTCGGGCGAGGGACCACCCGAGGCGGCAGGCAGGGGCCACCCCGAGCGGGGCCAGCGGTAAGCGCGGCGGAGGGGGCGTCAAGGGGAGGGGGGGAGAGGGCGCCCGCCGGCGTGGTCGCCTGGCCGCCCCCGGCCGAGGACGCCGCCGCGGACGCCGGGCTACACTTGGTCTGGAGGTAGCTGTGAAGCAGAACATCGTCTCTGATCCCGCCATCCTCAACGGCAAGCCCTGCGTCGCCGGCACGCGGCTGTCCGTGGAGTTCCTGCTGGAGCTCCTGGCCAGCGGCGCCAGCCGAGAGCAGGTGCTGTCCGCGTACCCGCAGCTGACCCCGGAGGGATTCAACGCGGCGATGGACTACGCGGCCCGGTCGATGCGCGGAGACCAGGTCTGGGAGTGCCGGGTGTCGGCGTGAGGCCGCTGGACTTCCCGCTCCTCCTCGACGAGAACATCGACCAGGCCGTAGCGTCCGCGCTTCGCTCGCAAGGTCGGGACGTGGAGTCCGTCTGGAGCAGGGGCCTGTCGGGCCAGGCGGACGCTGCACTCCTCGCGCTGGCGTTGCGTGAGGGCAGGGTCATCGTGACCCACGACAGCGACTTCGGCACGCTGGCCGTGCGGTCAGGGGTGGGCCTGGTGGGTATTGTGTACGTGCGGCCGGGGCACATCGACCCGGCCTTCGTGATGGAGACGCTCGACGCCGTGGCCGCCTGCGAGGTCGAGCCCGAGCCCCCCTTCATCGTCGTCGCCGACCGACGGGGGGCGGGCGTCCGGATCCGGGTGCGCGAGCTGGCCAAGACAAGTGCTGGGTAGCCGCCTCGTCGGGACGGGGGGGGGCCTGGTGAGCCCAGTGACCTGCGCCAAGGCGCCTTCGGGGAGGGGTTCACCTGGGGCCCGCCAAGGAACCACCGCCAAGGCTGCTGCGCGCCGGACCCGGCTGGACGACCCGGACGGCGCAGGGCACCAGTCTGCGAGCCGGGTGATTCGAAGCCCCCTACCAGGCTCGCTCTCGAAGGCAGCGGACCCTTGGATCACCCCCGCCGCGGGGCCAGGGAGTCACCGTGGGCACGGAATGGAAGGCTACGCAGAAGAGACGCCTTGAACCTTGCCTGCGCGACGCGTCAGCAGTATAGTTCGAGAGAGCCGCTGGAGCGTTTCCCGTGACCCTCCACTCGAACCCAGGTCCCCGCCACCCAACCAGGTCCATGGGGACTGGTACGGGTTGGGGTGGAGGGTCCTGGCGGGCAAGAAACGGCGCCGCAACGGTGGCGGTCCGAGGAGTGGTCTTCTGTCAACTGCGAAAGACCGCTCCACACATGAGAGGTGACCATGAACAACGCTGAACGGTTCGCTCTGGTGTTCCTGCTGGTGCTCGGCTCATCGGTCCTTACGAACCGTAGTCGAGCCGACGACATCGTCACGCGGTTCGGTGACAGCCCGCCAGTGGGGCATGACCCCGACATGCTGACGTGTACCGTCAAGAGCATCAAGGACTACAAAGGTGGCGCAACTGTGGTCGCTGACGAGGCGTTGGTGCCGCGCCCATGGAGTGGTCGATACGCTGAGCAGTTCGTTCCATACCTCGCGAACGTGGAGGTGGTCGGTGGTGAGCTGCGGGTCAACGGACCGCCGACTGCAGGGATGGTGACCATCTACAGGGACGATGCACCAGCCGTGAGTGTGGCCTTCTTTCTTGCCGAGGACGGATGGAACTGCGCGGAGGCGTTGAATTCGGCGAAGAACGAACGGCGGTAGAACGACGTCCGGGGAGACGCCGTTCTCCGAACCGCTACAAATGCCGACCCGCACAAGGTCGTCCTTATGGCGCCGCACGAGGGCCGGCCGCTCGTCCGAAAAGTGGTCTTCTGTCAACTGCGAAAGACCGACCCGCGGCGCAGCCTGACCCTCGGTCGCGACCACCCGCCCCACGTTCTTTGAACCGGCAGCCAACCGCTTCTGTGCAGTCCGGAAACTCTGGCGGGTAGGCGTCCGGAAATTCTGGCGGGTTCCCCCCTGCCAGCCGCCTCCCGGGGTCTCCGGTAGCTGGTGGGTCCACTCAGGAGCCCCGCTGGTGATCCCCGTCATGACCCGCCTGAAGATCCACCACATGGCTGAGGGGGGCACGCCCCAGGCCGCCATCGCCGAGAAGTGCCGGAGGAGCCTGCGCTCGGTGCAGCGCGTTCTCTCGGAGCCTGTGCCAACGCTGCCGGAGGTCGCGGCCAACCAGCGGCAGGCTGCTCCTCGCCGGGGACGACCGCCGAAGGCGGACCCGGCCATCGTCGAGCAGGTGCGCGCGCTGCTCGACGAGGACCGCTCGGTGCTGGCGACCGAGGTCCTGCGGCGCTCGCGGGCCTGGGGCTACACGGGCGGCAAGAGCGCCATGTCCGCCCTGGTCAAGCAGCTCCGGCCGTCGCCGAAGTTGGAGCCCCTGGTCTGCTTCGACGGCATGCCGGGCGAGTACGCCCAGTTCGACTTCGGCAAGTGCTGGGTCAAGCTGTTCAGCGGCCGTAGGGAGCAGGTCATCTTCTTCGCCGGTCGCCTGAAGTTCTCCCGCTTCATGCACATCGTCCTGGTCGAGAACGAGCGCGCCGAGACCGTCGTGCGCAGCCTGATCGCCTGCCTGACGGCATTCGGGGGCAGTCCGAAGGAGTGGGTGTTCGACAACCCCCGGACGATCCGCCTGACGCGATGGGGCGTCGAGCCGGTCTTGCTGCACCGTCCATGCGGGACCTGGTCGCCGAGTACCGCGTGATCCCGACCTTCTGCGCACCGCGGTCCGGTCAGCAGAAGGGCGCGGTCGAGAACCTCGTGGGCTACGTGAAGAAGAGCTTCTTCTTCGCCCGAAAGTTCCAGTGCCGCGCGGACATCGAGCAGCAGGTCGGCGAGTGGCTGCTCGAGGTCGACCACCGACGCCCCTGCTCGGCCACGGGAGTGATCCCTGTGGACGCCCTGCAGGAGGAGCGCCGCTGGTTGGAGCAGCGCCCGGTCCGGGCCGCGGCCGACGCGCAGCCCGATGGCGTCGGGCAGCCAGGTATAGCCGACCTCTCCCAGGCCGATCACCAGGGGAAGGAGCCCCCGGACGCGCCCCGTGGCGCAGGGGTCGGCGAAGCCGTAGCCGCCGCCGCCCCGCACCCCCAGCGTCAGCGAGGGTCCCCGGGCCCGCAGCGCCACCTCTCCGAAGGGCCCTCCCAACAGCATCGGCCCCGCGTCCACCGTGCCCCAGCCGACCAGCGGCCCCAGGTCGAGCGCGAAGCCGGGGCTGCGCTCCCGCCACACCAGGTGGAAGCCGATCTGGAAGGTCGCCAGCGCCGTGCCCTCCGCCGCATGGATCGGCCCCGACAGGCTGAGGAGCGCGACGAGGAACGCGGACCGTACCCACCTGACCGGAGCGGGCGCGAGGTGTCGGCGAATGGCAGTTCGAGCGAGCACGCCCGTCATCGTAGCACCCCCCCACCCTCAACACCCCCCCTCCGCGACGAAGCCGAAGCCCGTCCACCGATAGGCCCGCTCCTCCCGGCGCAGCGTGCCCGGCTCCGGGTCCAGGAAGCTGTCCCCGCGCTCGATCGTGCACAGTCGACCGTCCGCCAGCACCCGCGCCGCCGCCAGCGGGCGCCCCAGGGCCGTGCCCCGCCACAGGTCGGTGGCCCGCCCCCCCTGCACCGAGAACACCAGCGGCCGCAGGGCCAGCGCGTCGTCGAAGGTCGAGGGCTGCATCCACAGGGCCAGGAAGGCGCCGTCCCCGGCCGCCGGAAAGGGCTCGACGCTGACGAAGTCGGCCGCCGCGCGGTGGGCCTTCCAGCGCAGGTCGGGCGGCGGGCGACGGGGGATCGTACACTCCACCTCCGCGCGCGCAGGATCCCGCCGCGGCCAGCGCCCTTCGCTGACCGTGGGCCGGGCCAGGCAGTCCCAGGCCCCCTCCGCCGCGCAGCAGCGCAGGGCCAGCCCGCCGCGGGGCGAGCCGGGCGGGTCGTCGAAGAGGAAGTTGCCCAGCCCGTAGGCGGTGAGCGTCGGGTCTGTACAGGCCAGCTCCTGCGCCACGTGGGCCCCGCTGCCGGCCACGAGGTCGGCCCCCCACAGGTGGAAGCGCGCCGCCAGCGCCTGTTGCTCGGGGCCCAGCGCGGCCACCTCCTCGATCCCCCAGTGCGGCAGCACGGCCACCAGGTCGGCCTCGGCCCGCGCCCGCCGCACCTGGAGCAGGGCCCGCTCCACCCGCGGCAGGTCGGACGGCTCCCGGCGGCTGAGGTCCACGGCCACCAGCCCCAGGCGCTGTCCCTGGTGGTCCACGAAGTGGGGGCCGCCCTCCTCGGAGAGCGCCCGCAGCCCGCGCCCGGCCAGCGCCGTCGCGGTCGCGGCCCGGCCGTCCTCGCCGTGGTCGAGGGCGTGGTTGTTGGCCAGGGAGAGGGCGGCCAGCGGCAGGGCGTCGAGCGCCGCCAGGTCGGCCGGCGAGAAGCCCAGGCACAGCCCCTCGGGGGCCTGGCAGGCGGCGTCGGGCGAGGGGGCCAGCGCGCCCTCCAGGTTGCCGACCCAGGCGGTGTCGGGCTCCAGCAGCCCGGGCGCCGGCCCCTGGCGCAGCAGGCGCGCGCCCAGGCCCCGGCCCAGGGAGAGGTCCCCCACGAAGCCGACGCAGGCCGGCGGGGGAGCGGGGGCGCAGGCGACCGCCAGGGCAAACCCGGCCCCCGCCCAACCCCTCACTGCCGCGCCGCCACCACCCAGTCCGGTCGGGGAGCCTGCGCGACAGACCCGCGCCAGGCCTCGTCGTCCAGCGGCACGCCGGCCACCTGCTCGTACCAGGAGTAGACCCCACCTCGGGCCGGCACCAGGAAGCCGCGGTCGCCGCCCAGGACCAGGATCGCCTGCGGATTGCCGATGGCCGCGTGCCAGACCTGGGTCTGTCCACCCTCGTCGGTCCAGGTGTGGATATCGACGATCTTGGCCATCGGCGAGGGGCCGGCCAGCGCACCGTCCTCGGGGACCGCGGACTTCAGCAGAAGGAAGGGGTGCTCGACCATGCGGGCGTACCACAGGATCTGCTCGTACTCCTCGCGGGTCAGGGGCTCGGCCCGGCCCTGGCGCTCGGCCATGCTGCCCAACGCGGCCGCCTGGGTCGCCGCCTCGGTCAGCACCTCGACCAGCCGGTCGTCGGTGCCCACGCTGCCGCCATGGCGGGCCAGGCCCTGCAACGTGCTGCCCAGCGCCGCCCAGGCCTGCGGGACGGGGTCGACCACGCCGCGCCCGGGCTCGATCACCAACCGCTCGAAGCCCTCGCCACCCGCGCCGGCCTCGGCCGCGGTCGTCTCCTGCAGCAGCACAGTCGTGTGTCGGAAGCTGGTCCAGCTCGCCAGCGCCGTCTCGGCCAGCCGCGCCCGCCACAGGTCACCGTCCACGCCCTCGGGCACCGCCGTGTCCGAGGCCAGGAGCTGCACCAGCCGCAGCCAGCTCCCCGCCAGCGTGGAGCCGTCCACCGGGCCGGAGAAGCGCGCCGCCAGCCGGTCGTGGGCCGCAGCGAGGTCCGGCGCGGCGGTGTACTCGGTCGCCATCCAGGCCCGGGCGTGCGACGCGCCCAGCCCGATGAGCAGGTCCAGGCCCGACGGCCGCAGCCTGCCGCGCACTGTACAGTGCCGGGGAGTGTGCTCGATGGCCGGGTCGGCGTCGATGTCCGCCCAGCTCCGCTGCATGGACAGACCCTCGGCCTCGCCCTCGGTGAGCTGCTGCACGGTCCCCTGGAGGATCTCGGCGTCCACCCCCCAGGACAGCGCGAAGGGGCGCGGTGGTGCAAGCCGCGCACGCCCGGGGATGCACTCGGGAAGCACGTAGGGGGGAGGTGAGAACGCCTCCTGGAAGAGCGCCGGCGTGCGGGAGGGCGAGACCATCGCCGCCTGGGTCGCGCGCCAGGCGGTCAGCGCCGCCTTCAGGTCGGCGTCCCTGGCCAACACGTCCCGCTCCTCGTCCGTGAGCCTCAGCAGGTTCAGGAATTTGAAGGCCCGGAAGTAGTGCGACAGCGCCTCTCGCGCGGCGTATGGTCCACGCGGGTGGAAGTCGGCGTAGGCCACCTCCTCTCCGTGCAGTTCGCTCACCGACGCCTGCTCGGCCAGGATCCGCTGCCCCTCGGCGTGGTCGTAGTCCCCGGCCAGGACGCGCG
Organism: Myxococcota bacterium; assembly: GCA_023150805.1. Classification (GTDB taxonomy): domain Bacteria; phylum Myxococcota_A; class UBA796; order UBA796; family UBA2385; genus UBA2385. The sequence goes on along the minus strand of JAKLKF010000066.1, from coordinate 11,408 downwards.
CGCCCACGTCCCCGATCTCCCGGATGCGGGTCAGGCCGTCGCGGCGGCCGGCCGCGGAAAGCGCCGCCAGGACCCGCTCCAGCGCCGGGCGGGAGGCCTCCAGCTCGACCCGCAGGAAGACCGCCTCGAAGCCGGCGTGCAGCACCTCCAGCATCCCGTCGATCGAGGCGAAGACCGCGGGCCCGCCGTCCTCGGGCGAGGCGTAGGCGAACTCCTCGTAGAGCTGGTAGAGCTGGGCCGCCTCCGTCGCCCGTACCTGGACTCCGCGCGCCAACAGGCGGGTGCGTTCCTCCTCCTCGACCTGGGACTGGTCGAGGTAACGCATCGCCAGCGCAAGATGCTCGGCCGCCACCGTGCGGAGCACGGTCCGCCCCTCCTCCTGCACCGGGCCGACCAGGGTGCGACCGTCCATGGACAGGCGCGGCGGCGCCGAGAACGTGACCGAGGTCGCCAGCGCCTGGAGCTGCCGCCCGTCCCGGTCCAACAGGCGCACGCCCGGCCGACCGGCCTGCCAGCCCAGACGGAAGCTGCCATTGGTGCTCACCGTCCAGGTCTCGTCCGAGGACCGCGTGCGATCCTCGCCCCAGTTGTCGAAGGTGGACGGATCGTCGCCGCCGAAGCGGTTCCAGGACAGGCCGTGCACCGCCCCGGCCCGGTCGGCCCACAGCAGCTCACCGGTGAATGGGTCCACGCCCAGCGGCCGGGCCCAGGGCACGGCCAGGACCCGTGGCCCGTGCTCGTACTCGCCGGGGCTGCGCAGGCCCGGATCCGACAGCGCCCCCAGGGCGCCGGTGGGTGCCGTCACCTCGTAGGCGCGGGCGCCGCTGGACATGGCGCTGAGCACCTGGCGGTGGCCGTCGGCGCCCTCTCGCGCGACGAAGACCCGATCCCCGGCGGCGCCGCTGCCCCAGGGCTCGTAGATCATGGCGGGCGCCACCAGATCGGAGAGGGGGGCGTCCGATCGCAGCACCTCGCCCACGGGCGCCAGGGTGCCGCCGACCGTCGCCAGGCGCTCGACCGCCCAGGCCTCGCCCACCTGGGAGATGGCGAAGACCTCGTCGCGCAGGGGGCTGCTCTCCAGCTCGCGCACGGTCCGCCCCTCGACCAGCAGCGGGGTGGGGTCGTTGGCGAAGTCCCAGGTCCACACCCGCGGCCCGTCCTTGCCCTCGATCAGCAGCAGGGCGCGCCTGCCCTGCGGGTCCAGGTCCAGGTCGAGCAAGGCGCTGCCGGCGGGCAGCGGCACGCTGGCGCCCTCCGGCACGCGCGCGGTGGACCACAAGGGCCACTCCACGGTCAGCGCGGCGGTGGTCGCGGGGGCCGGCGCGGCCGGAGGTGGCGGGGTCGGCGCGGGGGCGGGGGCCGGCGCGGGCGGGTCGCGGTCGAAGAGGCCGCAGGCAGGCAGGGTGGACAGGGCCAGGAGGAGGGCGGGCGCGGGCAGCATCGGCGGACTCTACTCCCGCGTGGACAGCCGGCGCAGCCCCGGTAGGATGCCGCCTCCCCGGAGCCGCCGTGCCCCCCGCAGCGCCCCCCGCCGTGCCCTCCCCCCACCCCCTCCCCCGCCTGCTGCGCTACGGCGCCGCCCACCGGCCCGCGGTCGCCTGGGCGGTCACCGCCAGCGTGCTCAACAAGCTGCTGGACCTGGCGCCGCCCGCGCTCATCGGCATGGCCGTCGACGCCGTGGTGCTGGGTGAACAGAGCCTGCTGGGCCGCATGGGGGTGGTCGACGGCTTCCAGCAGGTGCTGGTGATCACGGCGCTCACGGTGGTGATCTGGGTGCTGGAGAGCGTCTTCGAGTACGCCTATGGTGTGGCCTGGCGCAACCTGGCGCAGCAGGTCCAGCACGAGCTGCGCCTGGACGCCTACGGCCACCTGCAGCGGCTGGACAGCGCCTGGTTCCAGGGGCGCAGCACCGGCGGCCTGCTGGCGGTGATGAACGACGACGTCAACCAGCTCGAGCGCTTCCTGGACGGGGGCGCCAACGAGCTCTTGCAGGTCGCCACCACCGTCCTGGTCGTGACCGGCAGCTACGTCCTGCTGTCTCCCGGCGTCGCGGGCCTGTCCCTGCTGCCCATCCCCCTCATCCTGTGGGGCAGCTTCCGCTTCCAGGCGACCATCGCCCCCCGCTACGCCCGGGTCCGGGAGCGCAACGCCGCCCTGTCGGCGACCCTGGCCAACAACCTGGGCGGCATCGAGACGATCAAGTCCTTCTCCACCGAGGCGGCCGAGGTCGACCACGTGCGCGCCCTGAGCGAGGACTACCGCCAGGCCAACCGGGCGGCGATCTCCCTGTCCAGCGCCTTCTCGCCGCTCATCCGCATGGCCGTGATGGTCGGCTTCGTCGGCACCCTGGTCTACGGCGGCTGGCAGGCGCTGGAGGGCCAGATCGCGGTCGGATCGTACAGCGTCTTCCTGTTCCTGACGCAGCGCCTGCTCTGGCCGTTGACCCGGCTGGGTTCCACCTTCGACCTGTACCAGCGGGCGATGGCCAGCACCACCCGCATCCTGGACCTGCTGGACACGCCGATCACGGTGCGGGACGGCACCGTTCCCCTGCCCCACCCCCGGGGCGAGGTGCGCTTCCACGGTGTCGCCTTCGCCTACCCCGAGGGCCGCCAGGTGCTGCGGGCCTTCGACCTGGACGTGCCGGCCGGCGCCACGGTCGCCGTCGTCGGGCCCACCGGCGCCGGCAAGTCCACCCTGGTCCGCCTGCTGCTGCGCCTGCACGACGTGAGCGGCGGCAGCATCACCCTGGACGGTCACGACCTGCGAGAGCTGCGCCTGGCCGACCTGCGAGGCGCCATCGCCCTGGTCAGCCAGAGCCCCTTCCTGTTCCCGGGCAGCGTGCGCGAGAACATCGCCTACGGCTCGCCCGGCGCCACGCTCGACCAGGTCCGGCAGGCCGCCCGCGACGCCGAGGCCGACACCTTCGTCCAGGCCCTGCCCCAGGGCTACGACACCGTCGTCGGCGAGCGGGGACAGAAGCTGTCGGGGGGGCAGGCCCAGCGGCTGGCCATCGCCCGCGCCCTGCTCAAGGGCGCCCCCATCCTGGTGCTCGACGAGGCGACCAGCGCGGTGGACAACGAGACCGAGGCGGCGATCCAGCAGAGCCTGGCCCGCCTGCACGCCGCGCACCGCAAGACGATGATCATCATCGCCCACCGCCTGTCCACGATCCGACACGCCGACCACATCGTCGTCATGGACCAGGGCGAGGTGGTGCAGGCCGGCCGCCACGAGGAGCTGGTCGCGCGCGGCGGGCTGTACGCCCGGCTGTGGGCGGTGCAGACCGGCGAGCGGGCCGGGGGGCCCCCCTGAGACGGGCAAACCCCCGCCGGGCCTGTCCCGGCGGGGGTCCGTGGACCGATGGTGGACCCTCTGGCGCCCCGTCTCCAGGGCCGGCTGGCACCATGCCGCCGGGACCGCACCATCGCGACCCCGGTTCACGACGCAGGATCTGCTGCGCCGTGCCAGAGAGGACACCGGGTCCTCGGCGGGGGAGAAAGCACAGGGCGTGCCAGCATCGCCGAGACGTGATCCCGGTGACTTGCCGCCACCGTGGGGCATCGGAGCCGCGGCGAGGTGGGGCAGGCATGCCCCAGCGGGGCGCCCGCTCCCGGGAGGCGATAGGCCCACCCTCCGAGGTGGCCATGGCCCGCAGGAAGATCAAGAGCCCCGCTGACATCCGCCCCGCCCTGGCCCGCGGCGCCATGAGCGAGGACGATCGCCGCCGGGTGGTCCAGATGGGCCCCCGCGCGCTGCCCGAGCTGCTGGCGGCCGCCCTCGACCCGGCGGGGACCGTCGCCGACGACCCGGCGACGCTGCTGGCGCAGGCGCTGGTCGAGGCCATCGGGCTGCCGGTCGAGGAGGGCCCGGGCGCCCTGGAGCAGTACCTCTCGCTGCCGGAGACGGCCGACGTCCTGCCCCGGTTCGGCCTCATGGTCACCACGGCGGGCCCCCGGACCTGGGAGCTGGCCGCCCGGCGGGCGCAGGAGGTGACCTCCCCCATCCTGGCCGAGCGCCTGGGCTGGGTGCTGCTGGACGCGGAGGGCGAGGACGTGGGGGCGGCGCTGCGGCAGCTCGCCCGGGCCGCGCCCGAGCGGCTGGCCTGGGTGCTGGTCGCCCGCGCCGACCCCGCCCTGCTGCCGGAGGTGGACCACTGCCTGGCCCACCTGTCCGTGCCCCTGACCGCCGACGCGGACGCCTACGACGCGATCCACCAGCTCGTGGTCCAGGCCCGCGACCAGGGCGCCGACCCCGCGCGCTGCCTGATGCTGATGCAGGCGCTGGTCGAGCGGATGCGCCTGCTCGCCGAGGAGGTGGTCGCCCGCCGCGGCGAGCAGTCGGGCTGATCAGGCCAGGATCTTCCGCCCCACGTCGGCGACCTTGGCCGCGTCCCGCTCGCCCTCCAGCTCGACCTTGTGCGGCACGTCGTGACCGCGGCGCACGGCGGGCCGATCCTTGATGGCCAGGTGCCAGCGCCGCAGGTGGGGCAGCCCCTCGACCGACACGCCGGACCAGGCGGCGGTGTGGGTCCAGCACCAGTTGGCGATGTCGGCGATGCTGTACTGCTCGCCGGCCAGCCACTCGGCCTGGGCGAGCCGGCCGTCGAGCACCTCGAACAGCCGCCGGCTCTCGCGCTGGTAGCGGTCGATGGCCCAGGGCAGCTTCTCGGGGGCGTAGCGGAAGAACACGTTGGCCTGCCCCATCATGGGGCCCACCCCACCCACCTGGAAGAACAGCCACTGCAGCGCCCGGCTGCGCGCGGCCGGCTCGACCGGCAGGAGCGCCCCGTGCTTCTCGGCCAGGTAGAGCATCAGGGCGCCGCTCTCGAAGATGGCCAGGGGGGGCCCGCCGCCCACCGGCTCGTCGTCGACGATGGCCGGGATGCGCCCGTTGGGGTTGATCTCCAGGAACCAGGGCTCCTTCTGCTCCTGGCGTCCCAGGTCGACGGCGCGCACCTGGTAGGGCACACCCAGCTCTTCCAGGGTGATGCTCGCCTTCCAGCCGTTGGGGGTGGGGGCGGTGTAGAGCGTGATCATGCGGAGCCTCCGGTCGCAGGCCGCTACCCCGCCGGGCCCGCCGCGCTACCTGTCGAGGATGGACCTGCCGCCGGGCCTGCTGCTCCTGCCGCCCCTGCTCCCGCCCGAAGAGGCCGCGCGGCTCCTGGCGACGCTGGTGGCGGAGACCCCCTGGGAGGCCCACACCTTCACCATCTTCGGCCGCACGGTGCCCATGCCGCGGCGGATCCAGCTGTACGGCCCCCACGGCTACCGCTACTCGGGCCTGCTCCACCCTGCCCGCCCCCTGACCCCCACGCTGGAGGCCCTGCGCAGCCGGGTGGAGCTCGCCACCGGGCTGGCCTTCAACAGCGTCCTGCTCAACCTGTACCGCGACGGCCAGGACAGCATGGGCTGGCACCAGGACGACGACTACCCGCACGGCGGGCAGCCGGCCGTCGCCAGCCTGAGCCTGGGGGCGACGCGCCGCTTCCGCCTGCGGCCGCGCGGGGGTGGCCCGGGGCTGTCCCTGGACCTGGACAGCGGCAGCCTGCTGGTCCTGTCGGGCGAGGCGCTGACCGGCTGGCAGCACGCGGTGCCCCGCACGGCGCGCCCGGTCGGACCGCGGCTGAACCTGACCTGGCGGCACATGACGGGCGCGTGAACAGACCCTACTCCTCGGGCTCCCACAGCCGCTCGACCCGCTCCTGCTCGCGCTTCCAGGTGGCGTGGTGGTTGCGCGCCTTGACCCTGGCCTCCAGCCCCAGCACCTCGAAGGCCGCGTCCAGGCCGAGCTGCGCCTCCAGCTCGGCCAGCACGTAGCCGCGGAAGGCGTCGGCGTCGTCCAGGGTCAGCGGCCGCCCGCCCTCGGCCCGCCGTCTCAGCAGCTCCCGTCGGAAGGCCGCTGCCGCCTGGCGCAGCGCGGCGTCCAGCGGGGCAGGCCCCTGGCCCCCGTCGAAGGCCAGGGCCGCGCGCATCGAGGTGCTGTCGACGTGCAGCGGCCCGTCCTGCTCGACGTCGGCGGCGACCAGCCAGGCCCGCACCATCACCTGGTCGAGCTGGCGCAGGTTGCCGGGCCAGGACCGCCCCTCCAGCAGGTCGGCCGCGGCCTCGGACAGGGTGGCGTCGGCGCGGCCGGTCTCGCGCTCGTGCTTGCGGCGCAGGAAGTGGCCCGCCCAGGCGCGCACCTCGTCCCGGCGCTCGTCGAGCGAGGGCACGCGCACCGGCACGGTCCGGATGCGCCACAGCAGGTCGGGCAGGAAGCGGCCGGCGGCCACCTCGGCGTCCAGGTCGGCGTTGGTGCCGACCACGAAGCGCAGGTCGGCGGTGCGCTCGCCGCCGGTGGAGCCCAGGGGGCGCCAGGCCCGCGACTCGAGCAGGTGCAGCAGCTTGCGCTGCACGGTCACCGGGACCTTGTCGATCTCGTCGAGGAAGAGCGTCCCCCCCTCGGCCCGGGCCACGTGGCCCTCCTTGTCGGTCCGGGCGCCGTCGTGGGCCCCCCGCTTCCAGCCGAAGAGCTCCCCCTCGACCAGCGTGTCCGGGTAGTTCTGGAGGTGGGCGACCTCGAAGGGGGCGCGGGCACGGCGGGAGCGGTCGTGCAGCCAGCGGGCCAGGCGGGTCTTGCCCACCCCCGACGGGCCGGCCAGGAGCACGGTGTCGTCGAAGCGCGCGACGCCACGCAGCAGGCGCACCACCGGGGCCATGGCGCGGCCGACCACCGGCAGTCCGGCGTCCGCGGCCGCCTCGGCGACCGGGGCGCTGCGGGCCAGCACCCGGGGGAAGGCCCGGTCGACCAGGGCCTGGACCGAGGGCAGGGCCAGGCGCCAGGCCTCGACGGTCGCGCCGAGGGCGGCCATGGCCTGCAGCTCGACGGTGACCATGCCCTGCACCTGGCCGTCGGCCCGGGCCGGCAGGGCCAGGACATGGCTGGCCCCCCGGCCCAGGAAGAGCTCGACGCTCTCGGCGCCGAGGGGCCGTCCCGGCAGGCGCTGGGGCGGCTCTCCCGGCGCGCCGACCGCCCGCAGCTCGGCCAGGTGGACGTCCAGGGCGACGGCCTGGTCGCGGCGCCGCACCTGCTCCCAGGCGCTGCCGCTGGTGTGCAGGGCGCCCGGGTCGTCGCTGGCCCGGGTGCCCGGCGCGTCGAGCAGGACCAGGGCCCGGTAGCCGTCCCGGCCCCGCACGTGCAGCGCGGCGCGCACGAGCTGGCCGCCGCGCTCGGGCCCCGGGCTGAGGGCCAGCCCGGCCGCGACGTGGCTGAGCACGCCACGCAGCAGGGCCGCCCCCGCCCCCTCCAGGTCACGGGCGTGGTCGACCTGGTCCAGCACCAGGAGGTCGTCAGGGACAAGAGCCGTCACGCCCCCAGGCTACACCCGGCGGCCTCCGGCGCGACGGCGCAGGACACGGCCTGCAGCAGCAGCGCCGCCTCGCCCCGGGCCCGCGCCGCGCGGACCTCCAGGGTCGATCCCTCCGCCCCCGCCTGCCGCAGGCGGCGCATGGCCTCCAGCGCCACGCCGTGGGCCTGAGCCGCGCGGGCGGCGGCCTCGACCGGGCAGGTGGCAGCCCGGGCCTGGCCGAGGCGGGCCTGCGCCAGGCGGACCAGCACGGCGGCGTGGGAGAGCGGGCCGGCCCCCGCGGCCTGGGACTGCAGCGCCAGCAGCGCGCTCGCCGCCCGGTCCGGCTCGCCGTCCCGCAGGGCGCGCAGGGCCTCGGACATGCCCTGGTCCAGCATGGGAGAGGACGCGCCGCTCACGCGGCCTCCCACAGCCCGCGCTCCAGGTCCCGCCGGACCCGGTTGACGTACTCGCGGCGCACGCCGTGCCGGCGGGCCACGACGGTCTCCGGGTCGCCCGAGAACACGCGGTCGACCACGGCCAGCCGCACGGTCGCCGCGCAGGCCGGGGCGTGGCGGGCCAGGGCATCCTCCAGCAGGCGATCCAGGCGCAGCCGGCACTCGGCCACCAGCTCCTGGCCGGCCGGCCGGGCAGTCCGCGCCAGCGCGAGCGCGTCGCCGCCCACCTCGCGCCGAGTGGCGTGGCGGGCAAGGCGGCCGCGCGCCGCCCGCCAGGCGATGGTCCGGCACAGGCCGTCGACCCGGGCCGGGCCGCCCTCCGCCAGGGCCCGCGCGAAGCGCTCGGGGTGCTCCAGCGCGCAGAGGAAGGCCTCCTGCGCCGCGTCCTCGACGGCCGAGGGGCACAGGCCGGGGAAGCGGGCCTGCACGTAGCGGCACAGCCACGGCATCACCTCGGCGTACAGCGTGGACAGGTCCAGGTGCAGGTGGGGGAGCGCGAGCGCGCCGACGGGCTCTTCCAGGGGCTCGGACACGGGGGCCTCCAGGGGACGCCCCCAACAAGAGCAGGCCGCGTGCCAGGCCCATCCCACCGGATTCCAGGCACTTGCCGCCCCGGGTGCCCGACCTCGCGTACCGCTGCCAGGCAGCCGCGTGCGGCAGGCACGCGGCGCCGGTCAGCCCCGCCGCCGCCGGACGGCCGCCCCCACCGCCAGCCCGAGCAGCCCCAGGCCGCTCGCGCCGCCCGCGCCGCCGGTGGCACAGCCGTCGCAGCCGCCCAGGACCTGCCCGGAGTAGACCACCTCGTCGAAGTCGTCGCCGCCGTCCAGCGGGTCCCGGCCCTCGTCCACCTCGTCCCCGTCGCTCTTGCCGCCGTCGTCGGTGTCCGCGTCGTCGGGGTCGGTGCCGTGCCCGTCGACCTCCTCGCCGTCGGAGAGCCCGTCGTCGTCGCCGTCGGCGTCCCGCGGGTCGGTCCCGGTCTCGTCCACCTCGCGGCCGTCCAGCAGGCCGTCACCGTCCGTGTCCGCCTCGTCGGGCTCGGTGCCCGTCTCGTCGACCTCGCGGCCGTCGGTGAGCCCGTCGTCGTCGCCGTCGGCGTCCAGCGGGTCGGTCCCGGTCTCCTCCACCTCGCGCCCGTCGACGAGCCCGTCGTCGTCGCTGTCGGCGTCCAGCGGGTCGGTGCGGTGCTCCCGCACCTCCTCGCCGTCCAGCAGCCCGTCGTCGTCGCTGTCGTCGTCCCAGGGGTCGGTGTGGTGCTCCCGCGCCTCCTCCCCGTCCAGCAGCGCGTCGTCGTCGCTGTCGGCGTCCAGCGGGTCGGTCCCGACGTCCAGGACCTCCTCGCTGTCGCTGAGCCCGTCGTCGTCGCTGTCGGCGTCCAGCGGGTCGGTGCCCAGCCCCTCCTCGACCGGATCGGTCAGGCCGTCGCCGTCGCTGTCCGCCAGGTCGTCGGCGCCGTCCAGCGGGTCGGTGCCGTCGGTGGCCACCTCGTCCCCGTCGCTGCGGCCGCCGCCGTCGCTGTCGGCCAGGGTCGGGTCGGTGCCGTGGGCGCAGCCCTCCTCGTCGTCCCACAGCCCGTCCCCGTCGCTGTCGACGAGCAGCGGGTCGGTCCCCAGCAGCACCAGCTCCTCGGCGTCGGAGAGCCCGTCGCCGTCGCTGTCCGCCGACAGCGGCGACGAGGCGCCGGCGATGGCCTCGGCCTCGTCGGACAGGCCGTCCCGGTCGCTGTCGGCGTCCAGGGGGTCGGTGCCCAGCACCCCCTCGTCGTAGTCGGACAGCCCGTCCAGGTCGCTGTCGGCGGCGGTCGGGTCGGTGCCCGCCGCCACCTCGTCGCCGTCCTCGACCCCGTCGCCGTCGCTGTCGCGGCTGCCCGGCGAGCTGCCCAGCGCCGCCTCCAGCCCGTCCTCGACCCCGTCGGCGTCGCCGTCCGCCTCGGCGTGGGCGTCGTCGCCGGCCGCGGCGGGGTCGCTGGCCTCGACCGCGACCTCCACGCCGTCCTGCACGCCCCCGGCGTCGGTGTCCACCAGCAGCGGATCGGCCCCCGCGGCGCCCTCGGCCCCGTCCGCCAGGCCGTCGCCGTCGGTGTCGGCCCGCCGCGGGTCGGTGCCCCGGTCCGCCAGCTCCACCCGGTCGGAGACGCCGTCCTCGTCGCTGTCGGCCCGCAGCGGGTCGGTCCGGTGGACCGCGTGCTCGTCGCCGTCGGACAGCCCGTCCCCGTCGCTGTCGGCGTCGACCGGGTCGCTGCCCAGCACCGCGGCCTCGACGCCGTCGGACAGCCCGTCCCCGTCGCTGTCGGGGTCCGCCGGATCGGTGCCCAGGGCCGGCTCGTCCCCGTCGGCCAGCCCGTCGCAGTCGCTGTCGACGCGCCGCGGGTCGGTGCCCGCCGCCACCTCGGCGCCGTCCAGCAGGCCGTCGCCGTCGAAGTCGGCCACCGCCGGGTCGGTGCCGGCCAGGACCTCGTCCAGGTCGCTCAGGCCGTCGCCGTCGCCGTCCGTGCCGTCGTCGGGCCCGTCTCCGGCCGCCGCGGGGTCGGTCCCGGCGAGCACCTCGACCCCGTCCGAGCTGCCGTCGCCGTCGCTGTCCGCCCGGAGCGGATCGGCGCCCCAGCGCGCCTCCTCGCCGTCGGACAGCCCGTCGCCGTCGCTGTCTGCCAGCGTGGGATCCGTGCCGGAGAGCACCTCGGCGCGGTCGAGGAGGCCGTCGCCGTCGCTGTCGGCCAGCAGGGGGTCACTGCCGGGACCGACCGCCTCCTCGCCGTCGGACAGCAGGTCGCCGTCGCTGTCGGCGTCCAGCGGATCGGTGCCCCACAGCTCCGCCTCGGCGCCGTCGGACAGCCCGTCCCCGTCGCTGTCGGCGAGCAGCGGATCGGTGCCCTCGGCCGCCTCCTCGGCGTCCGACCGGCCGTCCCCGTCGCTGTCGGCCCACCGCGGGTCGGTGCCGACCCCGACCTCGTCGCCGTCGGTCCACCCGTCGCCGTCGGTGTCGGCGTCGACCGGGTCGCTGCGGTGGTCGAGCACCTCCTCGCCGTCGAGCAGGCCGTCCTCGTCGCTGTCGGCCAGCAGCGGGTCGGTGACCCGGTCGTCCACCTCGTCGCGGTCGTCCAGGCCGTCGCCGTCGCTGTCGGCGTCGAGCGGGTCGGTGCCCAGCGCCTCCACCTCGCGCCCGTCGGAGAGCGTGTCGCCGTCGCTGTCGGCGTCGAGCGGGTCGGTCTCGTGCGACAGCACCTCCTCGCCGTCGGTGAGGGTGTCGCCGTCGCTGTCGGCGTCGAGCGGGTCGGTCCCCTCGGCCAGCACCTCGACCCCGTCGGAGAGGTCGTCGTCGTCGCTGTCGGCGTCGAGCGGGTCGGTCTCGTGCGACAGCACCTCCTCGCCGTCGGCCAGGTCGTCGTCGTCGCTGTCGCGGTCGAGCGGGTCGGTCTCGTGCGAGAGGATCTCCTCGCCGTCGAGCAGCTCGTCGCCGTCGCTGTCGGCGTCGGTGGGGTCGGTCTCGTGGAGGAGGACCTCGTCGCCGTCGGAGAGGGCGTCGTCGTCGCTGTCGGCGTCCCGCGGGTCGGTGCCCTCGACCCGCACCTCCTCGCCGTCGTCCAGGCCGTCGTCGTCGCTGTCGGCGTCCCGCTGGTCGGTGTCGCG
>JAKLKF010000065.1 GCA_023150805.1 Myxococcota bacterium | reverse complement strand
GGGCGCGGGCAGCAGCCGCAGGGCCCGGTGCAGGGCGGGGGGCGGCAGGGCCGGTGCCAACCAGCCGGCCAGGTCCAGCGAGGCCTGGGCGGCCCGTCCGGGGCGAGGGGCCCAGGCCGCGGCGCAGGGGGCGCACCGGGCGGGGGAGGGGCCCGGGCAGGCGCTGCCGCCGGGGAGCAGGCCCAGGCCGCCGGCGGCGCACCAGGTCCACTGGTCGTGCAGGCTGAGCACGACCGGGGCGGCGAAGCGCAGTCCGCTGGAGAGGAACTGCAGGTGGTGCACGTGCACCAGGTCCGGCCGCAGGGTGGCCGCCACCCGCGCGGCGATCCCCTCGACCGTGGCGTCGCGCTCGGCCCGGGCCAGCGGTCGGACCGGCAGGTTCTGGACCACGCGGTGCACGACCACCCCCGCCTCGTCCTCCTCGCGCACCACCTCGTACTGCCGCCGCGCCGGGTCCCGGGTGGCGGCGAGCACCTCGACGCGGTGGCCCCGCGCCCGCAGCAGGCCCGCCACGGCCGCCACGTGTTGCTCGGTGCCGGCGGCCTCGGCCGGCGGGTAGCCGTGGGCCACCAGCAGCAGGCGCAGCGGGCGCGCGTCGGGGGGAGGGTGGGGGGCGGTCGATCGTGGCATCGCGGTCCGCCTATAGTGCCCGCGATGTCCGACCCGGTGCGATCCGAAGACCCCCCGCAGGCGGGGCGAGCCGACGACGCGGCCGCCAGCCGCGTGGGGCTGCCCAAGGTGCTGGTCGTCGACGACGAGGCCGCGCTGCGCCACCTGCTGCGGGTGATCCTCGGCCGCCTGGGCTACCCCTTCGTCGAGGCCGCCGACGGCCTGCAGGCCCTGGCCTGCCTGGAGGCCGACCCCACGCTGCGGGTGGTGCTCTGCGACGTCCGGATGCCGCGGATGTCGGGCATGGACTTCCTGCGGCAGGCGCGCCAGCGCGACGCCTTCGTGGTGATGATGAGCGCCTACGCCAGCACCGACCTGGCCGTCGAGGCCCTGCGGGAGGGCGCCTACGACTTCATCTCCAAGCCCTTCCGCGCCGACGAGATCCGGGCCTGCCTGCAGCGCATCGTCGACCGGCAGCAGCTCGCCGACGAGAACCGGCAGCTCCGGGCCCGGGTCCGCGCCCAGCGGGAGCTGGAGGGCTTCATCGGCCGCTCGGCCGCCGCCGTCGAGGTGATGTCCGTCATCGAGCGCGTGGCGGCCTACCCCTCGACGGTGCTGCTGACCGGCGAGTCGGGCACGGGCAAGGAGCTGCTGGCGCGGGCGCTGCACGAGCGCTCGGACCGCAGCAGGGCGCCGCTGGTCGCGGTCAACTGCGCGGCCATCCCCGAGAGCCTGCTGGAGAGCGAGCTCTTCGGCCACGAGCGCGGCGCCTTCACCGGCGCGGTCCGCGCCCACGCCGGCCTCTTCGAGCAGGCGGACGGCGGCACCCTGCTGCTCGACGAGATCGGCGACATGCCCCTGGCCCTGCAGTCCAAGCTGCTGCGGGTCCTGGAGGACGGCCGGGTGCGGCGCATCGGCGGCAGCCGGGACCTGCCCGTCGACGCCCGCGTGGTGGCGGCCACCGCCCGCGACCTGGAGCAGGACGTCGCCTCGGGGCGCTTCCGCAAGGACCTGTTCTACCGGCTCAACGTGGTGCACGTGCGCATCCCGCCCCTGCGGGAGCGACCCGAGGACATCCCGCTGCTGGCCGAGGTCCTGGTCGAGCGGGCGGCCCGGCGCCTGGGGCGCGAGGTCCGGTCGGTGTCGGTGGACGCGCAGCGCTGCCTGGTGGCCTGCCCCTGGCCGGGCAACGTGCGCCAGCTCGAGAACGCCCTGGAGCGGGCGGTCCTCATGGCCCGGGGCCCGGAGGTCGAGCGGGAGGACCTGCCGATCGAGGTCCGGGGCGGCGGCGCCGCGCCGGGGCCGGGCCCGGATGGCGAGGGGGCCCCGGCGCTGCCGGGCGAGGGCGAGCCGGACCTCTCGGTCAAGCGGCACACCGTCGAGCTGGAGCGCCACCTGATCGGCCTCGCGCTGCAGCGCACCGGGGGCAACCGCAGCCAGGCGGCACGCCTGCTCGACATCTCCTACAAGACCCTGGTGTACAAGCTGCGCGACTACGGGATGGGTGGCGAGTGAGGGAGCGTCCTGCATGACCGCCGGGTCCCGGTCGCTGCGGGTGGGGCTGGCCCTGCTGGCGTGCGGCGCCCTGGCCGGCGGCGCGCTGTGGTGGCAGGGGCGGGACCCGGCCCGGCTGGCGACGCGGGGCCGACAGGCCCTCGACCAGCACGACCTGGCGCGGGCCGAGGCGCTCTTCCGGCGCGCGGTGACGGCGGACCCCGCCTCGCTGGAGGCGCTCGAGGGGCTGGGCTGGACCTACCTGGTGGCGGGGCAGCGCGAGGCCGCCCAGGCGGCCTTCGACCGCTGCGCCCAGGTCGACGACCAGGCGGCGGGCTGCCTGCGGGGCCAGGCGGCCACGGCCCAGGCCGCCGGCGAGTTCGGGCGGGCCCGGGACCTCCTGCAGCGGGCCTTCGCCCTGGCCCCCGACGACCCCAAGGTCCAGAGCAGCCTGGGCCTGCTGGAGCTGAGCCAGGGCGAGGTGGACCTGGCCGTGCCGCGCTTCGAGGACCTGGCGGCCCGCTTCCCCGAGTCCGCGGAGCTGCGGGTGGGCCTGGTCGAGGGGCGCCTGCGCCAGGGGCGCCACGAGGAGGCGCTCGCCGAGGTCGACCGGGCCCTGGCCCTGCCCGCGCCCCCGCTGCGCACCGAGGCCCTCCTGCACCTGCTGCGCGCCCGGGTGCTGGTGGCCCTCTCCTCGTCCCGGGTCGACCCCTCCCGCTGCGAGGAGACCGCGCCGCCCGTGCTCGCCTGGCTGGACGCCGCCGACGCCGAGGTGGAGGCCGCCCGGGCCACGGGGGTCCGGCTCCCGACCCAGGGCGAGGTGGGGCGCCTGGTGGGGCGCAGCCGCGGGCAGGTGGAGGACGCCTGCCCCGGGCGGGCGCGGGTGGTCCCGGCGGTGGCACCGCCGACGGAGCCCGCGGCCCCCGATGACTAGGAAAAAAGTTCCCACACGATGGGTAAAGAGTTCTCATGCCCCGCCAAGGATCCTCACGGCGACGGGGTGTTCGACACTTCGAGACCAGGAATGGAACTTGCAGACGATCGCAACCCGCTCGTCTGCCCTACGGTGAGCCCCGGATGCCTCCTCTCTCCTCCCCCCGCCGCCAGCGCCCCCTGGCCACCGCCTCCCGGCGGGGCCGGGGTGGCTTCACGCTGGTCGAGGCGCTGATCGCCAGCGCCCTGCTGGGCTTCTCCCTGATCGTGATGTTCGGCTTCCACAGCCAGGCCGTGCGCTCGAACATGCACGCCCGCAAGATGACGGACTGCACCTACCTGGCCCAGCTCAAGATGGAGCAGCTCCAGTCCGTGCCGTGGACCGAGGCGTCCATGCCCTCCACCCTGGACACCAGCGGCACCGACACCACCTCGACCAGCAACCTCTGGGCGACGCTGCCGCACCTCAACGGCGAGGAGTCCGGCGACCCGGGTCCGGTGGACGCCCAGAACCAGCGCGTGCCGACCACCACCCCGGGCTACTGGGTGTCCTGGGACGTGGAGTCGATGGACGCCGAAGAGACCTGGGCCCGGATCCGGGTGCGCTGCGTGTACCAGGATCGCGCCTTCAACCAGTGGCGCGGCACGACCATCTCCTCCTTCCGCTTCCGGGACTCCTGATGCCTCGCCCCTTCGATCGCAGCGTGGCGACCGGCCGGCGGGCGGCGGGGCCCGGCTCGGCCGCCGCCGGGACCTCGGGCCGCCAGGGCTTCACCCTCATCGAGCTGATGATCGCCGTCGCGATCGCCAGCGTGGTCGTCGCGGGCCTCTACTCGCTGTTCACCGTGCAGACCCGGCAGTTCATCTTCCAGGACCTGCAGATGGAGATGCACCAGAACCAGCGCTTCGCCACGGACATCGTCTCGCGCAGCGTGCGCATGGCGGGCTTCGGGACCAGCGGGCGCATCGACGGCTACCTGGGCTTCGGCGGCAGCGTCGACAACGACCTGCCGGTGGTGCTGACCTACGACAACTGGACGGGCGGCGGCGGGACCGACGCCATCACGGTCGTCTACGGGGACCCGTCGCTGACGATGGGCACCGACGCCTCGGAGCTGTCGGCCTGCGAGACCACCTCGCTGCGCTTCCCCACCGGGATCCTGGACTACCCCGAGCGACTGGGCGAGTACACGGCCGGCGAGATGATGCTCTGCATGGACTACGCCTCGCTGGCGGGGATGGAGACCTACCTGTGGGTCCTCAGCGGGGACCCGACCACGACGGGCGTGGTCCCCGTCTACGACGCGACCGGCTACGCCGACTACGCCGGCGTGTGCCCCCCCGGCGAGAACCTGACGCCGTCGATGTACTGCAGCAAGGCCCAGGTCATGACCTTCTACGTCGACAACGACGGCACGGGGGGAGGACCGGGGACGCCGGACAAGCCGGTGCTGATGGTCGACATGGACCTCGACTTCCCCGAGGACGACGACATCCCGCTGGTGGAGAACGTCGAGGACCTGCAGTTCGAGTACTGCATGCTCGACGCGGACGGTGACAGCGCGGTGGACGACTGCACCGCGTCCACCGCCGTGTGGGTCGACAGCGTCACCGACGACCAGTCGCACCAGATCCAGATGGTGCGGATGCACCTGCTCGTCCGCTCCTCCCGGCAGGACCCGGGGGACCTCTACCAGAACAGCCAGCCCAGCCTGGCCAACCACGTCGTCTCCGTCTCGACCGACGGCTTCTACCGGCAGGTCCTCACGACCGAGGTGACCGTCCGCAACCTCCGCCTGCAGGCCAACCTGTGAAGCACCCTCGCGTCTCCCCCCCGGTCGCCCCGCGGCGCCTGCTGCGCGGGTCCGGCCAGGGCGGCTACATCATGCTGGTGGCGCTGATCCTGCTCGCGATCATCGCCGTGATCGGCGCCACCTCGCTGTCGGTGGCCGGCGTGGACCAGCGCATCGCGCTGCACAACCGCAAGCACATGCTGGTGGTGAACACGGCCCATGCGGGGACCGAGCACGCGCGGTGGCAGCTCGAGCACGAGAACCCGGTGAACGAGGGGCTGGACACCGCGCCCGACACCTACGGCGCCTTCGTCAAGGCGACCGACGCGGAGACCAGCTTCGGCGGCCTGGCCTACGCCCACAACCTGGGCGTGTACTGGGTCGAGGCATCCTACCTGCGCTGCGGCAACCCCCCTCCCGGCTACAGCACCGAGCTGGGCAAGAACCAGTTCCGCAGCGACTACTGGGAGATGACCTCCACCGCGCGGATGCAGGACGCCAGCTACGCGAACATCAACGAGACCCAGGCCACCGCCGCGGGGATCTACCGGAAGGTGATCCGCGGTGGTTGCGTGGTCCGGTAGGGGAAGCGCCATGAAGACGACCTCCCGAGCCTGCCTCCTCCTGCCGATGGCCGCGGCCCTGGCCGCGACCCTGCCGGGACCTTCGCACGCCGCCTCGTCGGCCGCTGGCGAGGAGTACCTGTCCACCGGGGAGTACGCCGAGCCGAACATCCTGTTCGTGATCGACCGCCACCCGGACATGGCCACCCCCTGTGACACCGCGTCGACCGATCCCTGCATCGAGACCGTGAAGGCCGCGATCCTGCAGGTGGTCCAGCACTACGACTGGGCCCGCTACGGCGTCGTGGGCACCAGTGACACGGCGGGCTCCGACGACTTCGTCGAGATCGCGCCGCTGGGCAGCAGCTACGCCGAGCTGGCGGCGGCCGTGGCGACGGTGGGCACCACCTCGGCCAACGTGCGCAACCACGCCGAGATCCTCGAGGACATCGGCGTGGACTACCTGTCGCTCACGGCGGCGGGGGACGGGATCGACGACGACGGCGACGGCATCGCCGCGGACTGGGACGACGCGCCGATCCTGTACTCCTGCCAGGAGACGCACATCGTCGTCCTGACGCGGAACCGGCCCCAGGCCGACAACGGCGTCACGGGGGCCTGGGCTCCCAGCGTGAGCCCGGACATCGTCTGTGACAGCAGCGGCGTGGTGACCTCGCCGGACACCCTGTGCAAGTACGACAACGTCACCTACAAGCTGTACAACACGGACCTGAACTCCGGGCTCACGGGCACCCAGAACGCCACCGTCCACACCGTGGGCATCGACATCGACTCGGCGTCGCTCACCGTCGCCGAGGCCTTGTACGGCAACGCCTCCGACGTCATCGGGGGGGCGGGCACCTACACGGTGGCCACCACCAGCGGCGCCGTCCTCTCGTCGATCCTGACCGTCATCCAGGACATCCGGACCGGATCGTACAGCCGGTCCACGCCGATCCTGACCGCGGCCGGGGACTACCTGATCTACAGCTACTACGAGCTGACCGGCGACAACCCGCTCGCGGAAGGTCACATCCGCGGCTACGAGGTCGAGGACGACCCCAACGACCCGGACTACGGACAGATCATCTACGACCCGCTGAGCCCCTACGGCGGCGCGGTGTGGGACGGCGGAAACCTGCTGGTCAGCCGTCCGGTCCCCGGCAGCGAGTACAACCCGGGCGACCACGACGGCGAAGGCTACCGCGACATCTACACCTACCTGGAGGAGGCGGCGACGCTGTCGGGCCTCTCGGCCGACTCCATGCTGGAGCGGCGCCAGCCGCTGGACCGGCAGTTCGTGACGACGGTGGCCGGCGACACGGTCGCCCGCGACCTGGTCCTGGACTGGAGCGCCTATGGCTCGACCACCTGCGTGTCGGGCACCGGGCCCTTCGTCGAGCACGACCTCAACGAGGACTGCGCGATCGACAGCTCGGATCTCCAGGAGCTGGTCGACTTCCTGCGCGGCCGCCCCGACGCGACCTTCCGCTACCTCGACCAGGAGCGCGGGTACTGGAAGCTGGGCGACTCCCCCTACGGCGTGCCGGCGGTGGTCGAGCCCCGCCTGAACAACGCCTACTCGATGGAGCCGACCTACCGGAAGTTCCTGGCGCAGCAGCAGGCCGCCGACCAGCCCCGGCTGGTCTTCCAGGCCGCCAACGACGGCATGCTGCACGCCTTCTTCGTCGACGACCTCCCCGGCACCGCGCACAGCGAGGCCGGCGAGGAGGCGTGGGCCTGGATGCCCGGCTACCTGCTGTACCGCGACAAGGAGCCGGCCTGGGCGGGCACGGCCATCGACCAGATGCTCTACGGTCGGACCTTCCTGTTCGACGGCTCGCCGGTCGTCGCCGACGTCTGGATCGACCACGACGGGGACGGCACCAAGGAGTGTGACACCATCGACCCCGGCATCGGCACCTGGGGCGACTGCGAGTGGCACCGGGTCATCGTGGTCCAGCAGGGCAAGGGCGGCCCGCTGACGATGGCGCTGGACATCACCGACCCGCTCGATCCCCAGTTCCTGTGGGAGCAGTGGGACGAGACCGAGCCCGATGCCCAGGGCTACGGCGTCAGCCGGGCGGTCGTCGCGCAGATCCGGGACAACGAGGGGACCCTGGACACCGACCGGTACATCGCGATCTGGGGCTCGGGACGCGCGGTCCCCCACAGCTCGGCGGGCAGCAGCTTCCAGACGGCCGAGGCCAACCTCTACGTCTGGAGCATCTCCGACGGCCCCTGGGCCGCGTCGGACTCCTGGCCCGAGGCCAACTACTCCAGCCGCGGCGACAACGGCCACCCCGAGGCGGGCCTCAGCCCCGACCTGGACGGTGACGGCGCCTACGAGCAGGCCTACATCTCGGCGGCGTTGACCGTGGTCGACGTGGACTCGGACGGTGACGCGGACACCGTGTACTTCCCGGTGGCGACCACCTACACGCCGACCGACGAGACCGGGTCGGGTCCGGCCACGTCGTCGGGGATCGGCGACCCGGCCTACATCGCCGACCCGGGCAGCACCTACATGTACAAGGCCTGCTTCGACGTCGACGACCCCGACGACCTGACCTGGGTGGAGTTCTACGATCCCAAGGTGGACGGTGGCCTGGCCAAGCGGCCCGAGGTGTACTACGCGGCGACCAGCTCCTGGCACAGCGACGGCTCGCTGGGTCTGTACTGGGGCACCGGCACGCCCTACTCGCGGACGAACATCTCCGAGAACGGCTACTTCTTCGCCGTGCGTGACACGAACCCCAAGTCCTGCACCGCCTTCACGGCGGATGGGATCTCGGCCTGCGGAGCGAACGGCGTCTACCCCTTGTCGCCGGGCGAGGGCCTGACCGGCGAGCCGATGGTGTACGCGGGCGTGGTGTACTTCACGACCTGGGTGCCCGAGGCGGACGTGTGTGACGGCGGCCAGGGGCGCCTGTACGGCATCGCCTACGACGACTGCGGGCCGGGCATGGACACCAACAACGACGGCGTGGTGGACGCCTCGGACTCGTCGCACGTCGAGGTCGACGGCTACCCCTCCAGCGTGACGAACAACGGCAACACCATCTTCGTCGGCACCTCGGGCGGAGACGGCGTGGACGCGGGCATCTTGAGCATCGGCGCCGAGGGGGATCCCTTCCTGGGGACCGCGACGCTGGCCTGGATGGAGGTCTTCTGAGGCGGGTGTCCCGCCAGGTCGACGCGCCGGACAGGTTCCGGCGCTTCGTTCGTCTGGGGCCTGGTTCCCGCGGCGGCCTGACCCTGGTCGAGGTCGCCATCGTCATGGCGGTCATCGTCGTCCTGGCGGGCCTGGGCTACGGCAGCCTGCGGGACCAGCTCCCTCGCTTCCGCACGGTGAAGGCGGCCAAGCAGCTGCGGGACGACCTGCTCGAGCTGCGGGAGCTGGCGGTCAACACCAACCGCGAGACCCGGCTGGTCCTGGAGTCCAGCCCTGGCGGCTGCACGGACGGCACGAGCTGGGGCGGCACCTGGTCCAAGCAGATCGGCAACAGCTCGCGCGGCTCGGACCGGTGGGACGTGCTGCCCGACGACTCGCTGGAGGACGGCACCGACGACGACCAGTCCGAGGGCCGCATCGACATCGGCCCCGACGGCAACCGCAGCTCCGCCGACGCCTGCCTGCGGCAGTGGGCGGAGCTGACCGGACCCGGCAGCGGCGACAGCCAGGACAGCATCGTCTTCAGCCCGCGGGGCTGGGTGCGGAACCCGGCCCGGGACTTCGGCAGCACCGGCTACATCTCGCTGACGGTGGTGAACGCCGAGTCGGTGCGCAACGGGGTCCCGGACGAGGTCAGCGTGCTGGTGAGCCGGGCCGGCATGGTCCGCCTGGCGAACAACCGCAGCGGCGAGGTGCTGAGCCGCGCCGGCACGGCGGCGAGCTCGACCGCCGCGGAGTAGGAGGGGGCCCCGGCGGAGGGCGGATGGAGTCGGTCAGCACGCGATCGCTCCTGGCGCTGGCCCTGCCGGCTGCGGCCTCGGCCATCCTCAACAACGCCTTTCGCGTCATCGACCAGGCATCGGTCCGCTGGCTCGGCACCGCCGCGCAGGCGGCCATCGGCTCCTGCGCCTTCGTGACCATCACGCTCTTCGCGTGCTTCGTGCTCGTCAGCGCGGGGGCGGGGCCCCTGATCGCGCGGTGCACGGGGGCGGGCGACGCCGAGGGCAGGCGGCAGATCTTCGGGAACGCCCTGCTCGGGGGGGTGCTCGTCGGCTGCATCGTCCAGGGCGCGCTGATCCTGCTGGCGCCGTCCGTGGCGACCTGGCTGGGGCTGGGGGGCGAGGTGGCCCGGCTCGCCACCGCCTACCTGCGCACCCTGGCCGTCGTGGTCGTGCCCCTGGCCCTGGCGCCCCTGGTCGACGCGGCCTTGGTGGCCATGGGCCACACGCGGACGATGCTGGCCCTCCAGGCCGGCGCCTCGCTGCTCAACGGCCTGCTCAACGGCCTGCTCATCTACGGCTTCGGGCTGGGCATCGAGGGGGCGGCGCTGGCCACGGGGCTGGCCCACGGCCTGGCCGTCGCCGCCGGCCTGGCCCTGCTGTGGCGCCGGCTGGGCTTCCGGGGGGCCCGGATCGGCTCCTTCCTGCGCCCCGGGCCGGCGCTGCGCCGCGTGCTGCGGGTCGGGCTCCCGATCTCGCTGAACACCGCCGCCTACGCGCTGGTCTACCAGGCGCTGCTCCGCGTCGCCGTGTCGCCGCTGGGGCCCGAGGTCAACGCCGCGCTCGGCATCGGCTTCAGCGGGCTGGAGTCGGTGTCCTGGCCGCTGTTCTGGGGGATCTCCCTGGCGGTGGCCAGCGTGGTGGGGCGCAGCCTGGGCGCGGGGCGGCCAGACCTGGCGCAGGAGGCGATCCGGCGCGCCCTGCCGCTGACGCTCGGCACCGGCCTGGCGGTCGCGCTGGCCTTCCACCTGCTCGCCCGGCCGCTGTGCGCCCTGTTCACCGACGACCCCGTCGTCCTCGCCCACGCCGTGCTCTACGCGCGCGTGCTGGCCTGGAGCCAGCCCTTCGTGGCCCTGGAGGCGCTCGCCGAGGGGGTCCTGGAGGGCGCGGGAGACACGCGCGCCGTGCTGCGCTGGTCGCTGCCGCTGAACATGCTGCGGGTGCCCCTGGGGGCGGGCCTGGCGCAGGGCCTGGGCTGGGGCGCGGCCGGGATCTGGTGGGCGATCAACCTCACCACCGTGGCCAAGGCGCTAGGCAAGGGCAGCGCCGTGTGGCGCGGGCGCTGGCGGTGGATCGTGGTCTGAGGGGCGCGTCGGCCGCCGCGCGGCTGCGCTCAGGGCGCCGGTGCGGCCGAGCGCTGGCGCGGCGGGAAGGTCCGACCGGCCAGGGTCCGGTCGTCCACCTCGACGGGCAGGGGCACGACCCCGTCGGGCGACAGCCCCGGCACCCGGCCGGCGGCGACCAGGCTGCTGCCGATCCGGGCCGCGACGGCGTCGAGGACGGACGGAGGAGGGTGGGCGTCGAAGACGTCGCGGGGAGCGGGGAAGACCTCGATGTGGTCGGAGGGTGGCAGGCCCGGGAAGTGGTCCGGGTTCTCCCGGTGCCAGGACACCACCACCAGCCCCACGCCCGCCGCCCCGGCCTCGGCCATCAGCGCGGAGGTGGTGGCATGGACCGGGGGGCGGGTCTGGTCGGGGTGCGGCGCGACGCGGCGGTCGAGCACCCGCTGCGCCACGGCGTAGCGGTAGAAGGCCGAGAGCCGCAGGAGGGGCAGGTGTACCCGGTCCAGCGCGGGCGAGGGGCTGGGGAGGGTCTCCGCCCACAAGGTCGGATCTGCCCGGAACCAGGGCATCGGGTCCCAGCTCCCCTGGGCGGGCGGCAGGAAGGCGCGCCGGCCTGCGTTGTTGAAGACCATGAGCACCAGGTCGGGGTCGAGCGCGACCAGCTTCGTGCGCGCGAGGTGGGCGGACTGGATCGGCACCTAGGCGCTGGTGCCGAAGTTCCACACCTCGACGACGGGCCCATCGCCAGGCGCGCGGGCGCGCAGCCACGCCTCCAGCCGGGCCGGGATGGCCTCGGCGTCGTCCACGTCGGCGCCGAAGGTGCTCGATGGCCCGAAGCAAAGGCTTCGAAAGACGCCGGGCCCCTTGCCCAAGGGGTGCGCCGGGCCGCGCGCCCGGTGGGGATTGATCGAGATCTGGTAGGGCCCGTACTTGCCGGTGCCGGTCAAGGTGGCGCCGGCCTTGAGCTCGTAGTGCAGGACGGGATCGTCGGACTTCGCGTGCACCGGGGCGTAGGCCTGCTGGGTGTACAAGGACAGGCTGATGCGCTCGCGGTCGAGCCCACGCGCCGCCACGACCCGGTCCGCCACGACCGCCGTCAGCAGGGTGGAGACCGCCGCCACCACGATCCCGAGCGCCGCTCGCCGGATCACGCCGGGCATCCACCCTCCGGGGGTGTCGCCGCCGCAGCTCCGCGCGGCCGGGGCGCGGGGGAGGTGCGCCGCGGCTCGCGGCGGCTCACCGCTCCAGCGTCCTGCCGTCACCGGCGCCGTCGGCCTGCTGCGTCACCAGGCTCCCGGTCAGCTCGATCGCCGCCCGCGCGCCCCGCACCGCCTGCACCTGGGCCGTCAGCGCCTGGCCGCCGATGGAGAGCCCCGTGGACGCGGGCACGGCCTGGTCCAGGCCGTCGGCGACCGCGTCCAGGATCCGCCCCTCGGCCAGCAGGGCCAGCGGGTCGGCCAGCCCGGCGCCCGCCGACTTCTCTCCCTCCACCGCCTCGGTCGCCTGCAGCACGAGCTGCCGCTGCTGCACCCCCATGGTCCCGGTCACCGCGTAGTCGCGCCACCAGCCCACCCCCGAGAGCTTCCACAGGCGCAGGCCCATCGAGAAGCCGTCGTCGTCGACCGCCAGC
Source organism: Myxococcota bacterium (assembly GCA_023150805.1). Taxonomy (GTDB): domain Bacteria; phylum Myxococcota_A; class UBA796; order UBA796; family UBA2385; genus UBA2385. Next base: position 28,598 of record JAKLKF010000065.1, on the reverse strand, counting down.
GAGGTGGGCACGGCGGCGACATCGTAGGCGATGGCCCCGGTCTCGAAGGCCTTGCGGCGCGCCAGGGCCAGCGCCGAGGCCGACGAGATGCGCACCTCGAAGTCCTGGGCGAGGTTCACGCCGGCGCTGACCGGCCCGCCGTCGACCACGTCGGTCAGCAGCTGGAGCTCGAGCTGGCCGCGGGGCGTGGACAGGCGCGCCGCGGCGACGGGCAGCTCGCCGCCGCCGAAGGTGCCCAGCGCCAGCGGTCGCGCCTCCTTCAGCGCCTCGCTCACCCAGTCGCCCAGCAGCTCGGTGGCGTCCAGGCTGCCCAGGCGCGACACGCCCAGCTCCACCCGGTCCACGTCGCGCAGCCGCCCGCTGACCGCCCACCCGGCGCCCTCGCGCTCGACCTCGAAGGAGACCGTCCCCTGGACCTGCGCCGTGAAGGGCACCGAGCCGGAGGCCCCGGCCGCGCTCCACCGCGCGGTGCCCTCCAGGCCGGCGTCGACCTCCAGGCACCCGTCGCAGGCGCGGCTGGCGGCCAGGCGCAGCCGGTGCACCCGGCCCGAGGGCTCGACCCGGGCCTGCAGGCCTAGCGGCCCGGACAGGGTGAGCTGCTCGTCCCAGCTCCACAGCCCCTGGTCCAAGGTGGCCTGGACCAGGCCGTCCAGTGCCTGCGACGAGATGCGCATCCGCACGTCGGGCTGCCAGCCCTCGCTGGGAGCCGGGGCGCGCGCCAGGGCCGCGTCCCGCTCGGTCTCGTACAGCGTGCGGATGCCGGAGGCGCAGCCCAGCACGAGGAGGAGGAAGGGCGACACGGGCACCTCGTCTGGGGTGCTACGCTGGGGCGCGTGATCCCCCTGTCGATGCTAACCAGCCTGTTCCTGGCCTGTGCCGCTCGCCCGGCCGCCGTGCACGGGCCCTCGTCGTCGACGGGCGGCCTGGGGCTGGCGGTGCAGGAGCTGGACGAGGGGCTCCTGGTGACGGCGGTCTCGGCGGGGGGACCCGCGGCGGCGGCGGGCCTGGCGCCCGGCGACCTGCTGGTGGCGGTCGACGGCATCGAGGTGCGCAAGGCGCCCACCGCGGCCCGGCACGCGCTGCGGGGGGGCGCGCCGGAGCCGGTCGGGCTGGTGGTGCGCCCGCCGCTGGACGGAGACTTCCGGGAGGTGGCGGTGCTGCCGGGGCCGTCGCCGACGCCGCTGGCCCGGCGACGGGACCTGCCGGACAGCGTGGTGGCCCTGCGGCTGGCGCTGTTGGAGGGGGGCGCGCGCCAGGCCCGGCGACGGGCGCAGCAGGCCGTCGCGGACGACTTCGGGGGGATGTCCGCCGGGCAGGCCCTGAGCTTCACGCTGCGCCGGGCGGTGGAGCGCCGGCCCGCGGTGGCGGTGGCCGCCGCCGAGGTCCTGGCCGCCGTGCACCCCGACGACGCCGCGCTGCGCGGCAAGCTGGGCGAGGTCTGGCACGCGGTCGGGCGCCACGACCTGGCGCGCCCGGAGCTGGAGGCCGCCGAAGCGCTGCGGCCGCCGGATGCCTGGGAGCCCGGCGGCGCCTGGCGGGGCGACGCGGGGGGCAACGCCCATGGGCGTGGCCTGTTGGCCCGGTCCTGGCTCGCCGCGGGGGATCGGGAGCGTGCGACCGAGGTCGCGCGGGCGCTGCTGGCCGCGCAGGACGACCCGGGCCTGCGCGGGGCGCTGGCGATGGCGCCGGTGCGGCAGGAGCAGCCCTGGCGGGCCTCGCTGCCCGCGGTGGACGCGCTGGACCTGGTCACCATCGACGGGCAGCCCTGGCGCATGTCCGACCACGTCGGCCAGCCGGTCGTCATCACCTTCTTCGCCACCTGGTGCGGGCCCTGCCGCCAGGAGCTGCCCGAGCTGCACGCCATGTGGGCCGAGCGCCGCGAGCGGGGCCTGTCCGTCCTGGCCGTCAGCGTCGACGAGGATCCCGAGGCCGCCGACGTGGCCGGCTACGTGCGGGGGCTCGGCCTGCCCTTCCCCGTCGTGCACGCGCCGGCCCTGCGCGAGCGCTTCGGGGTCGGCGGCATCCCGGCCCTGCGCCTGGTCGACGGGCAGGGCGCCCTGGTCTACTCGGCGCGCGGCTGGTCGCCGTCGGCGATCCCGCGCCTGGCGCGGGTGGTGGACGAGGTGCTGGCCGCGGCCGCCTCCCCGGGCCCGGCGGCGGGCGCCCCGGGGCCGGGCGAGAGCCTGCTGGGCCACGCCTGGAGCGTCGGCCCGGCCGAGCTGGTGGGTTTCCTGGGCGTGCCGGGGGCCCGCTCCGTGGCGGTGGGGGACGGACACGTCGCGGTCGGCCGGGACGACGGCCCGCCCGTGGTCTGGACCCCCGACGGCGGCGGCGCGGGGCTGCAGGAGGAGGGGCCGCCCGGCGGCGCCCTGCTGGCGTGGCTGGACGGCCCGGTGGTCGCCGTGCCCGGCGAGCGCTGGGTCCGCGCCCGGAGCGCCGGGGGCCGCGCCCGCTGGCTGGTCACCACCCCCTCGCCGGTCGTGGCCCTGTCCGCGGGGGCCGCCGGCCTGTGGGTGGCGACCGAGGACGAGCTCCTGCTGCTGGACGGCATGGGGCGCCCGCTGTGGCGCGGGCCGGGTGGTGCCACCGACGTCGCCGCAGACGCGTCGGGCGGCGCCTGGGTGGTCGACGGGCAGGTCCGGCGGCACCTCGACGCCGGCGGCCAGCTCCTCGCCGACGTCCCGGCCCGCGGCGCCACGCTCGTGGACGCCCTCGGGCGCGTCGCCAGCGCCGAGTTCGAGGACCTCCTCACCGCGCGCCTGGGCCCCGGGGGCGCGCCACGCACCGTGCTCGTGCGTCGCGACGGCGTGGTCGTCGGCCTGGACGGCCTCGGCCAGCCGGCCTTCACCTGGCGCAGCCCCCACCCCGCGCGCCTGGCCGCCGTCGACGGCGACGGCGACGGCCAGGACGAGCTGCTCGTCGCCCTCCGTGGCCAGGGCCTGGCCACCGTCGCCCTGACCCTCCCCTGAACCCGCTCGGAGCCCCCGTGCCCTTCGACCACGCCGCCCCTCCCGAGACCAGCGACCCCCGGCTGGCCCTGACCGGCAAGAGCATCCACGACCGCTGCGCGGGCGCGCGCGACCTGGCGCGCTTCGGCACGCCCGACGACATCCCCTCCCTGATCAGCCTGGCGCAGGAGGACCGCTCGCCGGCGGTCCGCCTGGGCGCCGCCGGGGCCGCCGCCGACATCCTCTCCCGCTACCGCACCGGCCCGCGGGCTGCCGGGCTCGACGAGGGGCGCCGGCGCGTCCTCTTCGACCTGTTCAAGGGCATGGACCCCGGCGTGAACGCCGGCCTGTTCTCCCTGCTGGCCTGCATCGGGATCCCCGAGGGCTTCCAGCGCATCGCCGTCGGCCTGCGCGACCCGCGCGGAGACGTCCGGCTGGGCGCCGCCATCGGCCTGCTGCGGCTGTGCGAGTCCGCCGCCGCCGAGGGCGACGCGGCGCTGGAGGCCGAGGTGGTCGGCCTGCTGCGCGACCCGCGCCTGAAGCCCGACGCTGCCGCCGAGGTGGCCTGGGTGGCGGCCCGGGTGGGCTTCCGCTCGGCGCGCGGCGCCATCGGCGCCCTGTCCCTGACCGGCGCGCCCGCCGAGCTGCGCGACCGGGCCCTGGACCTGCTGCAGGACCTGGAGCAGCCCCTGCGTGGCGCCTTCGTCACCGACGGTCGCGACGCTGGCGAGGTGGATCCCCACCCCAGCCGCCCCACTGGCTTCGCGGCCTTCTCGGACGCCGGGACCTTGATGGGCGACGGCGAGGACGCCACCGCCTGGGCCTACCTGGACGGCATCCTGCCTGGGGGTCTCCGCCGCATGTTCGTGCGCCGGGTGGGCGACGCCGAGCCGGGCCCGACCTTCCAGCTCGAGGGGCGCACCTGGACCCTGGCCGGCGAGGAGCAGGTCCTCGCGGCCGCCTGGGCGATCGCGCGCCCCGACGAGCTGGACTGGGCCCGGCTGGCCGCGGGCGGGGCCTCGCCCCTGGAGGCCCACGCCGCCGCCATCCTGGACCCCTGGCTGCCCCAGGAGGCGCCCGGAGACCTCGCGCGCGGCCTGCTGCGGGCGCGCGCGGGCGACGCGGCCGGCGCGCGGCAGGCCCTGGTCGCCGCCGCCGAGGCCAAGAAGAAGGTGCCGCCGGAGGCCCGCTACTTCCTGGGCCGCCTGCTGCACGCGGCCGGCGAGGTCGAGGCCGCGCGCGAGCACCTGCAGGCCTTCCTGGCCCGGGCCCGCAAGAAGGACCCCCGCCGCGACGCCGCCGAGGCCCTGGCCTGAGCCGCTACTCCCAGACGACCTCGACGTTCCAGGTGCGCAGGCGCACCCGCAGCACCAGGTCGTTGCCGGTGAGCGGGAGCAGGGCGTAGCTGCGCCGGTCGAGCTGGTCCCAGCCGCCGCCGGTGGGGCCGACGTCGAGCTGGAAGACCACGGGCGCCGCGGGCGCGTCGAAGGGCGTGTCGCCCAGCTCGGCGTCGTTGATCGTGTCCAGCCGCAGGATCCCTTCTTCGGCGTAGAAGGTGAACTGGTCGCCGTCGGTGGTGGGCAGGGGCCCGGACAGCACCAGCAGCGAGAAGCCGCCGTTGTCGCTGACGTAGCGCTGGTCTTCGACCAGGCGGCCGACCTGCTCGCCGGTGACGCTGCCCTCGACCCTGTAGTCGCCGCGGGCGCCGTCGTAGGTCACCGTCCAGGTCTCGGTCCGGACCAGGCCGCCGCAGGTGCTGGTGATCACCTTGCGCCCGGTGGCCTCGTCGATCTGCAGCGCCGGGGAGCTGGTGGCGCCGTAGTCGGTGAAGTCCACGTCCTCCTCGCCCTGGTCCAGGGTCACGCGCGCGCCCTCGATGTCGGTCACCAGGCAGCCGGTGGCGGCGTCCATCAGCACCAGCGACCCGTCGAACAGGGTCAGGGCCAGGGCCCAGGCGCTGTCGTAGGTGCCCCACGGCGTCAAGGTCTGCACGTCCAGCGGCTCGGGCACCGCGTCGATGCCGATCACCGGCGAGAACAGGTCGATGCCGGCCAGGTCCACCCCGTCCAGGGGGTTGACGTCCAGCCAGGTGCCGGCCTGGAGATCGTACACGTCGACCCGGTTGCCGCCCGCCGGCGCGACGAACAGCCGGTCGAAGGGCTGGCCCAGGCGGTCATCGCCAGCCAGCCAGGCCAGGTCCTGCACCGGCGCTGCCGCGGGGATCGCCGTCACCGTGCTGGCGGCGGGCGCCGCCAGGTCCAGGTCCACGTCGAGGACCTGGGGCAGCTTGCTGTCGCCCACGAAGACCCGCGCCCGGCCCGCGTCCACGGCCGCGACCTCGAGCTGCCAGGGCTGCGCGCCCGCCCCCAGCGCGACCCTGCCGACCTCGGCCTGGGTGGCCAGGTCCCACAGCACCAGGGCCCCAGAGCCGGCCACGTCGTCCCAGGTCCCGACCAGGGCGAGGGCCTGGCCGGGCACTCGCGTCAGCGACAGGGGGATGGCGCCGAGGTCGTGTTCGACCACCCCGGTCTGGGTGGACAGCGTGATCGAGTCGCCCGACGAGGCGCTGCCCTCCAGGGTGAAGGCCAGCTCGTGGTTCTCGGTGCGGTAGGGGGTCCCGAGGGTGGCGGTGTCCCCCTGCCGTCCCGAGCGGGAGCCCGTCACCCACCACTGCTGCCCGTCCGTCTCCAGCGTCCAGTCCTCGGTCGTGGTCCAGCCGGTGGACAGGGTCAGCCCCGAGACCGTGACCGCGTCGCCGGAGCCGTCCGCGTCGACGAAGACGGGCTCGGTGGCCGTCGGCTCCTGCAGCGTCAGCACCGGGTCGGTGCCGATGACGTAGGGGGCCTCGGCCAGCACGCGGTGGTGCAGGTCCACCGCCATCACCCGGACCTGGTCCTCGGCCGGCGCCCAGGCGATGATCTCGCCGAGCTGTCGCTCGTCGCCCAGGGCCACCCCGCGCGCGTCCAGCCAGGGCGCGGTGGGCTGGTCGGACAGCAGCGTGGCGTGCTTGAGGTCGATGGGGGTGATGCGGCCGGAGCGCAGGTTGGAGACGAAGCCGATCGGCTCCTCGAAGGGGCCACCGTCGGCGGGGGTCAGCACGTCGGCCGAGGTGGGCGCGTCGAAGATCCACGGGCCGGGCTCGGTGGTGGTGCAGGCCGCCAGGCCGCCGACCAGTAGGGGCAACAGGCGCTTCATCGGTTGACCAGCCACGTCCGGACCTCGAACCAGGTGGGGCTGTCCTCGTCGATGTCGAGCACGCCCAGGGTGGAGGCGCTCGCCTTGCTCTCGCGGTCGACCTCCCCCGTGTAGTTGGCGAAGACGAGCTGCTGCCCGTCGGGGGACAGCTCGATGGCGAACGGGTTCTCTCCCACGTCCATGACCTCCTGGACGAAGGTGCCCCACGGGCCCAGGGAGAGATCGATCAACCCGATGCTGTTGGCGTTGAAGTGGCTCAGGAAGAGGCGCCGCCCGTCGGGGTGCAGCAGCATCTGCCCGACGCCCATGCTGGTCATGGTGTTCACGCCCTCGTCCCGCTGCACGCCGCGGGGGGTGGGGATGTAGCCCAGCACGGCGTCGTACACGAGATCGGAGAGGCCGTCGTCGGTCACCTGCGAGAGGTCCACCACCCACACCGCGTCCGGCGAGTCGTTCAGCGCCAGGAGGTGGTCGCGCCCGGGCACCGTCAACACCTGCCGGAAGCCGTCGGCGCCGCTGGCGTTGCGGGCGGCGATCACGGCCTCCAGGTCGAGGTAGTTGGCGTCGGAGCTGCCGTCCGCCAGGGGGCTGTCGTCCCGGACGTCGATGACGAAGACGTAGGGGCGCTCCTTGCCGACCACGTACAGGAAGCCCCGCTCCCGGTCCAGGTGCAGGCTGGCGACCGAGTCGGCCGTGACGCTGGCACCCTCGACCTCGGCCACCAGGGGGATGGCCTGGGCCTCCTCGTCGCCGCGCTGTGTGACGAAGGAGATCTGGTCGCCGGCGCTGGGGCCCCGGAAGACCCGGTGGAGCCGATCGGGGCTGCGCCCCACCGCCCGGCCCTGGCGATCGACCGTGTCCATGCGGCCCGCGTACCAGACCTGCCACAGGTCGCCGCTGCCGCCCAGGCCGGCGGCCTGGTCGGGGCTGAGCACCACCGGCCGCACCGCGCCGTCGGGGTGGAAGGCCGAGTCGACCACGTCCACCACCGCGCGCTTCTCGCCGTCGACGGGATCCTCGAAGCGCACCCAGCTCTCGTCCTCGCCGCCGCGGGTGGCGTAGCCCAGGCGCCAGGTGTCTCCGTCGAAGCCCGTGTACCACAGGTGCCACGTGCCCTCGCCGTCCACGTGCACGAAGGGATCCCGCACGCCGGAGTCGTCCCAGTCGCCGGGAGAGCCGGTGGCCAGGGCGTAGCCGCGTGCGCCGGTGTCGCGGCTCCAGCTCTGTCCCTGGTCCGTGCTGGTCGCCTCGCCGATGTACCAGGTCTCGCCGTCGCCGCCGGAGAAGAACAGTCGCCAGGTGCCGTCGTCCTCGACCCGGACGCTGCCGGGGACGAGGTCGACGCTGTCCCAGTCCTCGCCGGGGGTCAGCACCCGGCCGGTGCGGGTCCAGGTCCGTCCGTCCACGCTGGTCGCGCGTGCGATGGCGCTCTCGTCGCGCCGATGGGCCTGGTAGAACATCACGTAGCCGTCGTCGGTGGGGACCACCACCGGGTCGCTCACGCCGCGGTCCTCCCAGCTCTCCTCGCCCTGCAGGACGCTGCCCGCCTCGACCGAGGCGCCGCCCGCGCCGTCGACCTGCCCGACGGCGATCGCGGGGGTGCCGCCATCGTCGACGATGGTGAACCACGCGGTGCCGTCCGCGGGATCGACGCTGGCCAGGCTCAGGCCGCCGGCCGAGTCGGCGCCCGCCGCGTCGGTGCCCAGGTGGTAGCCGCCGATAGCGGCCAGCTCCAGGCCCTGGTCGGCCAGGGCCACGGTCGCCCCGCCCTCCATCTGGGCGACCATCGCACCGCTGGTGCTCCGCTCGACCCGGAACAGGCGGTCGACCGCCTGCTGCACGGCCGGGCCGGGCGGATCACCCAGCGACAGGTCGAGGTCGGCCACGGTGCCCAGGTCCGTCCAGGTCCACCCGTCCACGCTGGACGCGGCGCCCAGGGTCCAGCCGCCGCCCTCGTCCCGGGCGTACCACATCCGGTAGCCGCCGGGCGCCCAGGTCAGGACCGGGGCCGCCACGTCGACGCCGTCCACCTCGAACAGCGGCGCCGCGTCCGAGGTCCAGGTCTGCGTGTCGTCGCTGGTGGCGTGGCCCACTGTCCACCGTTCACCGTCCCAGGCGCCGTAGACCATCCGCCACTGTCCGATCTCGCCGTCCCAGGCCACGGAGGGGTCCGTGACGCCCTGGGCCTCGTGATCCCAGGTGGGCTCCAGTACCGGTGCCCGGCCGCGGACGAAGGTGACGCCGTCAGAGCTGGTGGCGCGCCCGATCGCCGGGATCGTGCCGTCCAGCCCGTCGGTGCCACCGTACAGCATCACCAGCTCGGCTTCGGTCTGGAAGACGGTCGGCCCTTCGACCTGCGCGTCCCACGCGCCGTCCTCCAGCGACAGGGCCTGGGTCTCCTGGATGGCCCAGCCCACCAGGGCGGTGTCGGCCAGGGCCACGCGGACGGTGCCCTGGTCGACGAAGTACAGGTAGAGCACCCCGCCCAGCTCCAGCACGGTCGGGTCCAGGACCTCGACCACCTCGCCGTCCAGGTCCGCTGGGTCCAGCTCCCCGCCCAGCTTGCTCTCGGTGTAGCGCCCGTCGCCCGCGGTGGTCACGCGCAGCAGGCCCGCGTCGGTGGGGGTCCACACCCGCCAGGTGCCCTCCGACCAGGTCAGCACCCACTCCTCGTCGGGGACCAGCGTGCTGTCGGTGACCTCCAGGTCGGCCAGCGCCAGGGTCGAACCGTCCCCGCCCTGGTCCGTCACCACCGCCTCGCCCACGCTCTGCTCCGGCCAGGGCAGGACGATCTCCACCAGCTCTCCGGTCAGGTCCAGCACCGAGACGCTGTGGGCCGTGCGGTTGATCACGTAGGCCATGCCGGCGTCGGGATCGACCACGACCTCGGTGGGGTCGGCCTGCACCTGGACCGAGGCGCCGCCGTCGTCCCCACGGTCGGACAGCGCGGGGCTGCGCGCCTGGGTCACGTCGACCAGGTAGACGGCGTCGTCGGCGGCCCGGGTGCCCGAGCCCTCGGACAGGCGGTTGGCGACCAGCGCGAGGTCGCCGAGCCCCCCGTCGTCCTGGTCCCACAGGGCGATGCCGGCGGCGAAGTCCGGCAGGTCCACGGCCGCGGGGCCCAGGTCGCTGACGACCTGGCGGCCCTGGTCCAGGTCGAGCGCGTCCCAGGGGATGGCCAGCAGGCTGCCGCCGGTGAAGGTGCCCAGGTGGTTGCTGTTGCTCACCAGCAGCACCGGGTCGCCGTCGTTGTCCGCCACCGCCAGGTCGACCGGGCCGGCCAGGCAGGTGCCGATGCCGATCTCGCCGTAGTCGTAGCTGCCCTCGGGGTAGACGGCGCAGGCGCCCACGTCGGGCAGCGGAAGGTCCCTCATGCAGCCGGTGAGGAGGGCGAGGAGGATCAGCACGGCGGACCGGGGAAGCGGAGGAGGGTGGAGCCGGCGAGGACCGGGGGCGTCCAGGCAGGTAGCCCGGTGTCCGCCGGGTTGCGAGCGTCCCGGCCGTCCCCCGGGCCCACCGCCGGTCCGCGTCAGGGCACGCCGTGGAAGGACAGCTCGATGTAGCCGCCCGGCGCGCCCGTGCCGCTGGCGTAGACCCGCAGCTCGACCTGGTCGGCGGGCTGCCGGATGTCCAGGCAGGTCAGGGTGCGGGTGGCCTTCTCGCCCGGCCCGAGCACCACGAGGAGCGCGTCCCGATCGACGTCGTCGGGCTGCCGGCAGGGCTCCCACGTGCTCTGGTCCACGCGAACCACCGTGCGGGCCAGGTCGACGCGGCTGCGCTCCTGGCCGCGCCACTCCAGGTCGAAGCGCACCTGCAGGTCCCAGCCGCGGCTGGGCAGGTGCTCGACCTGGGCGTCGGTCACCAGGCTGAGCTCGCCCACCACGCGGTCGGGGTTGCCCGTCGTGCTGGGCAGGCGGTAGAGCGCCGCCGTCCCGCAGGCCGGACCCCCGGCGTACAGGGCCAGCAGGCCCAGCGCGCCGAGGGGACCGGCCCACCTCCGCATCCGGCTACCTGCCCTGGTCGATGGCCGCGTGGGCGGCCGACAGGCGGGCGACGGGGACGCGGAAGGGCGAGCAGCTCACGTAGTCCAGTCCGACCTTGTGGAAGAAGTGCACGCCGGCCGGGTCACCGCCGTGCTCGCCACAGACACCGCACTTGAGCTTGGCCTTCCGCGACTTGCCGCGCTCGGTCGCCATCGCGACGAGCTGGCCCACGCCTTCCGTGTCGAAGTGGGCCAGCGGCGACTCGGTGAGCACCCCGCGCTGGATGTAGGCCGGCAGGAACAGGCCCATGTCGTCGCGCGAGAAGCCGTAGGTCATCTGGGTCAGGTCGTTGGTGCCGAAGCTGAAGAAGTCGGCGTGCTCGGCCACCTCGGCGGCCAGCAGGGCCGCGCGGGGGATCTCGATCATCGTACCGACCCGGTAGTCGACGTGCACGCTGGTCTCCTTGAGCACCTGCTCGGCGACCTCGATGACGTACTGCCTGTTGATCTCCAGCTCCTTGGGGATGGCGACCAGCGGGATCATCACCTCGGGGATGACGACCACGCCCTCGCGCGTGAGCTTGCAGGCGGCCTCGAAGATCGCGCGGACCTGGGTCTTGTAGATCTCGGGGGTGGTCACGCCGATGCGCACGCCGCGGTGGCCCATCATCGGGTTCGCCTCGTGCAGCTGCCGCAGGCGCTCGGTCAGCGCCTCGGTGCGCACGCCGATGTCCTTGGCCACCTGGGCGATGTCCTCGGCCCGGTTGGGCAGGAACTCGTGCAGAGGGGGGTCGAGCAGGCGGATCGTGACCGGCAGGCCGTCCATCGCCCGGAAGATCTGCTCGAACTCGGCGCGCTGCAGCGGCAGGACCTGGGCCAGGGCGCGGGCGCGGGTGCGGTCGTCCTCGGCCAGGATCATCTCCCGCATGGCCCGCAGGGCCTCGGGCTGGAAGAACATGTGCTCGGTGCGGCACAGGCCGATGCCGACGGCGCCCAGGCTGCGGGCGCGGGCGGCGTCCGGGCCGTTGTCGGCGTTGGCGCGGACCTTGAGGCGGGCGCGCTCGTCGGCCCAGCCCAGCAGCGTGGCCATGGCGCCCGAGTCGGTCGGCGGGGCCAGGGTCGGGACCTTGCCCTCCATGACCTCGCCGGTGGCGCCGTCGATGGTGATCCAGTCGCCGCGCTTGATGACCGTGTCGCCGGCGTAGAAGAGCTGCCGGGCGTAGTCGACGGCGATCTCGGCGCAGCCGACCACGCAGGGCTTGCCCATGCCGCGGGCGACGACGGCCGCGTGGCTGGTCTGGCCGCCGCGGCTGGTCAGGATGCCCTGGCTGACGGTCATGCCCTGGATGTCCTCGGGGCTGGTCTCCATGCGGACCAGCACCACCGCCTCGCCGCGCTCGGCCAGCTCCTGGGCCTCTTCACTGTGGAAGATGACCTTGCCGCTCGCGGCGCCCGGGCTGGCGTCCAGGCCCTTGGCGATGACCTTGCGCGGCGCGTCCGGGTCGAGCACGGGGCGCAGCACCATCTCCAGCGCGACCGGATCGATGCGCTTGAGCGCCGTGTCGATGTCGATCAGGCCCTCCTCCACCATGTCGACGGCGATCTGCACGGCGGCGGCGGCGGTGCGCTTCCCGGTGCGGGTCTGCAGGATGTAGAGCGTGCCGTCCTCGACGGTGAACTCCATGTCCTGCATCTCCTTGTAGTACTGCTCGAGCTGGTCCTTGAGGGCGACCAGCTCGGCGTAGGCGGCCGGCATCGCGTCGGAGAGCGCCTTGCCGCCGGTCTTGGCCAGCGCCTCGGCCGCTCCGGGGGCGTCCGGCGTCATCGGCAGCGGGGTGTGCGTGCCGGCGACCACGTCCTCGCCCTGGGCGTTGGGCAGCCACTCGCCGTAGAAGAAGCGGGTGCCGTCCTTGGGGCTGCGGCTGAAGCAGACGCCCGTGGCGCTGTTGGCGCCCATGTTGCCGAAGACCATCGCCTGCACGTTGACGGCGGTCCCCATGTCGTCGGGCAGGTTGTGGGTCTTGCGGTAGTAGCGGGCCCGGGCCGTGTTGCTGGACTTGAAGACCGCGTCGATCGACAGGCGGAGCTGCTCGCGGGGATCCTGCGGGAAGGGGCCCCAGGCGTCCTTGACCACCTCTTCGAGCTGCACGCAGACCTGGCGCAGCTCCTCGGCCGTCATCTCGCGCTCGTCGCGGTCGCCGCGGGCCTGGTCCATCACGCGGGCGAAGCGGCTGTAGTGGATGCCGAGGACCACGTCGCCGAACATGGTGATGAAGCGCCGGAAGCTGTCCCAGGCGAAGCGCGGGTTGTCGGTCTTGCGGGCCAGGGCCTGGACCGTCTGGTCGTTCAGGCCCAGGTTCAGCACCGTGTCCATCATGCCGGGCATGGAGACGGCCGCGCCGGAGCGCACGCTGACCAGCAGCGGGTGGTCCATTCCACCGAAGACCTTGCCGGTGACCTTCTCCAGGTAGGCCACGCCCTGCTCGACCTCGTCGTCCAGGCCGACGGGCCAGGTGCCGCCGCTGCGGAAGAACTCGGTGCAGGCGGTGGTGGTGATGGTGAAGCCGGGAGGCACGGGCATGCCCAGGCGGGTCATCTGGGCCAGGGCTGCGCCCTTTCCGCCCAGGAGGGCCTTCATGGTGCCGTCACCGGCCGCTTCGCCGGCTCCGAAGGTATAGACGTGCTGGGTGTGCATGGGGACTCCGCGGTGGCTTGGGGACTGCGCGACTAGCATGGGCTCCGGGGGCCCGGAAGCGACCGGGTGTCGCATCGGCGGGCCCGACCGCCGGTCAATGGACCACCGGGCCTTCGGGGGCGGCCGGGGAGCCGTGCGGGGCGGCGGGCGTGCCCTGGAGGACCATGTCGCGGAGCGCGGCCAGGCGCTCGGGCGAGACGGCCGAGGGGTCGATGGCGAAGAGGCGGTGCTCGCCGGTCATGCCCTTCAGCTTGATGCTGGGCGGCAGCGGCACCACCGGGATCCAGGGCGCGACCGCGCGGCGGGTCTCCTCGCTGATCACGATGGCCGTGCGCAGGTCGCGGTTCAGCGTCTCCAGGCGGGCCGCCAGGTTCACGGCGTCCCCGATGACCGTGTACTCCATGCGCTCGGCCGAGCCGATGTTGCCGGCGATCACCTCGCCGCTGGCGATCCCGGCGCCGATGCGCAGCGGCCCCGGCTCGCCCGCCGCCGCTCCGTCCCCCGGCGCCGTGCGTACCAGGTTGAGGCGGTCGACGGCGGCCACCATCTCCAGCGCGGTCAACACGGCGCGCAGCGGCGCGTTCGCCTGGTCGAAGGGGGCGTTGTAGACGGCCATCAGGCCGTCGCCCAGGAACTTGTCCAGGGTCCCGCCGTAGCGGAAGACGATGGCGACCATCTCGGTGAAGTAGTCGTTGAGCAGCTTGACGGTCTGCTCGGGGCCGGTGGCCTGGGCCAGCGTGGTGAAGTTGCGGATGTCGGTGAACAGGATCGTCGCCTGGCGGCGCTCCCCCTCCAGGTTGAAGCCGTCCCCGACCACGACCTCGGCCAGCTCTCCTCCCAGGTACTTGGAGAGGCGGGCCTTCTGGCGCTCCAGCGCGGCGCGGCTGGCGCTCTCCTCCTCGGCGCGACGGATGAGCCGCCGTGCGATGCTGGCCAGCAGCGCGGCGACCAGGCCCGAGGCGGAGACGAACACCACGCGCATCGCCTCGTCGGCGATGTTGATCGCGTTCTGCCCCCAGATGCTGGTCGGGCTCACCGGCACCAGGCCCATCCCCACCACGGCGGCGAGCATCACCGCGCTGAGCAGGGCGGTGTAGCCGGCCGAGTACAGGCAGGCGGCGACGGAGTAGCGCAGGCCGCTCAGCAGGTTCCACAGCACCAGCACCAGCGGGAAGAACGAGTGGAAGTACTCGATGACGCCGCTGTGGTTGCGGGCCGCGGCCAGCACGGTCAGGTGGACCATCGTGATGTCGAAGGTGATGGTCGCGTACTTGGCCCACGGCAGGTAGCGGCCGCGGCTGGCGCGGAAGACCAGGTGCAGCGCGCCGCACATGGCGACCAGCAGGGCGCCCTGCAGCAGGAAGACCGTGTTGGCCGCAGGGGTGTTGATCCCGGCCGCGGCGATGGCCATCGCCAGCCCGAGCAGGCCATAGGCCAGGCGGATGCGGTTGACCAGCCGCTCGCCGGCCATCTCCTGGGCTTGCAGGATGCGCTCGACCCGCGCACTCACGCCCGGGTCGCTCGACGTGGTGTGGGGGCGGGGCGCGGTCGCGGTCAGGTGAGGATCCCACGGCGTGCCAGGTGCACGGCCCGCAGGCATAACGCCGTCGTCACCTCGGTGCTCGCCAGGTACTCGACGTGGTGCAGGCTCTTCCCGGGCATCAGGTAGAAGGGCGCGGAGGGCCAGCTCCCGTCGGGTCGCTGGGCCTCCTCCAGGAAGCGCAGCCCCCGGGCCAGCGCCGCGGGGACCGCATGCCAGCGGGCCAGCCCCTCCAGCCGCAGGCCCGTCTCGTGCGGGCTGCCCCAGCCGCCGTCCAGCTCCTGGGCGCGCGCCTGGCGCTCGGCGACGGCCCGCGCCGTGGCCACCACCTCGGCGGTGGCCGCCTCCCCGGGCAGGCGCGCCACCCAGCGCGCGGCGAAGCGCAGCAGGTAGAGCTCGGCCGTGGCCTGCGTGTAGAAGAAGTCGCCCGCCGGCGCGTCGCCGCCGAAGCGAGGGAGCGTGAAGGCCAGGTTGTCCCGGACCAGCGACCGGGTCCCCGGAAGGCCGCACTCCAAGAGGCCCGTCATGCAGGTCAGGCGGACCGTCGTGCAGTCGTCGCTGGCGAACTGCCAGGCGGGGCCCTGGATGCTGGGGCCGCCGTCGGGGGCGCGGTAGAACCAGGTGGGCAGGCGGCGGTCCGGTGGCAGGCTGGCCCACAGGTAGCGCAGCCAGCCCTCGGCGCGCCCCGCCGGCAGGACGGGCGCGATCGCCGCGAGCTGCAGGGCCAGGCCCAGGCTGTCGGCGTCGGGCGGGATGCCCTTCCAGGTGGCGCCCTCCCCCCCCTCGGCCGCGTCGCCGGGGCGGCGGTACCAGCGCAGCTCGTCGGGCAGCCGGCGCAGCAGCGCGCCGATGGCCGGCCGCCGGTCGACGCCGGCCTCGACGAGGGCCTGCTCGACCACGCCCTCGGGGAAGTAGCGGTTGTAGAGGGGGCCGGTGTGGTCGCCCACCCCCCAGCGCTGGTGCTCCCAGGTGCTCTCCAGGCCGCCGGGTCGCAGGAGGAAGGTGGCCGCGGCCTGCTCGACCCGGTCCAGCGCCGGGCCGTCGGGGGGGCGGGTGCGGGGGCGGATGGTGTTGGCCAGCGCCCGGAAGGCGGCGGCCGAGTCCAGCCAGGCCGCGCCCTGCCGCAGACCCTGCACCCAGCGGGCCAGCGGCGCCGGCGGGTCCGCGGTCTCCACCTCCGCCAGGGCCGCAGACCACGCCTGCTGCTCCGCCGCGCGGGCGGCGGGGGAGGCGAGCAGGTGGAGCAGCTCGTGCCGGCGAGGGGCGGCCTGGCGACGGCCGGCCAGGGCCAGGCGCAGGAGGGGCCCGACCTCCGGATCCTCCAGCCACACGCGCAGCAGGGGGGAGGGGTGCGCCTCCTGGAGCGCCCGGTCCTGGGGGTCCAGCCACAGGGCGAGGCGCGCTTCGTGCAGGGCCACCGCCCGCGAGGCGGCGGCCAGCCAGGTGGCGGCGAGGGGCAGGCCCGCGCGTGCCGCCGGCAGCCCGAAGGCCAGCGCCGCCGGCCCCTCGTCCCCCCGGGCGCGCACGGCCGCCTCCAGGACGGTGGCGGCGTCCTCTCGCGCCAGGGCCCAGGCGACGCCCGGCGCGGGCAGCGGGCCGTCTCCACCCAGGCGGGGCAGCGCCTGCGCCAGCGCGGGGTCGAGCCGCCACACCTGGCACAACGCGCACGACCATGCGGTCCAGGGGGCGGACGCGAGAGCGCCGGCGGCGAGGGGATCCGGGACCTCGCCGCCGGCTCCCGACCGGTCCACCAGCGCGCCCGGCGGGGGCCAGGGCCCGGCGGACGCAGCCTGCACGCGCTAGCTCGCCGCCCGGCGCTCGGCGAAGGCCTGGTCGAGTCCGGCCGCGGCAGCTTCGGCCGCGGCGGGGTCCAGGGCCTTGAGCTGCGCGACCAGCTCGGGCTCGACGTCGAAGCCCTCGGCCTCGATCGTGCCCTGCGGGTCGGCGAGCAGCCGCCTGCGGAAGTCGGCGTCGATGACGGCGCGACCGATCAGCTCTTCCTTGCCTGCCATGGCCAGCTCCTTGCCCGGTGCGGGCGTTCCCCGTCGTGGGGTGCGTGGGACCCGTCTCCCACGCACATGCTACCACCGGCGCTGCCTGTGATCAGTGGTCTGGGGACAGCTTGTCGATCAACAGGTGAAACAAGCGGGCGAAGGCCTGTCGCCGCACCTCCTCCATGGTGCGCAGGCGGCGGTCCAGCCAGCCCTCCGCCGCGGTCAGCCCCGCCGCGCGGGCGTGGGCGCGCGCGGACCCCACCAGGGCGACCGCCTCGTCGAAGACCTGGTCCAGGCCGCCCTCCAGGTACAGGCGGCGGCGGACGGCGGCGGGCCCCTGCGCCGCCCCCATGCGGTCGAGCACGTGGCTGCGGTTGCCGTGGCGCAGGTCCTTCTCCGCGTCGACGGCGTCGGTGAAGAGCTGGTGGCTGTGGGCCAGGTCGTCGACGAGGGCGCACAGCGGACCCAGCAGCGCCGGCGCGGCGGGCAGCAGCAGCGCCGCAGGAGGCAGGACCAGCGGCCCCGAGCGCTGCAGCAGGAGGTGGAACAGGGCCGGGTCGAGCGCCTGCTCCGGCGAGAGCGTCGCCTCGCGGGCCATCGCCTCGGCGAAGGCGGCCCACCGGCGGCCGGAGAGCTCGTGCCAGGCGGGACAGTCGGCGGCCACCTGCCCCGCCAGGGCGTGGTGGCGGGCCAGCAGCGCCTGGGCGAGCATCCAGGTGGCCGGCCCCTCCGCCACCTGCTCGTCGAGCAGGTCGTCGAGGACACGGACGCCCAGGTAGCCCGCCGCGGCGCTGTCCACCGCCGCCCGCACCCGCGCGGGGGGCGCCGGCGCCGGACCCGCGGCCACCCACACCGGGAGCTGCAGGACCGGGAGGGCCAGGGGGTGGAGGAAGTAGCCGGGAGGAGCGTCCAGGCGGAGCCGCGCGCGCAGGGCGCCCCACGCCGCCGCCAGCGTCGGCCCCAGGCCCGCGGCCCAGCCGTCCAGCCCCTCGATCACCTCCTGGTGCAGCGCCGGTTCGTCCACCTCGCCCCCGGGGATTGCGGGATCGGATGATACGCTCTTCTCTCGTCGATGCCCCCAAGACCGCCTCGCCCGGGCCTGGAGCTGCTGATCCGCAAGCGCGGCGCCGAGGGGGCCGGCGCGTCCTTCGAGATCAAGGTCTACGCGCCGGATCGCGCTTTCCTGCGGATGAAGCCGCGGCGCGTGGAGGAGGCGGTGGCCGAGGTGGCCGTGCTCGACGAGGCCACCGGCCGGGTCTTCGCCCTGCGGCTGCGGGAGGGGGACCGCGTCGTCCGGCTCAGCGAGCACGAGTACCGGATCTGGGAGCGCATGGACGGCCGGCACAGCATCCAGGACCTGGCGGCCGCGCTGGTCTTCGAGTTCGGCCGCTTCGACTTCGACGAGATCCGGAGCACCCTGGGGCGGCTGCGCGGTGCCGGGCTGGTCCAGACCAGCAGCAGGAGCCGGCTGCTTCGCGCGCAGCGGGTCCCGGGCGGGCCGCAGGTGCAGAGCCTGGCGCGCGCCGTCGCCACCTTCGACCGGCGCTGGGAGGAGGGGGTGGACCGGGCCTTCACGCGCCTGCACCGGGCGCTGCGCCCGCTGTGGACCCGGCGGGCCCTGGCGGGCTGGGTCGCCCTGGCGCTGGCGGGGACCGCGGCGTGGGCCGTGCTGCGCGCGGGAGGAGGCCTGGACACGGCCCCGCTGCCCACCTGGGCCGCGGCGCTGCAGTTCGCGGGCCTGCTGCCCCTGTGCATGGCGGTGCACGAGCTGGCGCACGGCATGGCCTGCAAGGCGCACGGTCGGCGGGTGCGGGCGGTGGGCATCACCGTGCTCGACTACGTGCTGCCCTCGTTCTACGTCGACGTCACGGACATGTCGCTCTCCACCCGCGCCGGCCGGGTCGTCGTCGACCTGGCCGGGCCGCTGGCCAACCTGGTCCTGGTCGGGGGCGCGACCGCGGCGGCCGCGCTGTCGGCGGACCCCTGGGCCCGCGCGGTGTGGGTCGGCGTCGCCGACGTGAACCTGGCCCTGGCGCTGTTCACCGCCTGGCCCTTCCACGGGCTGCAGGAGGACGGCTACCACGCCCTGTCCGAGCTGCTGCGGGTGTCGCTGCTCCGGCGGCGCGCCGGCGCCCTGCTGCAGGCGGCCCTGGGCCGGGCGCCGGAGGGCCTCGACCGGCCGCGCGGGCCCGCGGCCCTCTACCTGGGCGGCCTGGTGGGGACCTGGGCGGCGGTGGGCCTGCTCGTGGGCGCCTGGCTGGCCGGTCGCCTGCCGGGCTCCTGAGGCCCGCCGGCCTTGGCGCTCAGCCGGCGGGGTCGATCTGGGCCGCGTCCAGGCCCCACAGCACCGCGTCCAGCACCTTCTCGTTGGTGTGCCGCAGCTTCTGCGCCAGGTCCTTGAGCATGGCCCAGGCCAGCTTGCCGAACAGGGGGCTCTGCTCGTCGCGCAGGGCCCGCATCCGGTCGATGGGGATCACCAGGAGCCGGCAGGCGGACTCGGCCGTGACCGAGCCGGCGGCCGGCTGGCCGTCGATGAAGGTCAGCTCGCCGAAGTGCGCCCCCGGACCCAGGTGGGCGAGCACGCTCTCCACCTCGCCCCGCACCTGGATGGTGACCACCACCTGCCCCTTCGCCAGGACGAAGAGCGAGCGGTGGTCGCTGTCCGACCAGATGATCACCTGGCCCGGCTCGGCCTCTCGGGCCTCGAGGTAGTTGCTGATCGTCGCCAGCTCGGCGCGGTCGAAGGCGGAGAAGAGGGGCACCTCTGCCAGGAAGGC
This sequence comes from Myxococcota bacterium, assembly GCA_023150805.1. Taxonomy (GTDB): domain Bacteria; phylum Myxococcota_A; class UBA796; order UBA796; family UBA2385; genus UBA2385. The sequence continues at coordinate 9,467 of JAKLKF010000065.1, read as the reverse complement.
GCGGTCGGCCAGCGTGAGCAACATGGGACCTCCTGGCCCAGGCTATCGCCCGCGAGGGGCCCGCGGCGGGGGGGCACAGTGCTGGGCGGTCAGTGCTGGGCGGTCAGTGCTGGGCGGTACCCGGGTGGCGCAGCGCGCGGGCGACCAGGGTGCGCGCGGGCAGGCCCGCGCGGGCGCGCAGGCCCAGGCCGGTGCGCGAGGCCGGGCCGATCCGCTGGACCTCGAGGTCGGCGGCCTCCAGGGCGGCTCGCAGGGTCGGGGCGGTCCAGCCGTCCTCCAGGACCAGCAGCAGCGCGCCCCCCGGCCGCAGCGCCTGGCGCAGGGTGGCCAGGGTCTCGCCCGCCTGGGCCGGCGCCAGGTCGGCGCAGGCCACCAGGTCCAGGTTCGGCCCGGCCGCGTCGCGCGGATCGCCCTGGGCGACGGCGGTGACCTCGGCCTGGGGGTGGGCGGCGCGGACCGCGTCGCGCAGGGAGGCCGCCCGCGGGCCGACCAGGGCGATCCGGGGGCTGGCCGGCAGGCGGTGGCCCAGCTCCTGCAGCAGCGCCTGCATCGGCTACTCGGCCGACAGCAGCGAGAAGTCCGCCACCCGGCGGAACTCCTCGGCGATGGCCCGCAGCAGGCCCAGGCGGGTGGCGCGCACCGCGGGGTCCTCGGCCATGACCATCACCTGGTCGAAGAGGGCGTCGACCGGCGCCTTCAGCTCGGCCAGCGCGGCCAGGGACCGGTCGTAGCGCAGGGCCTCGGCCTCCTTGCGGGCCCGAGGCACGACCGCCTCCAGCGCCCGGTGCAGCTCCTGCTCGGCGGGGTGGGCCAGGTCCGCCGGCTCGTAGGCGGCGGAGGCGTGCTCGCGGGTCAGGCCCATCACGCGCTTGAAGGTGGTCTTGAGCGGGCCGAAGTCCGCGCTGCGCGCCAGCTCCGACAGCGCGCGGACCCGCGCCTCCAGCGCGACGGGGTCCCGCGACCCGCCGGAGTCGAGCACCGCGTCCACCACCTCGGTGTCGTGGCGCTCGCGCAGCAGGGCGCGCAGGCGGGTGAGCGTGAACTCGACCAGCTCGTCGCGGGCCTCGCCGGCGCTGCCCTTCGTCTGCACCTCGTCGCCCAGCCCGCGCAGCGCCTCGTCGAACAGCGCGCCCAGGGGGCGCCGCAGCCCGGCGTCCAGCACGAGCTGCAGCAGGCCCACGGCGGCGCGCCGCAGGCCTAGCGGGTCGCTGCTGCCCTTGAGCCGGATCCCGGTGGCGAAGCAGCCGGCCAGGGTGTCCAGGCGGTCGGCGAGGGCCAGCGCCCGGCCGGCGGGGGTGGTGGGCAGGCCGTCGCTGGCCGAGCGGGGCAGGTAGTGCTCCTCGATGGCCAGGGCGGTGGACTCGGCCTCGCCGTCGAGGCGGGCCAGCAGGCGGCCGACGTGGCCCTGCAGCTCGGGGAACTCGCCCACCATCTGGGTGGCCAGGTCGGCCTTGCACAGGCGCCCGGCGCGCTCGGCCACCTCGCGGTCGGCGCCCAGGTCGCTGGCCAGCAGGCGCGCCAGGCGACTGACGCGGCGCGCCTTGTCCTGCATCGTGCCGCCGCCGCGGATCCACTGCATCCGCGCCAGGGCGGCGTCGTGCTCCTCCAGGCGCTTGCGGCGATCCTCGGCGTAGAAGAAGCGGGCGTCGTGGAAGCGGGCGCCGATGACCTTGGCGTTGCCGCCCGCGATGGTCGCGGCGGTGTCGGGCTGGCGGCCCAGGGGGTGGTTGCTGACGGCCAGGAAGCGGTGGTCCAGGCGCTGGGGGGCGTCCTGCTGCCACAAGGGGAAGACGCGCTGGTGCACGCGCATCGACTCGACCAGCAGCCGCGGCGGCAGGTCGAGCAGCTCGCGGTCGAAGGTGCAGAGCACGGGGACGGGCCACTCGACCAGGTCGGTCACCTCGTCGAGCAGCGCCTCGTCCACCTGGACCACGGCCCCGGCCTCGGCCGCGGCGCGCTGCAGGTCCGCCTGGATGCGGGCGCGGCGCGCGGCGCGGTCGGGCTCGACGTGGTGGCGGCGCAGCCCCTCGACCCAGGCCTCGGCGCTGTCCACCGCGAAGGGCGCGGGGGAGAGGCGGTGGCCGACCGTGGTGGTCCCGGTCGGGATCCCCGCGACCTCGGCCTCGATGCGCTGCCCGCCGTACAGGGCGATCACCTCGTGGATCGGGCGGGCCCAGCGGGCCGCGCCGGCCTGCCAGCGCATCGACATCGGGAAGCGCAGGCCGAGCACCAGCTCGGACAGGCCGGCGGCCACGACGTCGGCGGTGCGCTCGCCGCCCTGCTGGGTGCGCGCGGCGATCACCGGGCCCTTGGGGCCGTCGACCACGACCAGGTCCTCGACCGCGACCCCCTTGCCACGGGCGAAGCCGACGGCGGCCGGGGTCGGCTGGCCGTCGCGGAAGGCGGCGGCGGCGGCCGGGCCGAGCACGAGCTGCTCGACGACGGGCCGGGCGGGCGCCACGTCGGCGACGGCGACGGCGATCCGGCGCGGGGTGGCCCAGGTGCGCACCGCCCCGTGGTCCAGGCCCTTGAGCAGGCCCTGCAGGCCCTGGGCGAGCTGCTCGACCGCCAGGGTGACGAAGCGCGCGGGCAGCTCCTCGCAGCGCACGGCCAGGAACAGCTCGGCCTTCATCGGGCACCTCCCTCGTCCGCGGCGCCGCCCGTGGCGGGCGGGACCTCGCCCATCCAGGTCCGGGCCGACAGCAGGGCCAGGTCGCGCACCCGGCCGATGTAGCGCGCGCGCTCGGCCACGGAGATGGCGCCGCGGGCCTGCAGCAGGTTGAAGGTGTGGCTGGCCTTCATGCACTGGTCGTAGGCCGGCAGGGCCAGGCCGTGGGCCGCCAGCTTGCGGCACTCCGACTCGCAGGCCTGGAACTGCAGGAAGAGGTGCTCGGTGTCGGCCAGCTCGAAGTTGTAGCGCGACTGCTCCACCTCGTTGCGGTGGTAGACGTCGCGGTAGTGCAGGGGCCCGTCGGGGGTCTGCACCCAGACCAGGTCGTAGACGCTGTCCACGCCCTGCAGGTACATGGCCAGCCGCTCCAGGCCGTAGGTCAGCTCGACCGAGATGGGGTCCAGCTCGTAGCCGGCGACCTGCTGGAAGTAGGTGTACTGGGTGACCTCCATGCCATCCAGCCAGACCTCCCAGCCCAGGCCCCAGGCGCCCAGGGTCGGGCTCTCCCAGTTGTCCTCGACGAAGCGCAGGTCGTGCTTCTCCAGGTCGATGCCGATCGCGCGCAGCGAGCCGATGTACAGCTCCTGCACGTCGGCGGGGCTGGGCTTGATGAGCACCTGGAACTGGTAGTAGTGGCCCAGGCGGTTGGGGTTGTCGCCGTAGCGGGCGTCGCCGGGGCGGCGGCAGGGCTGGACGTAGGCGGCGCGCCAGGGCTTGGGGCCGAGCGCGCGCAGGAAGGTGGCCGGGTGGAAGGTCCCGGCGCCGACCTCGGTGTCCAGCGGCTGGAGGATGGCGCAGCCCTGCTGCCCCCAGTAGCGCTGGAGCTGCAGGATGAGGTCCTGAAAGGTCACGGGCCCTCCATCGGGGTGGGCGGGACGAGGCGGGTTGGACGGGGCGCCCCGCTAACCGCGCCCGCGCCTACCGGCCGGCCAGGTCCCGGCGCGCCTTGCTGACGGTGGGGTCGACCTGCACGGAGAGCGCGTACAGCGCGATCGGCAGGCACACCATCAGGGGGCCCGAGGCCGCGCAGCACAGGAGGTCGATGGTGAGCATCAGCCCGCCCAGCAGGGGGGGCATCGCCAGGTTGGCACCGACGGCCAGCCACGGCAGCACGCCACCCTTGAGCTGCGAGAGCTTGCGGCCTCCCGCGATGCCCAGGCCTCCGGCCAGGACCAGGGCCAGCCCGAAGCAGCCGCTGCCCCCCAGGGCGGCGGGGCGGTCGAGGGCGAAGAGCAGCACCGTCAGCAGCGCGTTGAGCAGCGAGACCAGGCCCACCATCAACAAGAGGCTGCTGCTGCCCACCAGCGCGCGGCCCGCCGGCCTGGCCTTGGCCAGGGCCCGCTCGGTCGTGGAGACGCCGCTGCCCGCGGCCTTGCCGGCCACCGCGATCGGGCCTGCGCCGACGGGGGCGAGGCCGCCGCCCGGCGCCCCCGCCGCCGCGGGCGAGGGGGCGTGCCCGGCGGGGGGCGGCGCACTGTCGCGCCCCAACCACCAGCCCTCCAGGGGCCCCGTGTCGACGCCGCGGCGCGTGCGCACCAGCTCGTCCACGAAGCGCGCCAGCCCGGCCGAGCAGGGCTCGCCTTCGAGCTCGGGCAGGCCCTTGCGCTGCGCCCAGGTCAGCTCGCCGCCCTGCAGGCGCCAGGTGACGAACTGGGGCACGTAGCCGACGATGGCCTGGTGCACGTAGCCGGCGGCCCAGCCCGGGTTGGCCGGGTCGAAGGGGAACTCCTGCAGGAAGTTGGCCTCGACGCAGCGCAGGCCCACCATCCAGCGCCCATCCCGGCGGTAGCAGCGCAGGGCGAAGTCGTAGACCCCGTCCTCCTGCACCAGCTGCGGGCCGCTGGCCGCCACCACGAGCAGGTGCACCCCGTCCTTGCCCCCGCTGTCGCGGAAGCGCACCAGCTCGAAGCCGCCGGGGCGACCGGGCGGGATGCGCCCGGCGACCGGCGACAGGTCCGGCCAGCCATACTCGACCAGCCCGCGGATCAGCCAGGCGTGCGGCTCCTCGAACGTGCCGAAAGCGACCGCCACGGGTGCTCACCCCACAGACGACGACGCGCGCCCCCCCGCTGGGAGGAGGCGCGCGTACGCAGGACCGGGAAGGCTCAGTCCTTGAAGACGGCGTTCAGGAAGTCCAGGCCGTTCTCGTTCTCGCCGATGGCCTGGCCGCTCTGCAGCTTCTGGCCGAGCAGGTAGGCGTCGTAGGCCGTGATGAAGGGGATCAGGAAGCCGATGCCGAAGCAGGACAGCAGGAGGGTGGCCACGATGGACATGATGCCCTTCTTCTTCTGGCCCATCATGAAGTAGCCGACGCCGCCGAGCAGCCACAGGTTGAGGATGGCAACCACGATCGGGTTGGTGTCGGGCTTCTGGATCATCTCACCCATGGTGGGTTCCTCCGATGGAGCGTGTGCGGGGAAGTCCGGGGGTTCGGGCGGGACTGGGGGACCCCTTCTGGACTCCCGCCTTCGGACCGGGCCAAGCTACGTCAGGGGGAGAAATGATGCAAGCAGACGGGCCGGCGTGCCTCGGGAGGCTCGCCCTCCAGCCGGTGCGGGGTCAGGGGCCCTCGACCCACGCGGGGTACATCGGGACGACGCCGCCCGGAGCGGCGCGCACGATGTACCAGCTCGTCAGGTCCACGCCCTCGGCGAAGGCCCACGTCACCGCCACCGAGAGCGGGCCCTCGGGCACGCCGAACACCGCGAAGCGACCGGTGGCGCCGGTGCGGGTGCCGTCCGGCAGGCTGGCACCCTTGTCGTCCAGGTAGCAGGCGGCGAACTGGTTGTCGTCGGCGTCGTGGACCACCACTGTGGCGTCCGGCACGGTCGGCAGCTCGTCCACCTCCTCGACGTCCAGCCACAGCCGGACCTCGCCCTCGACCACCGGTCCCTCGGTCGCCACCTGGGGGCAGGCGGCGAACTCGGCGCGCAGCAGCGCCAGCTCGTCGACCGAGCGCAGGAAGAGCGTGCCCTCCTCCGCCTCGACGTCGCTGCTGCCGGCCAGGCCCGTGAAGCTGGTCGGCAGGTGTCCGCCCGCCTCGTCGGTGAAGGTCACGAAGAAGGACTGGCTGGCCGGCACGGTGATCTCGAAGGCGCCACCCTCGCCGGTGGTGCCGGTGGCGCCCGGCACGTCCAGCGCGTCGTGGATCGCGATGTCCGCGCCCGCCAGGCCCTGGCCGTCGCGGGCCTCCAGCAGGGTCCCCGTGAGCTGGACCTCCAGGGGGATGGACCAGCAGCCGGCAAGCAGCAGGGTGGACAGCACGCGGACTCCGGGAGGGCTCAGCCCTCGGGCAGGGCGAAGTAGAAGGCGCTGAGCAGGTCGCCGCCCCGCGCCGGCCAGGTCGTCTCGGCCCGGCGGCCGTCGGCGGCGGTCACCCGCAGCGTGACGGGGCCCGGCTCCAGGTCCGGAGCCAGGAACAGGTCCACCCGTCCGGCGCCGGCGTCGATCAGGGCGCCGTCGGTGTCCACCGCGAGCAGGGCGACCGGCGCGCTGCCGCCCGCGTGCTCGACCTCGACGGTGGCGCCGGCCCACGCCTCGGGGTCCCAGGGCGTGCCCCACAGGTGGGCGACCTCGCCGTCGGACAGGTCGGCGGGGGACATGCCCTGCCAGCCCTCCAGGCTCTCGAACAGCTCGGCCTGGGTCTGGTCGGCCACCGCGAACAGGGCGCCCGACAGCCAGTAGGCCCGCCCGGTCGGCGTGCGGGCGCGCCACACCGTCGGGACCTGCGCGCCGCCGTCCACCCGCACCGCGACCTCGAGGTCGACGGGCACGGTCACCTGCCAGTAGCCGGGGTCCTCCTCCAGCATGGCGCCGGTGGCGAGCTCCTGGTCCTCCAGGTCGACCACCTGGAGCGTGCCCGCCTCGAGCAGCGGCGCGTCCTCGCCCGGCAGGTCTCCGTAGACCCAGCCCGTCCAGGCGATCTCGTCGGGTGGGGTGACCACCTCGGAGAGCTGGATGCAGCCGGCGAGGAGGGCGAGGAGGGCGGGGGCGAGGGGCACGTCCGCGGCCTAACGCAGGTCGGGCGAGGGGGTTGCCGGCTCCAGCAGCGCGGCGAGCAGGCGCCGGCTCTGGAGCGGGCGGCCCAGGTGGCCCTCGACCATCTCGGCCAGGGCCCAGCCGGGGCCGGGGGGCAGCGGCAGGTCGATCAGCTCCCGCAGCGGCGCCCGCCGCGCGGCCTCGACGGCGGCGGCCCAGGCGGCGGGCACCGGCGGCAAGCCCGGGGAGCAGGCCCGGTGGGTGGCGCCGCCCTTGTGGGGCTCGAAGGCCAGCTCCTCGCCCGGCAGCAGCGCTTCGCCGCAGGCCGCGCAGCGCGCCAGGGTCGGCGCCAGGCCCGCGAAGGTCAGCGCCTTGGCCTCGAGCCCGGCCCGGAAGGCGGCGCCCGGCGCGGCCGTCATCGCGTCCAGCAGCAGGCAGGCCATGTCCAGCAGGCCGTACAGGCGCGGCTCGGGCTGGTGCTCGCGGGCCAGGCCGCCGCACAGCTCCACGGCGTAGGCCAGCAGGCTCAAGCGCAGCAGGTCCTGGCGCGCGCCCGTCCGGCCGTCCTCCAGCACCGCCTCGTCCAGGTGCCACAGCTCGCCGCGCCCGGGGCGCAGGGTGGCCTGCACGCGGTTGCCCAGGTCCAGCGCCCCCACGAAGCGCCGCCGCGAGCCCCGGGCGCCGCGGGCCAGGCAGGCGACCCGGCCGTGGTCTGGAGACAACAGGCGCACGATCCGGTCGCGCTCGCCGAAGTCGACGTGGCCGAGCACGATCGCCGGGCCGGTCCGGGCCGGGGCGCCCCCCACGGCCTCACAGCCCCAGGATGAGCATGCAGGTCGTGAAGTAGATCGACAGGGCGACCAGGTCGATGCTGGTCGTGACGAAGGGGCCGGTCGCCACGGCCGGGTCGATGCGCAGGCGCTGCATGATCAGCGGCACCAGGCTGCCCAGGCTGGCGGCGGCGATGAGCTCAAGCACGCCGGACGCCGCGATGGCGCCGCCCAGGTGCAGGTTGCTGTGCCGCAGGGCCGCGTAGCCGCCCAGCGCCACGGCGAAGACGGTGCCCAGCAGCAGGCCCACGCGGGCCTCCTTCAGCACCAGGCCCAGGATCCCCGACGACTCGGCGCGGCCGATGGCGATGTTGCGCACCGTGATGGTCGCCGCCTGGATGCCGACGTTGCCGCCCAGGCCCATCATCACCGGGATGAAGCCGGCCAGCACCGCCTCCTTGGCCAGCGCCACCTCGAAGCGGCCGATCAGCTCGGCCATCGCGATGCCGCCCAGCAGGGTCACGACCAGCCAGGGCAGGCGCTGGCGGGTGCTGCTGACCACGCCGGCCGAGTGGGCGTCGATGTCGTCGCCCACGCCGGCCATCAGCATCATGTCCTCGGCCGCCTCCTCCTTGATGACGTCGACGACGTCGTCGATGGTCACGATGCCCAGCAGGCGGCGGTTCTCGTCGACGACCGGGATGGCCAGCAGGTCGTAGCGGCTGGCCATCCGCGCGACGTCCTCCTGGTCGGTCTGGGGCCCGACGGTGATCACCTCGGGCTCCATGATGTCCTTGAGCGCCGTGCTGGGACCGTGGGTCAACAGCGCCCGCAGGCTGGTCACGCCGACGAGCTGGTCGGCCTCGTTCTCGACGTAGATGTAGAAGACCATCTCCAGGTCTTCTTCCTGCTCGTGCAGCGCGCTGATCGCGTCCCGGCAGGTCTGGAACTCCTTGAGCCGGAAGGCGATGGGCTGCATGATGCCGCCCGCGCTGTCCTCGGGCCAGGCCAGGATGTCCTCGACGATCTCCTTGTCGTCGCCGTGGATGGCCTTCATCGCCCGCTGGGCCAGCTCCTCGGGCAGCCGCGCGATCACGTCGGCCTCGTCGTCCACCTCCATCAGGTCGAGCAGCGCCACCAGCCGCTCGAAGGGCATGTCCTCGACCACGACCAGCGTGTCGTTCAGGTCCAGGCGGGTGAGCACCTCGCTCTGGACCTGGTCGTCCTTGATGCAGCCGAAGACCAGCCGGATCTGGGTGGGGCCCAGGTGGCGGATCGCGACGGCGATGTCCTCGGCGCGGGCCTTGTCGACGGTGCGCGCCAGGGACGGAGTGGCCCCCTTCCGGGCCAGCCGGCGGATCGCCTCGACGAGCTGGTGGATCTCCGCCATGGCCGAAGGGCTATTCCTCGCCGCGCAGGAACACCAGCCGGCGGGGCTGCGCGAGGTTGCCCAGGGGATCGACCTTCTCGCCGTCGTAGTGGATCGCCAGGCGCGTCAGGTCGCCGACGTCCAGCGCGATGCGCTCCTCGCCGTGGAAGTCGTGGCTCTCGCCCGCCTGCAGCCACCCGGAGAAGACCGTGCTTCCGTCCAGCTCGACCGCGAGCTTGACGGGCTCGTGGGCCCGCAGGTGGACCCGCATCCCCGGCAGGGGACCCGCCTCGCCCTCTCCCAGGACCAGGCCGTCGGGCAGCGGGTCGGCCGGGGTGGGCGCGGGGTCGGCGGCGCCTGCCGGGTCCGAGGCGGCGGCGGGCGCGGCTTCGGCGGCGGGCGCGGCTTCGGCGGCGGGCGCAGCCTCGGCGGTCGGGGGCGCCGGGGCCTCCGAGGGCGCCGGGCCCGGCGGCTGCCGGGCCTTCACCACCACCGTGGTGACGCCGGGATCGGCCTCCGCCTGCGCGGGCGCGCTGGCGCGGTCGATGATCCCCGACAGGACCTTCATGCCGAGCACCAGGGTCATGGTGACCAGGAAGCCCGCCAGGACCAGCCGGATCACGGGCACCGAGTCGTACTGGCGCGTGATCGTGCGCGTCCGCCCCAGGTCGCTGGGGTC
>JAKLKF010000064.1 GCA_023150805.1 Myxococcota bacterium | reverse complement strand
GCTGTTCAACGCCGGCGAGCAGGCCGTCGACCTGGCCGGCTACACGCTGAGCGACGACCTGGACCGACCCGACCGGCACGTCCTGGGCGAGCTGCGCATCGAGGCCGGCGGCTTCCTGCTGCTCTACGCCGACGGCGAGGTCGAGTACGGCCCGCAGCACCTGCCCTTCTCGCTGTCGGCCGACGGCGAGGAGCTGGGCCTGTACGACCCGACTGGCGCCCCCGTGGACCTGGTCCGCTTCGGCGCGCAGCTCCCGGACGTGTCCGCGGCCCGCGCCTGGGACGGCGGCGCCACCTGGACGATGGGCTGGCCGGCCACTCCGGGTGACAGCAACGGCGTGGGCACGCCATCGACCGACCCGGCGGCCACGGTCGAGGAGATCCCCGCCGCCGCCTGGGACGACGGGGCCCTGTTCAGCGACGAGGTGCTGCCGGACTTCGGGATCGAGCTGTCCAAGGAGTCCCTGGCCGCCTTGCAGGCCGCCCCCTACGACTACGCCGAGGGCGCCCTGGTCTACGACGGCCGGCGCTACGAGCCCGTCGGGATCCGCACCAAGGGCGAGAACTCCTGGCAGCCGATCACCGCCAAGCCCTCGCTCAAGGTCAAGCTCGACGCCTACGACGACGGACCCCGCCACCTCCTGGGTCACACCGAGCTGACGCTGCAGAACATGGACAACGATCCGTCCATGATGCACGAGCGCCTGGCCTACCTGGTCTACCGCGAGGCGGGCGTCCCCGCCGCGCGGGCCACCCACGCCACCGTCACCCTGAACGGTGCGCCGCTGGGACTGTACACGCACGTGGAGACCGTGGGCGCCGGCCTGCTGGCCCGCTGGTTCGAGGACACCGGCGGCAGCCTGTTCGAGCAGTGGGACGTCGACTTCACCGACGCCTACGTCGACGGCTTCGAGCTGGAGCACGGTCCGGACGACCGCAGCCACATCCAGGGCCTGGCGGACGCGATGGAGCTGCCCGACCCCACCGCCGCCGTGGCGGCCGGCGCCGCGCACCTCTCCTGGGAGAGCTTCCAGCGGTACTGGGCGGTCGGCGCCGTCGTCGGCCAGTTCGACGCCTACCCCTACAGCTCGCCGGGCGACGACTGCCACGTCTACGCCGACCCCACCTCGGACGTTCTGCACTACCTGCCCCACGGGCTGGACGAGACCTTCTCCTCGTCCACCGGCGCGGTGGAGACCGGGGCCGGCGGCCTGCTCGCCGCCACCTGCCGCCAGGACCCGGGCTGCCGCGCGGCCTGGCTGGCCGAGGTCGAGGCGGCGCTGGACGTCGCGGACCGCGTCGACCTGCTCGGGAGGGCCCAGGCCGTGCAGGAGCAGATCGCGCCGCTGGTCGCCGCCGACGCCCGCCGCCCCTACGACGACGCCGAGGTGGCCGCCGCCCAGGACGCCATGCTGGCCTTCATCGGCGGCCGCCGGGCCGAGCTGGCGCGCCAGCTCGGCACCTCGCCCTGAGGCCGGCCAGGTCCACCCTGACCGGCCCCCGGGACCCGCGCCTCAGTCGGCGCCGTAGCCCTGGCCCGATCCCACCAGCGCCTGGTAGGCGCTGTCGTCGTCGAAGTCGGTCTGGGTGAGCACCACGGCCAGGCTGCCCTCGCAAGCCGAGGTCACCGTCAGCGAGCACAGGGCGCCCTCGCACTCCACGGCGTCCCGCGTGTTGACCGCCGGGGTCTCGACCTGCTTGGGGCCCTTGCCCTCGGTCACCACCAGGTACTGATCCGCCGGGATGGCCCCGGTCTGGAAGCGGACCTCCTCGCTCCACAGGTCGCTCTCCAGCCACGCCTCCTCGGCGGTGCTGGTCACCTCCCAGGTGCCGCTGCCGATGCCCTGGTCCAGGATGAGCACGAGCTGCTCCTCGGACATGGCGCTCTGGCTGTAGGTGAACTGGTAGCCGGTGGTGTGGCTCTCGTCCTGCAAGCGCTCGTCGCTGCCCGACCACGAGAAGGTGTAGTTGCCCTTGGCCGTCTTGACCCCGGGCCACGCCTCGGCGCCGATGATCAGGACCGCCTGGTCGCTGCCCATCGTCTCGACCTGCACGAACATGAGCTGGTCGGTGTGGGCCTCGCTCTCCTCGCGGGTCCACTCGTCGGTCGGCTCCTCCTCGTCGGAGGCGATGGGCGTGGCGCCCGCGAAGCTGTGCGTCACCTGGTCGGTGCAGGTGTCCTCGGTCGGCCAGGCCACCGACATGGTCCAGATGCCGGAGATGCCCGACCCGCAGCCGGTGCAGATCAGGGCGAGAGCGGGCAGCAGCGTGCGCGTCATGGATGCTCCTCAGGGTCCAAAGGGCTGGGTGGCGGCCTCGAGCTGGTCGTAGGCCTCTTCGGCGGTGTAGCCGGTGAGCGTGGCCTCGAAGTCCCGGCTCTCCTGGCAGGAGTCCTGGACCCGGAGCTGGCAGGTCGCGTCCGCGCACTCCGCCTGGTCCGCCAGGTTGGTGACCGGGACGCCGTCCGCGAACTCGTCGTCCACCACCAGCCAGGCGCCGGCGGGGATGGTGCCCTCGGACAGGCCCACGGAGACGTCCCACTGGTCGGTCTCGGTGTAGGTGTCGTCCAGGACGCTGTCGACGTCCCACGAGCCGGACCCGGTCTTGCCGTCGATGCTCAGGCTGATGGTCTCGACCACCTGGGCGTACTTCTGCTCGGTGTAGCGGTAGCCCTCGGCGTGCTCGCGCGACAGGCGGTCGTCGGCCTCGCCGGTCCAGGCGAACTCCCACTCCCCCTTCTCCGAGGAGGTGCCGGGCCACACCTCGCCGCCCAGGACCATGGTGGCCGTCTGCGCGTCCAGGAAGGAGATCTGGGCGAAGTACAGCGCGTCGCTGCGCTCGGAGAGCTGCTCCTCGGTCCAGCGTCCGGTCCCGTCCTCGGGCTGGTAGGCGCCGATGAAGTTGTGGGTGACCGTGGTCTGGCAGGTGGGCTCGAGCAGGTAGGGCACCTGCAGCAGCCAGATGTCCTCGTTCGAGGTGCAGCCGGTGGCGAGCAGGACGGCGATGAACGGCAGGGTGGTCATGGGAGCCTCGGGCCCGGCGCCGGGATTCGCGCCAGGGTGCCCCGAAGCTATGGGGTGCAATGCCGCTTGTCGACGACCTCCGCCGCCGCCGCCGCCGGCGTGCCGGGTCGCCCCCCAGCGGCTACGATCCGCCCATGCCGCACCTGCGCATCACCGACCTGCCCGCCTCGGGCGAGCTGCCCCCCTCCCTGCTCGTCGACATCGGGCAGCGCCGCACCGACCTGGCGCTGATCCGGGGCGTGGTCGACCCCGCCGCCCTGGCCGCGGTGGTCCAGCGCATCGAGGCCCGCCGGGCGGACCTGCCCTGGGTCCTGCAGGAGTCCGACGACAGGGAGCGCCCCCAGATGGGCCTGCTCGGCAGCTCGCTGACCCCCTACAACGCCTTCCCCGACGGGCCCCCCCTGCCCTACTACCTCGACCAGGCGGACCGCTTCCGGGCGCTGTACGCCGAGCTGTTCGAGGGGGTCGACCTGCTGGGCGCCGCCAGCGCCGTGCTCTCGCGGCTGGGAGGGGGCCGCCCGGTCGTCGAGCCGGTGAGCCCCGACGGCCGGGCCTTCGCGCCGGCCACCCTGCGCCGCGTGCCGCCGGGCAAGGGCATCCCCACCCACGTCGGGCGCTGGTTCCAGGAGACGGGCGGCTTCCGGCCGCTGCTGCCCCAGGTCGAGACCTCCTGGCAGCTCTCCTGGTTCGTGCCCCTGCAGCAGGGCGAGCAGGGCGGCGAGCTGGTCGTCTACGACCTGCAGTACGGCGACCCGGCGGTGCCCTGGCGCGAGAGGGGCCGCGTGCTGGACGACGAGGCGATCGAGCGCGGCTGGCAGCAGGAGCCGGTGCTGCCCCAGCCGGGCGACCTGATGGTCTTCAACGGCGGCCACCTCTACCACCGGGTCAGCCCCGTCCAGGGCAGCCGCCCGCGCTACACCTTCGGCGGCTTCGTGGGACTGAGCGCCGACCACCGCCGCCTGGTGCGCTGGAACTGAGGTCGCGCCCGCCCCCGGCGCCGCGCCTCACCCGCCGCGATGGCCAGCCCCGCGGTAGTCGACCTCCTCGGTCTCCTCGTCGAGCAGGCCGATCTCGCGCAGGCGCTGCCGGAGGAAGTCGTAGCCGGTGATGTCGGGGGCCGGTGGCGGGAAGCCGGCGCCCCGGAAGCGCTCCAGCACCGTCAGCACCGCGTCGGGCCGCGGGTGCACGAAGAAGGGCATGGACAGCCGGTCGCTGTTGCCGTCGGGCGGGTTGATCACCCGGTGGGTCGTCGCCGGCAGCACGCCGTTGGTCACCCGGCTCATCATGTCGCCCGTGTCGGCCAGGATCTCGCCCGGCAGGGCGTTCGCGGGCATCCACTGCCCCTCGCGGGTCAACAGCTCCAGGCCGGCGCTGGTCGAGGTCATCAGCAGGGTGATGAAGTTGATGTCCTCGTGCGCCGCGGCCCGCACCGCGCCGGGGATGTAGTGCTCGCCGCGGACCGGCGGGTAGTGGATCGGCCGCAGGATGGTGTTGCCCTCGGTGGTCAGCGCGGTGAAGCGGTCCACCGGCTCGCCCAGGTACATGGCCAGGGCCTGCAGCAGGGCGTGGCCGACCCGGTCCAGCGCCTCGTAGACCGAGAGCAGGCGCCGCTTGAACTCGGGCACCTCGGCCGGCCACAGGTTGCGCGGGTACACGGCGGCCAACGGGTGCCCCGACGGCAGCTCCCGCCCCACGTGCCAGAACTCCTTGAGGTCGGGCTGGGCCTGGTCCCGGGCGTGCTCGAAGCCAAAGGGCGTGTAGCCGCGCTCCCCACCCCCACGCGGCAGCCAGTAGCGCTCCTTGACCTCCTCGGGCAGCGAGAAGAAGGCGCGCGCGGCCTGGTAGGCCGGCTCGATCAGCTCGGGCACCACCTCGTGGCCGCTGACCCGCACGAAGCCCAGCGAGGAGATGGCCTGGCCCAGGGCGTCGACGAAGCGGGCGCGCCGCGCCGCGTCGCCGTGGGTGTAGTCGCGGAGGTCGACCTTGGGGACCTCGGAGGGGATGGCCATGGACGGCTCCACGGGGGGGCGGGTGCGTGCGGGAGGGCGGCAGGAGAGGGGCCCGCGCCTAACGCGGACCGCGCCACGCCGGGCGGGCAGGTGTAGGCTGCCGGCCCATGGAGCGCGCTGCCCCGGCTTCGGTGGTGACGGCTCGGGGGCTGGGCCGCCGGGTCGGCGGTCGGCCCGTGCTGGCGGGGGTCGATCTCGACCTGCACCCGGGCGAGGTGGTCGGCCTGATCGGGCCGAACGGCGGGGGCAAGAGCACCCTCCTGCTCCTGCTGGCCGGCCTGCTGCGCCCCACCCAGGGCGAGGTGCGGGTCCAGGGCCTGCCCGCGACCGAGGTCGCTCGCCGGGCCCAGGGCCGGGTCGGGCTGCTCACCGCCGATCCCGGGCTGTACCCGCTGCTCACCGGGCGCGAGAACCTGCGCTTCTTCGGCGGCCTCTACGGGCTGGACGCGGCCGAGGTGGACCGCCGGACCGGTCCGCTGCTCGACGAGCTGCACCTGGGCGCCGCCGTCGACCGGCCCGTGCACACCGGCAGCAGCGGCATGCGCCAGAAGCTCTCGCTGGCCCGGGCCCTGCTCATGGACCCGGTCGTGCTGCTGCTGGACGAGCCCACCGCCAACCTGGACCCGGTGAGCGCGCGCACCATCTGGCAGGTGGTGCGCCAGCGCGCCGACCGCGGGCTGGCCGTCGTGGTGTGCACGCACGACCTGGTCGCCGCCGAGCGCCTGTGCGAGCGCGTGCTGCTGCTGGCCGGCCGGGTGCTGCAGGAGACCACCTTCCCCTCCCCACGCGGACTGCCCCCGGTGGGCCAGCTCTTCGCGCCCTACCAGGACGCGCTGGACCGGCAGGAGGGGCCATGAGGCGCGTGCTGCTGGTCGCGCGCCGCGAGTGGCTGGAGCACCGCCGCCAGCCCGCGATGATCCTGTCGATGGCCGCGGTGCTGGCGATGATCTCGGGCCTGGTGCTCTTCGTGGCGCTGCTGATGGCCCTGATCGAGAGCCAGCCGCACAGCAAGGCCCTGTTCGAGGAGAACCTGGCCACCGCCGGCTTCCAGATGCAGGACCCGATCCCCACCGTGATCGAGGGGGTCCTCTCCTCCTTCAACTTCCTGCTGTTCACCCAGTTCCTGGGCATGACCGCGGTGCTCGCCGGCCACGCGGTCGTGCACGAGCGCCAGTGCGGGACGCTGCCCTTCCTGATGGTGGCCCCGGTGCGCCGCTGGGAGCTGGTGCTCGGCAAGGTGCTGGGCGCGGTCGGCACCCCCTGGCTGCTCTACCTGGTGCTGGGCGGCGGCACCGCGACCATCCTGGCCCTGCTGGACGTGACCGCGCCCTTCGCCTGGCGCCTGCCGCCCGCCTCGGGCTGGCTGGTGGCCTTCCTGCTGGGGGGACCGGCCTGGTCGCTGGCCCTGGCCTCGGCCGGCGCCGCGCTGTCGGTGCGGGCCCACGACGTGCGCACCGCCCAGCAGGGGGTCTGGCTGGTCGTCTTCCTGGCCAGCATCATGGTCGGCACCGTGCTGGGCGGCGCCCTGCAGGAGGACACCGTCTTCCAGCTCGTCGTCGCCCTGGGCGGCCTCTTCTTCACCGCGCTCGGCGTCGGCGCCGCGACCCTGTTGCTCCGCCGCGACATCCACCTGTAGCCCCGAGGTCCCTCGTGAACCCGATGTGGAACCAGTTTCGCCGCCTGCTGCTGGGCACCGTCGTCGAGAGCCTGCTCGAGCACGAGCTGGCCATCGACTTCCGCACCCTGCGCATCGACTTCCACCAGGACAGCGAGTTCCGCGTGCCGCGCCTGGACAACTACATGCGCTTCAAGGGCAGCCTGACCGCCGCCCTGCTGGCCGCGCCCTCCGCCCCGGCCGAGGCCCGCCTGGAGGCGGCGCTCAAGCGCGCCTGGCCCGAGCTGCTGGGCGTGCTCGACATCCCCGTCGGCGACCGCCTGGGCGAGGAGAAGAACCACATCGACGTGCGCTTCGAGCACGGTGCGCCGGCGCGCATCACCGTGGACTTCGACCTGGAAGCGGACTGACCGACCCCCCTGCCCCTCACCGCCCCTTGCGCGAGAAGAAGGCCATGAAGGCCTCCATCGCCTCGGGGCTCTGCAGGCGGGCCAGGAACTCGGCGCCCTCGTCCTGCATCGCGGCGGCCAGCGCGGCGGCCTGCCCGGCCTTCATGAGGCGACGCGTGGCCTGCAGCGCGCCGGGCGGGTGTCCGGCCAGGGTCGTGGCCATCGCGTCGAGCCGCGCCGCGGCCTGCTCCGCCGGCAGGACCTCGTTGACGATGCCGCAGCGCTGCGCGGTGGCGGCGTCGAAGGGCTCGGCCAGCATCAGCAGGGCGGCGGCCTGCCGGTGGCCGCAGAGGGCCGGCAGCAGCAGGCTGGAGCCCGCCTCGGGCACAAGGCCCAGGCTGACGAAGGGCAGGCGGAACTTCGCGTCCGTCGCCGCCACCACCAGGTCGCAGTGCAGCAGCAGGGTGGTGCCGATGCCGACGGCGTGGCCCTCGACCAGGGCCAGCAGCGGCTTGTCGAAGGCGACCAGGGCCCGCAGGAAGGCGCCCACGGGGCCCCCATCCTCGCCGGGGATGTTCTGCAGGAAGTCCTGCAGGTCGTTGCCGCTGGTGAAGGTGCCGCCCGCACCCCGGAAGCGCACGACCCGGATCTCGGGGGTGGCGCTGGCCCAGGCCAGCCCCTCGGCCAGGGCGGTGTACATCGCCACCGACAGGGCGTTCTTGCGCTCGGGACGGTCCAGGACCAGGTCGAGCACAGCGCCGTCGAGGCCAGCGCCGTCGATGACGTAGCGCACGTGGGGCGAGGAGGAGGCGGGCAGGTCCATGGCGGCTCCAGAGGGGAGCGCCCCCTAACGCGGCTGCGATAGCGGCCCGGGGTGCGTGTCGCCCTCGCCCTGCTGCTCGCCCTGGTCCCGCCGGCCCGCGCCGGGGGAGACCACGCCGGCCTGCCCCTGGACGCCGTGGTGGCGCTCTACACCACGGGCGTCGGCGCCCCCGCCGCCCCCAGCTTCGGGACCTCCGACACCGGCTGGAGCCTGTCGGTGAAGGGCGGGGTGCTCTTCGCCTACGTGGCCCCCACGGCCGAGGCGCTGGACGCCTGGGTGGCCCTGCAGCTCGGGCGCCAGCGCAGCCCGCCGACGCCGGTCGAGGTGCCCGCCGAGGGGGTGGACGCCGCGTGGCGCCGGGGCACGGACTTCGCCCTGCTGCGCGACGGCAACGTGGGGATCATGGTGCAGGGCACCTCCGAGGCCACCGAGGCGGCGGCGGCCCTGCGGGCCCTGCTGGTCGACGAGGGACCGCCCTGGCCCGACCCTCCGTCGCTGGTGCAGGAGGCCGACGGCGCCTGGGTGATCTCGGCGCCCGGGGCGGTCCACGTCTCGTGGGTGGGTGGCCGCCGCCTGCCCGGTCCGGGCCCGCGCTTCGCCGCGCCGCCGCGGCGGGTGGTGGCATGGGACCCGCTGGGCCGGTCCAGCGTGCTGGACAGCCCCGCGGCCGAGGATGTTTCCGGGTCGGTCAACCAACCCAACAACGACTGAAGATTTCCTGGTCTGGCGAACAGGATTCACCGCACCAGGTCGCCCACCCCCTCCGAGAAGGCGCGGGGCACCACGCCGCTGGCCGCCGCCAGCGGGGCCGGGTCGGCGACCTCGTCCTGCTCCACGGCGTCCAGCAGGCTCGGATCGAAGTCCCGGCTGAAGCGCGCGGCCTGCACGAACAGCGCCCGCGGCAGGTGCAGCTTGTGCACCCGGCGGCGCAGCGCCAGGGCGATGGTGTCGATGACCTGGTCGAAGCTCAGGGCCTGCGCCCCGCCGGCGTCGAAGGCCTGGCCCGGCAGGCCCCCGGCGCGGGTCAGCAGGCCCAGGATCGCGGCCGACAGGTCGTCGACGTGCACCGGCTGGCGGCGGTAGCGGCCGTCCCCGATCACGGGCACCACCGGGCTGTGGCGCACCAGCGCCACCAGGGTGTGGAAGCTCTCGCGGTGGGCGGGCCGGTGGGTGGCCAGGTGGGGGCCGTAGGGCGCGCTCGGGCGCACCACCGCCCAGGGCAGCCCGCAGTCGGCCAGCCGCTGCTCGTCCTCCCTCCGTCCGCGGCCGTAGGGCGTGTCCTGGTCCCAGTGCACCACCGTGCTCGACGCGTAGACCACCGGCCGCCCCAGCGCCAGGACGGCGTCCATCATCCGCCGGTTGGTGTCCAGGGCCGCCGCCGCCGGGTCCTGGCCCTTGCCGGCGCGGCCCTTGATCTTGCAGGCCAGGTGCACCACGGCGTCGAAGTCCAGCGCCTGCAGGCGGTGGGCGTCGCGCGGCCGCGCCAGGTCGGCCCGCACCGGCGTCACCCCCGGCAGGCGCAGCGGCGTGGCGTGGTGGATCCCCAGGACCTGGTGCTCCCGGGCCGCCACGCGGCAGAAGTGGGCCCCCACGAAGCTCGAGGCACCGGTCACCAGCAGGCGCATCGCCGTCCTCCTCCGCCGGGTGGACCGGCGCGTCGCGGCGCCTATCGCGGCCACCATGCTAGGGGATCGGACCCGGAGGTCCCATGTCCCGCTCTCCCTTCCGCGACGACGTGCTCGCCGGCCAGGTGGCCCTGGTCACCGGCGGTGGCACCGGCATCGGCATCGCCTGCGCCCGCGAGCTGGCCAACCAGGGGGCCCAGGTGGTGATCGCCTCTCGCAAGCCCGCCAACTACGAGCCCGCCGCCCGCGGCCTGAGCGAGGAGCTGGGGCGGCCGGTCACGGGCCTGGCCCTGGACATCCGCGACCGCGACCAGGTGGCGCGCGCCGTGGACCAGGTGCTCGAGAGCCACGGCCGGCTCGACATCCTGGTCAACAACGGCGGCGGGCAGTTCCTGTCCTCGGCCGAGCACATCAGCCCCAAGGGCTGGGACTCGGTGATCGCCACCAACCTGACGGGCACCTGGAACCTGACGCGGCAGGTCGCCGACCGCTGGATGCTGGCCCACGGCGGCAGCGTCGTGAACGTGACCATGCTGACCACCCGCGGCTTCCCCGGGATGGCCCACTCGGTCTCGGCCCGCGCCGGGGTCGAGGCGCTGAGCCGGACGCTGGCCGTGGAGTGGGCGCCGCGAGGCGTGCGGGTGAACTGCGTCGCCCCCGGCATCATCGCCAGCAGCGGGCTGCGCAACTACCCGGCCGGGCTGGAGCTGGGCCGCCAGATGCAGTCGACCATCCCCTTCAAGCGGCTGGGCACCTGCGAGGAGGTGGCCTGGACGGTCGCCTTCCTGGCCGGCCCCGGCGCGGCCTACGTCACGGGCCAGACGCTGATCGTGGACGGCGGCCGCACCCTGTGGGGAGACGGCTGGCCCGTGCCCGACCCCGACGAGCTGCCCGAGGTGACCCTGCCGCGGCAGCCCTGGGAGCCGGAGTAGGGCGCCGCCGGGCCGCGCCCGGACTTCAGCCGACCTTGACCGCGATCACCGTGGCGTCGTCCTGGCCCTGCCGTCTCCAGACCTCGGCGACCACCCCCTTCACGCAGGGGGCCGGGTCGCCGTCGATCCGCCGCCACCACGCGGCCAGCTCCCCCGGCCGGATCACCTTGTTCACCCCGTCGGTGACCAGCAGCAGGCCGTCACCCTCCTGGAGCGGCTCGCACAGCACCTGCAGGCGGTCGGACACCGCGGCCCCCATGCCCAGGTAGCTGACCAGCCGGGCGCCCCTTCCCATGTCCTGCGACAGGCGCGCCACCTCGCCGCCCCGCAGCCGGTAGACCGCCGAGTCGCCCACGTGCAGCACGCAGGCCCTGCCGTCGCGCAGCCAGGCCACCGACAGGGTGCACGCCGCCGAGCCCCGCCCCTCCTCTCGCAGCTCCCAGTCCACCTCGCTGACCACCTGGAGCAGGTCCTCGACCTCCAGCTCGCGCCGCTCGCGCAGCAGGCCGCCGACCCGGGTGCAGGCGTGCCGCGCCGCCCACCGCCCGCGCCGCGAGGTGCTGACCCCGTCGGCGATCGCGTAGATGGCCCCCCGCGAGGACGAGCGCACCATCGCCCAGGCGTCCTGGTTCTCCGCGTGCGCCCTGCCCTTGAGCGAGGCGGCCGCGCCCCGGCAGGTCTGCGGTGTGGTGGTCATGCCTCGCGCCTATCCGCGCCGCCTCCGGCCCAGCGCGACCAGGCCCAGGCCCAGGCTGGCCAGCAGGGGCAGGCCCGCGGGAGCGCTGCCCGAGGCGCAGCCACAGCCGTTGACCTCGGTCGAGATCGTCGGGTCGGTGCCGTCGTCCTCGGCGTCCGTCCCCGTGTCCCCCCCTCCGTCGTCCACCACCGGCGGGTCCACGGCGACGCCGGTCAGCAGGATCTCCTTGGTCGGCTGCGAGGGGTCGTTGCTGGTCAGCAGCAGCGAGGCCTGGAAGCTGCCCGTGGTCTCGGGCGCGAAGGTGACGACCAGGCCGTCCTCGTGCCCCGGGCCGGCCTGGAAGTAGTTGGGGTAGATGAGGAAGTAGCTCGATCCCGTCAGGGCGGGCACGCCCTCCAGGTCCAGCTCGCCGTCGTTGTAGATGGCCAGGTTCAGGTTGGCCAGGTCGCCCACGGTCAGCTCGCCGAAGTCGTAGCTCTCGACGTCGACGTCGAGCACCGGCAGGGGGAAGGCCAGGGAGGTCGGCGGGAAGGCCTGCTCGAAGCTGGTGGCGGACAGGGTGATCGGGATCTCGAACTCGACCACCGTGTAGGAGCCGAGGAAGCCCGCGTCCAGGTCGACCTGGGGCGTGATCACCAGGTCCAGGGTGGCGTCCCAGGCCGCCAGGAAGGTGGCGACCACCTCCTGCACCGCCTGGCCCGTGGCCGCGTAGGTCAGCGCGCCGGAGGCGCTGGTGAGCAGGGCGTCCTCGGTCTGCCAGCCGATGCCCTCGAAGCCGATGGTCGCCTCGGGGCCGATGTCCGCCGAGAAGGTGAGGCCCACCCCGGCGAAGACCTCCAGCGAGTAGGTGATCAGCTCCACGGCGCCGTCATCGCTGACGATCTCGACCCGGTTCTCGCTGCTGTCGTCGAGGACGAAGGGATCGAAGGTGGCGCCGCCGACGACGTCGTCGAGGGTGCGGCTGTCGATCTCCGACTCCCAGGAGTAGCCGAAGATGTCGAAGCGGACCGTGGACACCGCCTGGAGGTTGGTGTCGACGAACAGCTCGCCGCTGCCGGGCTCGGGGAGGAAGCTCAGGTTCAGGTCGGTGGGCCACCACAGGTCGGCGTCGCCCTCCATCACGACCTGGGTGGCGCCCAGCCCGAGCACCTGGAAGCGCACCTGCACCGGGCTGTCGGCGGGCAGCCAGCCGCTGTCGACCTCGGCCTCCTGGAAGACGTTGGCGATGTCGGAGAGCAGCAGGTGCTGCGGCTCCGAGCTGTAGACACCTTCCGCGGCGGCGGCGGTCCCGGACAGGGCGAGGAGGAGGGACAGGGACATGGGGGCCATCCAGGGACGGGCGGACGGGGAGAGAGCGGAGCGGATCATAGAGGAGGAGGCCCCCACCCGTCCATTCCCCGCGGGCCGGATCTCACGGCGTCCAACGCCAACCCCGACTCCTCCAGCACGGGCTCGACCCAGGCCCGGTCACCGGTCAGCACCCAGGTCACCTGGTCGACGGCCAGCGCGGCGGCGACCCCGGCCAGCGCGGGCGCGGAGAGCGCGAGCGCCTCGCGGACCTCGTCCCCCTGGGCGCCGGGCGGCTGTCCCCAGGCCTGCCGCGCCGACAGCCCCTGCGCCAGGTCCGCCTCCTCCCACAGGCGGGCGGCGGCCTCTCGCCGCAGCCCGGACCGCACGCGGTCCAGCTCGGCGCCGTCGGGGGGCTGGGACACCAGGCCGACCAGCTCCTGCTCGACCAGCTCCAGGGTGGGCACCAGCACCTCGGGGTCGACCGAGACCCGCACCTCGATCCAGCCGTGGCCGGGCCACAGGCGGAGCCCTCCGTGCACGCCATAGGTCCAGCCGCGCTCCTCCCGGAGCCGCCGGGACAGGCGGCTGTCGAAGTCCGCGGCCAGCGCGCGCACGAGCAGCTCCAGCCCGGGCTGCCGGGGATCCCCGACGCCGGCGACCGGGACCAGGGCCGACACGGTGACCCGGGTCGCGCCGGGGGCGTCGACCAGCACGCGCCGCGGACCGACCTGGGGCGGTGGCATCGCGGCGGGCGGGGCGACCGGGCCTCTCGGACCGGGCAGGGGCGCGAGCGCCGCGGACAGCAGCGGCAGCAGCTCCTCGGGAGGCAGCGGCCCCACCACCACCACCGAGGGCGCGCCCGCGGCGAGCTGGGCCTGCCAGGCCCTCCGGGCGTCGCCACGTCCCACCCGGGCGAGGGCGCGCGCCCCCGCCGGCGCGGCCAGGGGGTGCCCCGGCGGGTACAGGGTCTGCTGGATCGCCCGCTCGTGCAGCCGCCCCGGCGCCAGCCAGGCGTCGCGCGCGTCCCGGACGGCGGCCCGGCGGGCCACGCGCAGCGCCCGTCGCGGGAGGGCCGGCTGGACCAGCGCCCGCACGGCCAGGGCCAGCGCGGGCGCCTCCCGACCGGCCAGGGCCTCGATCTCGACCCGGGTGCGCAGGGCGCTGGTCGCGACGTGGACCCGGGCGCCCTCGCGCTGCACCGCCTCCTGCCAGGCAGCTGCCGAGAGCCGGGGCGCGTCGCGACCGCCCACCCCCTCCTCGAGCAGCGAGGCCGCCAGCCCCAGGGCCGCGGGGTCCTCGGCGGTCGACAGCCCGCCGGGCAGGCTCAGGCTGACGAAGCTGACCGGCGAGCCCGGCCGCGGCAGCAGCCACACCGCCGTGCCGTCGGGCAGGGACAGGGCCTGCGGCGCGGGGATCTGGAGGGGCGGTGCCGAGGCGACCGGCGGCGGGACGGCCGCGGGTCCCGGGCCCGCCTCGCCCGCGCTCGCCGCGAGCACCAGGGCCAGCGACAGCGCCCAGGCCCGGATCATGGCCCCTCCTGCCCCAGGTCCACCCGGGTCGAGCCGGGCAGGCCGCGCCGGGCGTGCCGGGGAGAGGCGACCACCAGCAGGGCGCGCCGCTCCGGGTCCAGCCACCGGCGCGCGGCGGCCTGCAGGGCCGGCCCGTCCACCGCGAGGTGCCGGGCGAGGTGGTCGGGGAAGCAGCCGGGCTCGTCGTGCTGGCGCACGCAGGTGGCCAGGACCTCGGCGCGATCGGGGGGAGACAGGAGCAGGCGCGCGGCCCAGCTCCGCCACCGGGCCCGCAGGCGCTCGACCTGCGCCGGGTCCGGGGGCTGGCCCTGCGTCACTTCGGCGAGCGCTCGCTCCAGGTGGCGCAGCAGGCGGGCGCCCGAGCCGCCTGGCGCGCCCAGCTCGACGACCAGGCGGCCGCCGTGGGGCGTCAGCTCGACCCAGGCGGCGGCGCGCTCCAGCCGCCCGCGGGCGAGCAGCGCGCCCAGGTGACCGTGGCGCTGCTGGCCGAGCAGGTCGGCGAGCAGGTCGACCGCGGGCGCGTCGACGTGCTCTGGCGGCGGGAGCGGCCAGGCCGCGTAGAGGGTGGTCCCGGCCACGTCGTCCAGGTGCAGGCCCTGCGCGGGCACCGTCTCCGACGGCGAGGGCGGCGGGGGGGGCGGGGCGGGGCGGGGCGGGACCCGTCCCAGGGTCTGCTCGACCCGGGCCAGGGCGTCGGCGGGGTCCACGTCTCCCACCAGCACCAGCACCGCGCCCTCGGGGGCCAGCGCGGCGCGGTGGAAGGCCAGGACCTCGGCGGTGGTGACCGACGCCAGCGCGAGGGGGCTGCCCAGGACCGGCCAGCGCTCGGGGTGAGCCGGCGGGTACAGCAGGGCGCGGAGCGCGGCGCCGTCGGATCCGCCCGGCGTCTCGAGCTCGGCGGCGCGCTCCTGGGCGACCACGGCGCGCTCGGTGGACAGGCGGGCGGCGACGCTGTCCGGGTCCAGCGCCGCCATCCGGTCGGCCTCCAGCCACAGCAGCAGGTCCAGCGCCTCGACCGGCACCACGGCGTGCAGGGCCAGCGCGTGGTGCTCGGTCCAGGCGTTGTTCTCGCCGCCGGCGGCCGACAGCAGGGCGTCGTAGCCGCCGTCGGGAGCGCCTGGCGACCCGGCGTAGAGCAGGTGCTCGGCCAGGTGCGCCAGGCCGGGCCGGTCGCCCCAGCCCGGGCCGCCCCGGTCGCGGGCCGCGCCCACCGGAGACAGCAGGTGGCTGGCGACCAGCGGCGCGCTCCGATCCACCTGCACGACCACGCGCAGCCCGTTGTCCAGGCGGGCCCGGGTGACCGGCAGCCGGAGCTGCTCGACCAGGGCGCGATCCGGCGGCGACAGCTCACCGCCGGCGGCCGGCGCCCCGAACAGACCCAAGGCCGCGAGCAGCGAGCGCATCCGGCGGAGCTATCCCGACCGGGCCCGGGCGGTGGCGCCCCGCGCGCCGAGGCCGCGGTGCCGGGAGGGTGCCGCCGTGCTACGACCCTGCCCCTTTCGCACGCCGGAGCCGACATGCCCGCGGACCTGCAGGACCTCCTCGCCAACGGAGAGGTCGAGGCCTTCAACGCCGAGCGGCCGCAGGGCAAGCTCGACCTCTACGCCGCGGATCTCTCCGGGATCCAGGCGCCCGGCGTCGACCTCTCGGGCGCCAACCTGGAGAACGCGGACCTCTCGGGCGCGGTGCTCAGCGACGGCATGCTCGCCCGCGCCAGCCTGGAGGGCGCGGACTGCACCGGCGCGAAGATGGACGGCGTGATGGCGCTCAAGAGCCGCTGGCGCGGCGCCTTCCTCGGCGAGGCGGACCTGTCGGGGGCCGAGCTGACGGCCGCGGAGCTGCCCGATGCCGAGCTGCCCGAGGCCAACCTCGAAGACGCCACCTTGATGGGCGCCAAGCTCACCGGTGCGGACCTCAGCAAGGCGCGCCTGGCACGCGCCATGCTCTCCGAGGCGCGGCTGAACAACGCGAAGCTGGTGCAGGCCGACCTGTCGGGCGCCACCCTGGAGGAGGCGACGCTGCTGGAGGCGGACCTGTCGCGCGCGAACCTCGCGGGCGCCAACCTCTCCCAGGCCCGGATGGCCGCGGCCAACCTCTCGGGCGCCGATCTCTCGGGCGCGGTGCTGCGCTCGGCCGACCTGACGGGCGCCGACCTGCGCGGCGCGATGGTCAAGGGTGCCGACTTCCGGCGGGCGGACCTGACGGACGCCAAGCTCGACGGTGTGGACCTGGCCCAGGCCGACATGACGGACGCCCAGGTCGACCCCGAGGTCGCCTCCTCCCTCGGGCTGCGGCCGTCGGCCCTCGAGCTCCCCGACGAGCTGTGGATCGAGGATCCGGCAGTCGCGGTCAGCGGCGATCGGGTCGCGGTGCTGTGGGAGAACGACGAGGACGGTGGCAAGCGCCTGCGCGTGATGGCGGGCCCCATCCGGGCGAAGCGCCCCCGCAAGGCCTACGCCCTGCCCGTGCCCGTCGACCTGTGCCTGGCGCGGGGCCTCACCCCGACCGAGGACGGCTTCCTGGCGATGGCGCTGGTCGAGCGGCCCGCCGGCACGCTGGTCACCCTGGTGCCCATCGGCAAGGACGGCGCCCCCGGCGCGGCGCGGACCCTGCGGCTGCCGTTCACGCCCTCGGTGCGGCCCGTGCTGCGGATCGAGGACGGCAAGACCCGCCTGTACGCCATCTCGCGCGAGGGCCCGGGCCTGCACGTGCTGGAGGTCACCGACAAGGGCCTGGAGAGCGTGCACGCCAGCAAGATGAGCACCGCGCGCGGCTTCGTGAGCGCCCACGATCCCGTGGTGCTGAGCAAGGGCGGCGTGCTGGTCGTGCTGCGGCAGGACGGGCCGGACCGTCCGGTCAGCGCCCCGGCATCCTTCCCCGGCCGCAGCCCCTGCGCGACCGCGGTCGACGGCGGGGTGGCCCTGGCCTGGGCGATCAAGGGACAGCCTGGCTTCTACTTCGAGGTCGCGCGCCCCGGCCGGCAGAGCGACCCCGCGCGCCTGGTGCCCGAGGACCTGGCGGGCACCCTGGACATCCAGTCGGACGGCGACGCGGCGTGGGTCGCCTGGACCCAGGAGCCCATCAAGCCCGGCGAGCCGGCCAGCGCCTGGGTGGCCCGCCTGCCCGGCGGCAAGCCCATCCCCCTGGCCCTGGAGGACGCCGAGGACTGCGGCGAGATCCGCTTCTGCACCGGCCGCCTGGGCAAGACCGACGACCCCTGCGTGGTGGTCAACACGGGCGACGGCGCCTGGACGCTGCTGTCGGTGGGCAAGGGCGGCGCCAAGGCGCGCTGGAGCACCGCGAAGGCCGAGTGAGCCCGGACCCGACCGCGGCGGCCGCCGGCGGAGACCGCCCGGTCGCGGCCTGCTTCCACGGCTTCCTGCGCACGGGGCTGTCGATGCTCCCGGTCCGGGCGCACCTGCAGCGGGCGGGCTGGGCCCAGGTGATCACCCCGACCTTCCTCTACCAGGCTGCGCCGCTGTCGGCGCACCGCGCGCACGCCGCCCGGCTGCTGCGGGCCCTCTCCGACGCCCACGGCGGGCGGCCGGTCGACCTGGTGACCCACAGCATGGGCGGCCTGCTGGCCCGCGCCGCGCTGGCCGAGGGGGCGCCGGTCCACCGCGTGGTGATGCTCGCCCCCCCGAACCAGGGGGCGTGGATGGCGGAGCGAGTTCGACGAATCCTGCCCGTGCACCACCTGGGCTGGGACCCGCTGGCGCCGCTGCTGCCCGGCGCGCCGGCGGTCCTGCCCGAGGAGATCGAGGGCGTGGACATCGGTATTCTGACCGGCGGCACCGGGGACCCGCGCGGCTTCTGGCCCTTCGTGCCCGGCGACAACGACGGCCGCGTGCGCGTCATCGAGGCGCACCTGGCCGGCGCCCGCGAGCTGCGGGTCGTGCCCTTCGGCCACGCCACCATCATGGCCCGGCGGGCGGTCCTGGAGCTGGTGGAGGGCTTCCTGCGGGAGGGGTGCTTCCCGCCGCCGGCCGCCCCCACTCCTGGTGCAGGCGGCTGAGCACCGCCGCCGCGCCCGGCCGCGCCAGCACCCGGGCGTCGATCTCCAGCCGCTCGTCCAGCACCAGCAGGCCCGGCTCGACCGCCACGGAGCGGTCCCAGCGCAGGCCCTCGGCCTCGGCGGCCCGCCAGCGCGCGTCGGCCTGCCCCTCGGCGACGGGCAGGACGCGGCGCTCGGTCCAGGTCCCGGCCGCCGGCAGCAGCAGGCCGGGGGCGCCGTCGGCCGAGGCGGCCGGCAGCGGCGGGGGCAGGTCGCTGCCCGCGGGCGCCCACAGGCGCAGGTCCACCCCCTCCCCGCGCTCCGCCAGCCCACGGTGCTCCACCAGCCGGGCACCGGCGCCCCCGAAGCGCCGGGCCAACCAGGCCGGGCGCTCGTCGGCGGGCACGGCCCCCAGCTCGGCCCGCAGCTCCACCGCCAGCGGCCCCGCCAGCGAGACCCGCAGCTCCTGGCCGTCGTCCCGCGGGCTCACCTCCCGGCGCCAGGTCGAGGCCGGCAGCGCGGGCAGCGCCTCGCCGGTGGACGACAACAGGCGGGCCCCGTCGAAGAGGGGGCGCAGCTCGCCGGGCGCGCAGGTGGGGCAGGTCGGGTCGATCCACAGCTCCTGGCCCCCGGCGCGGAGGCGGACCAGGGCCAGGGGCCAGCCCACCAGGCTGGCGGGGTCGCCCGGACCCAGCTCGGCCGGCCGGGCCGCGAAGGGCCGGGCGTCGAGCTTGAGCTGCTGGAGCTGGCGGGTGAGGACCAGCGCCAGCTCCCACGGGGTGCCCCAGCCGCTGCGACGGACCTTCAGCAGCCGCCGGGGCTCCAGCGGCGCCTGGCCCGGCAGGGACCCCACCCGCAGGCGATCGTGGTGCAGCGCCAGCAGGTCGACCAGCACGGTGGGGTCCTGGCGCCGCCCCCGCAGCTCCTCGTAGAGGGCCGGCTCGGGGATGCTGGCCCGGATCGCCAGCCAGGCCGCCGCCTGCTCGGCCGCCACCGGGTCGGGGAGGATCGGCAGGTCTCCCAGGCGCGACAGCCGCCAGCGTGCCGTCGGGGCCAGGGCTGCGTCGGGCGAGGCGGGCGCCAGGCCGCGCTGCGAGGCGCCGTCCAGCGCGACCGGCCCGGGGGCGACCACCGCCAGGCGCACCTCGCCCCGGCGCCCCTCGCCGGCCAGCGCCAGCTCGCCCGAGGCGGCCGCGCCCGGCACCGTCCAGGTCCAGGTGGCGTCACCCTCGGCCGGCAGGGACCAGGCCATGCCCCCGACCTCGGGGCAGGGGGCGCCGTCCACGGTGCAGGACCGGTCCCGCGCGTCGACCGGCCAGGCCACGCGCGAGGGCAGGCCGCCGACCTGGTGGTGGCTGTGGCGCGTGGCGCCGTGGCGAGGGTCGGACAGGCCCCGCACCGGCTTCCGCTCCGGCAGCAGCAGCGCGAGCTCCAGGGTGACGACGGCCGGGCCGGGGATCCGCGCCGGCTCTAGGCCCAGGGGCTCGGGCGGTACCGCCGCGATCCCCTCGACCAGCCAGGTCCGGGCGCCGTCCCGCTCCTGCTCCCCCGGCCCCAGGTCGAGGCCCTCGGCGCGCACGGCCACCGCGCCCTCCACGCGCAGGGTGGCCAGCTCCAGCGGCCCCCGCGCGCCCGGGCGCCAGGTGAAGCCGTCGGGCGGCAGCGGCCAGGGCCGCTCCACCTCCACCAGCAGCAGGTCCCCGTGGCGCAGCTCCGGCGTGTGGAGCACCAGCCCGGGCGAGGGGCCGAAGCCCGGGTCGGCGCTGGTGGCCACGGCGCTGCGCCGGCTGCCCTCCAGCCGGGGCGCGCGGGCGTCGACGCGCTGCACCTCGACCTGCACGTCCTCGATGGGCGCTCCCGGCGGGCTGGCCAGGTGGACCTCGACGCAGTCGGCGGGCCCCTCCTCGACCCGCCAGGTCCAGCGGTCGGTGCGCCGGGGCGAGGGGCCGGCGACCAGGGTCGTCTCCAGCGCCGCCAGGGTGCAGCGGGCGTGCGCGGTCGATCCGAGCAGCAGGACGGACCAAAGGGCGAGCTGCACGGGGACCTCCAGGGGCCGGGGCCTATCCCCCGCGGACCGGCTAAGCGCGGCCGATGGAGCGTCGCAACCAGCCCCCCGCCGGCTTCCGGTCGGTGCCCCGCACCGGCGTCATCTACGTCATGACCGAGGCCGCCCGCCTGGGCTACCGACCGGGCCACCCCGGCTGGGCCAACCTGGGGCAGGGGGCGCCCGAGGCCGGCGCCCTGCCGGGAGCGCCGCCGCGCGTCGGCCACCTGGACCTGTCCGAGGACGACCACGAGTACGCCCCCGTCGACGGCCTGCCCGAGCTGCGCGACGCGGTGGCGGCGCTGTACAACCAGCGCTACCGCCAGGGCAAGGCCAGCCAGTACACGCGCGAGAACGTGGCCATCAGCCCCGGCGGCCGCTCGGCGCTGACGCGCCTGGTCTCGACCCTGGGCCGCACCCACGTCGGTCACTTCCTGCCCGACTACACCGCCTACGAGGAGTTGCTCGACGCCTTCGGGACCTTTGTGCCGATCCCGGTCCTGCTGGATCCCGACCGCCACTACCAGTTCGGCCACAGCGAGCTGCGCGAGGAGATCCTGGGCCGCGGCCTGTCGACGGTGCTGCTGAGCAACCCCTGCAACCCGACCGGGCACCTGCTGCACGGCGCCGAGCTGCGCGCCTGGGTGGAGGCCGCCCGCGAGCTGTCCTGCACCCTCATCCTCGACGAGTTCTACAGCCACTACGTCTGGGCGGGCAGCGAGCTGACCGTGTCGGCCGCCGCGGCGGTCGAGGACGTGGACCGCGACCCGGTCGTGCTGGTCGACGGCCTCACCAAGAACTGGCGCTACCCGGGCTGGCGCGTGTGCTGGACCGTCGGCCCGCGCGCCATCATCGAGGGCGTCGCCAGCGCCGGCAGCTTCCTGGACGGTGGCTGCGCACGCCCGATGCAGCGGGCCGCGGTGCCCCTGCTGGACCGCGCCGTCGCCGACCAGGAGGCCCGCGCCCTGCAGGCCACCTTCCGCCGCAAGCGCCGCCGGATGCTGGAGGGCCTGGAGGCGCTGGGCATCCTGGTCGACCCGCCGCCCCAGGGGGGCTTCTACTGCTGGGGCGACCTGCGCCGGCTCCCGGGTGGGCTGGACGACAGCCACACCTTCTTCCGGCGGGCGCTGGAGGCCGGCGTCATCGTGGTGCCCGGCGCCTTCTTCGACGTCAACCCGGGCCACCGTCGCCCCGACCGGCCCAGCCGCTACCGCCACCACGTGCGCTTCAGCTTCGGGCCCTCGCTCGAGGACATCGAGCGGGGGCTGGAAGGCCTGGCGAAGGTGGTGGCGAGCGCGGGCTGAGCGTGGGGGCGGAGGGGACGACCGCCAGCGCCTGGCCCCGGCTCAGCCGGCGCGCGCGGCGACCACCCGCGGATCGGCCAGGCAGGCCTCCGCCAGCGCCACCAGCCGCGGGTAGGGCGCCAGGTGCTCCAGGGTGATGCCGTCCAGCCCACCCCGGCGGACCTGGTCGACCTGCAGGGCGATGACCAGGTCGGCCACCGACAGGGCGGCGCCGGCGACGAAGGGGCCGCCCGAGCGCGCCACCAGGCCCTCGATGTAGGTGAAGACCCGGGCCATGGGTCCCGCCACCAGCTCGGCGCGCATCGCCAGCTTGCGCTCCGGATCCCGCTCGAACAGGCTGGGCAGCAGGGCGTGGGAGAAGGTGTCGTTCATCGAGTCCAGGGCGCTGTCCACCCACAGCGCCAGGGTCGGGTCCTGGGGGTAGAGGGAGGTGTCGCCGACGCGGGCGGCCCAGCGCAGCATCGCGGCGGTCTGGGTGATCCGCTGCCCGTCGATCTCCAAGACCGGCACCGAGCCCAGGGGGAAGTCGCCACGCGCCCTGGCGCTGGCGAACTCGGGGAAGGAGAGGCGGCGGTCCTCGAAGGGCAGGCCGCCCATGCGCAGGGCCAGGCGGACGGGCTCGGCCCGGCCGGGGCTGTCGAAGTAGGTCAACGCGAGCTGGGGCATGGGATCGCTCCGGGGTGGGGCGCCGCTCCTATCCGCGCCCCGCCGCCGGGCGCGCCTCTCGCCGTGGGCAGGAGCGTTCCCGCCGCCGGGATAGACCGGCGGCCCCGCTGCTCCCCTGCCCTCCCCTCGCCCGCGCGCGCCGGAGCTGCCCCATGTCCTCCTCCTGGCGACTGGATGCGCGGGGCCTGGCCCTGCGGGTGTGGGAGCTGGGCGCCTCCGCCGGCGCGCAGCCGCCCGTGGTGCTGCTGCACGGCTACCTCGACCACGGGCTGTGCTGGGCCGAGGTCGCGCGGCACCTGCCCGAGCGCCGCCTGCTGGCCCCCGACCAGCGCGGCTTCGGAGGCAGCGACCGCGTGGGGCGCGGTGGGGCCTACCACTTCCCCGACTACGTGGCGGACCTGGACGCGCTGGTCGAGGCGCTGGGCGAGGGCCCGGTCGACCTGGTGGGGCACAGCATGGGGGGGACGGTGGCGGGCTGGTACGCGGGCGCCCGGCCCGACCGGGTGCGCCGGCTGTGCATCGTCGAGGGCCTCGGCCCCCCCCAGGGCGAGGAGGACAGCGCCCTGGACCGCCTGCGCCTGTTCCTGGAGGGCAGCCGCCGCCCGCCGGCCGTGCCGGTCGTCGCGGACGAGGCCCACGCCGCCGCCCGGCTGCGCCGCAAGAACCCGCGCCTGGGGGCGGCACACGCCCTGCTGCTGGCCCGGGAGGGCACGGTGCCCACCGAGCAGGGCGACGCGCGGCGCTGGGCCTTCGACCGCCGGCACCTGGTCCGGTCCCCCACGCCCTTCCGCGAGGAGTGGTTCGGGCAGGCCCTGTCCGCGATCACCGCGCCGACCCTGCTGGTCTGGGGCAGCGAGGGCTGGTTCTCGCCCCCGGTGCGGGCCCGGCGCGCCGCCATGATCCCGGGCGCCACCGAGCGGACGCTGGAGGGCGGGCACATGCTGCCCTACGAGGCGCCCCAGGCGCTGGGCGAGCTGCTGGCCCGGCACCTGGGGAGCTGAGCCCGCCGCGGCCTACAGGACCAGGCCGCCGTCCACGTCCAGGCAGCGGCCGGTGAAGTAGTCGTTCTCGATGATGAACTTCACGGCCTTGTACATCTCCTCGGGCTGGCCGGTGCGCTTGAGCGGCACGGGCTGCACCATCTTCTCCAGCATGGCCGGCGGCATGCCGTCCAGGATGGGGGTCTGGGTGAAGCCGGGGGCCACGGCACCGGTGCGGATCCCGTAGCGGGCCAGCTCGCCGCCCCACAGCTTGGTCATCGCGACGATGCCGGCCTTGGCGGCGCTGTAGTTGCTCTGGCCCATGTTGCCGTGGCGGCTGATCGAGCTGATCGAGACGATGACGCCCGGCCCCCCCTTGTTGGCCACCGCCCAGGCGGCGTACTCGCGCGCGCCCAGGAAGACGCCCGTCAGGTTCACGTCGATCACCTGCTGCCACTTCTGCAGGGAGAGCTTGCCGACCGCGCCGGTCTCCTTGTCGACCTTGATGAGCAGGCCGTCGCGGATGATGCCCGCGTTGTTGACGATGCCGTTGAGCCCGCCCAGCGCCGCCGCGGCGTCGGCGACCAGCTTCTCCACCTGCTTCTCGTCGGCGACGTTGCAGACGAAGCCCACGACCTTGCCGGGCAGGTCCTTGCCCTCGGCCTCGACCGCGCGGATGCCGTCCTCGTTCATGTCGCAGAAGGCGACGTCCGCGCCGTCCCGCGCCAGGGCGAGCGTGAAGTGACGGCCCATGCCGCTGGCACCACCGGTGACGATGAACTTGGAACCCTTGACGTCCATGGCTTGCTCCGAGCTGGAGGGGCGGCTTGGAGGCCCGCCCCGTGAGGATGGGAGGGGGGGTGGGGAGGAGAAGGGCGCCGGGACTAACACGCACGCGCTACGCTGCCGCGATGCTGGTCCCCGTCCTGTTCACCGCCGCTCTCGTCGTCCTGCTCCTGCTCGCCGAGCAGCGGGGCAGCGCCCCCGGCAAGTGGCTGACCAAGCCGCTCGCCTCGGTGGGCTTCCTGTGGACGGCCCTCCAGGCGGGGGCCCTCTCCTCCACCTACGGCAAGGTCGTGCTGGGCGCCCTGTTGCTGTGCCTGCTGGGCGACGTGCTGCTCATCCCCAAGGACAAGCGGATCTTCATGGCGGGCATCGGCGCCTTCCTGCTCGGACACCTGGGCTTCGGCGCCGCCTTCCTGGTCCGAGGCGTCGCCGCGCCGCCGACGCTGATCGCCGGCGCGCTGCTCGCGCCGGGCGTGATCTGGGTGGCGCTGTGGCTCTCGCCCCACCTGCGGGGCCCGATGCGGGTCGCCGTCACCGCCTACGTGCTGGTCATCAGCGGCATGGTCGCGCTGGCGACCGGCACCTTCGGCCACACCTTGGACCCCCGCATCCTGGTCGGCGCCGTGCTGTTCTTCCTCAGCGACCTGTGCGTGGCGCGCAACCGCTTCGTCGCGCCCGGCTTCGCCAACCGCCTGGTGGGCCTGCCGCTGTACTACGCCGCCCAGCTCCTGCTGGCGTCCACCGTCGATCGCGCCGTCTTCGGGACCCTGGTCGTGCCCGGCCTGGGCGTGGGCGGACTGTAGCGGTCCTCGCCGCCGGTTGTTTCACGAGCGTCGCGCTCCCCGCTGGCGCCCGCCCAGGACGCGGCTACACTGTGCGCCTCCCCGGCGAACGTGAGCGGTCGCGTCCGCCCGGGGGCCCGGAGTGTCCCGTGCGCGCCCGCCATCGGCTGGAGATCATCCGGCGCGTGGAGCGGCCTGTGCCGCCGCCTGCGCCGAGCCTGCCCGTCGTGCCCGAGCCCTCCTGGGAGGAGGTGATGCTCTCCGAGCTGACCCGCTTCCAGCAGCAGCCCCCCACCCGCGCCCGCCGGCGGACGCCACCCCACGAGGTGAGCGTGAGCTGGGGCCCCTGGGACCCGGACCTGGACCCGGGCGAGGAGGACACGCTCGACCCGATGAGCGGCGCCGCCTGACCGACCCGGGCCGCCGGCTCAGGGGCAGGCGCCAGGCAGCTCGTCCTCGTCGCCCTGGGCGCACCAGCCGCTCTCGTCCTGGCTGTAGGGGCCCGCGTAGGGGTCGACGACCAGGGGCTCCTCGCCCGTGCCCTCCTGCTGCAGCTCGAAGTGCAGGTGGGGCATCGAGCTGTAGCCGCTGCTGCCGACCTTCCCCAGCGCCTGCCCCGCGGCCACCTCCTGCCCGACCTGCACGAGGACGCTGTCCTTCATCAGGTGCCAGTACAGGCTGCGCCAGGCGGTGCCGTCGGTGCCGGTGTGCTGCAGCGTGACGCTGTTGGCCACCATGTCGTGGCCGTCGCAGTCGACGTCGCCCGTCGACAGGTCGCCGTGGCAGCGGTCGTAGTGCCCGTCCTCGACCGCCAGCACGACCCCCGGCGCGGCGGCCACCACGGTCGCGCTGCCGGCGTCCATCTGGCTGAAGCCGCCCTTGAGGATGTAGTCGCTGCCGTCGTGCTGGTCGTAGCAGTGGGGGAAGGCCCGCCCCAGGTAGTCCAGGCAGGTGGCGCGGCCCAGCACGCCGCCGTCCTGCTCCACCGGGTCGTGGTCCACGCCCACGACGGTCTCGAAGAGCTCCCGCTCGACCAGGGGCAGGGCGAGCTGGACCGGCAGCCGGGCCACCACGGGGGTGCCGCTGTCGGCGCCGCCGTCGGTGCCCGCCCCACTGTCCCCCGAGCCAGCGGGCCGGCCGTCCACCTCGAAGCAGCCGAGCAGCACCCAGGAGAGCCACATGGTCATCCGCCCGCCCGCAGCCGCTTGATCGCGTCGTTCAGCCCGCCCAGGGTCAGCGGGAACATGGGGAAGACGCGCCCGATCGCCTGCACGGTGGGGTGGCGCCAGTAGCGCTCGGGGTCGGGGTTGAGCCACACGCTGGCCGGGCAGTGCTGGCGGATCGCCACCATCCAGTCCAGGCCGCTCATGTGGCTGTGGCCGCTGCCGTCCCAGGCGCCGCTGCCCCAGGGCTGGAACAGCTCGTAGGGCGCCATGCTGGCGTCCCCCACCCAGACCAGGCGGTGGGCGGGCGTCCAGGTCTTGAGCAGCTCGGAGATCGCGACCCGGGTCCAGGTCGCGTAGTCCTTGTAGAGCCAGCCGTAGGGCGCGTTGTGGAACTGCAGCGCCTGGAAGGTCTTGAAGCCCTTGTTCTGGCTTGCGGCCGTGAAGAGCTGCTCGACCAGCCGGGCGTGCGGCGCCATCGAGCCGCCGGTGTCCATCAACAGCACCACGTGCACCCGGTTGCGCCGCTCCCGCTCCTCGACCAGGTCGATGTCCCCGGCGTTGCGGGCCGTCGCCTCGATCGTCTTGTCCAGGTGGACCGCCAGCGGCCCCTCCTTGGCCAGGTTGCGCAGCGCCCGCAGCGCCACCTGCATGTCCCGGGTCTGGAGCTGCTGGTCGACGCGGTAGTCGGCCCACCGCCGCTCGCCGGCCACCTGCACCGCCGAGCGGCCGCCCCCGCTGTCGCCGACGCGGATGCCCCCCTCGCTGCGGCCGCCGCTGCCGAAGGGCGAGGTGCCCCCCGTGCCCACCCAGTAGCTGCCCCCGTCGTGGCGCTCCTTCTGCTTCGCCAGGCGCTCCATCAGCTCCCGCCGCAGCTCCTCGGGGGTCATGTCGACCGGCACCCGCTCCCCCTCGGGCGGCGGGGCGTCGCGCAGGGCGTCCTCGATCCAGCGCTTGAGCTTCTCGCTGAGCTCCGGCTCGAGCTGCACCCCGGCGAAGGTCGCCTGGAAGGCCAGGTCCCACTGGTCGAACTGGGTCTCGCTGTGCACGAGCACGGCGCGCCCGAAGCGGTAGAGCCCGTCGAGGTCCCCCGCCAGTCCCTTGCGCAGCCCGTCGAGGAAGGCCAGCCACTCCGACAGGCCGACCTTGAGGCCCTGGGCGCGCAGGTTCAGGAGGAGGAGGTCGAACATCACCGCTCCGGGCAGGGGTCCGGCGAGGGCAGGCTCAGGCCTCCCAGCCCTTCTTGCTGGCCAGCAGCTCCAGGTCCTGCTCCTGCTTGACCAGGACCCCCAGGAAGGGCATGCGCCGGGCGATCTCCTCGGGCGGCACGCCGGCCCGGGCCAGCACCAGCAGCCAGTCCAGCAGCTCGCTGGTGGAGGGCTTCTTGCGCAGGCCCTGGACGCGCCGCAGGTCGTAGAAGCGGCCGACCGCCGCCTCCACCAGGGCCGGGGCCAGGTCGGGCAGGTGGGCCCGCACGATGCGGCCGATGCGCTCGCGGTCGGGGAAGGCGATGAAGTGGAAGACGCAGCGGCGCAGGAAGGCGTCCGGCAGCTCCTTCTCGGCGTTGCTGGTGATGATCGTGATCGGGCGGTGGGTGGCCCGGACCGTCTCGTCCAGCTCGGGGATGTGGAAGGCCATCTCGTCGAGCTCCCGCAGCAGGTCGTTGGGGAACTCGATGTCGGCCTTGTCGATCTCGTCGATGAGCAGGACCACCTGCCGCGGGGCCTGGAAGGCCTGGCCCAGCACGCCGGGGCGGATGTAGCGGCGGATGTCGCTGACGGCGTTGCCCCCCCCGGTGGCGTCCCCGAAGCGGCTGTCGTTCAGGCGCTGCACCACGTCGTAGGTGTAGAGCCCCTCCTTGGCCTGGGTGGTCGACTTGACGTGCCAGGACAGCATCGGCTTGCCCAGGGCCTCGGCGACGGCGTGCGCCAGCATGGTCTTGCCGGTGCCCGGCTCGCCGCGGACCAGCAGCGGGCGGCCGAGCGCGATGGCGCAGTTGACGTCGGCCATCAGGCCGTCGTCGGCGATGTAGCGCTTCGTGCTGTGGAACTGGTCGAAGGCGGAGACGGGCTCGGCGGAGGGCGCGGCAGGGTCGGTCACCGGGGCTCCCGGGTGGGCGAGGAGGTGGCCTAACCACACCCGCCCGGGTGGTCGTCACCCGGGGCCCAAACGCCCGCCGCGCCGGCTACCCTGCCCCGGCCTGGAGGTCGTCGTGAAGCTGGTCCCCCTGCTCGTCCTGCCCTCGCTCCTGCTCTCCACCCCGGCGGCGGCCAGCTCCCTCGCCCCGCGCAGCCCTCTCGCCAAGCGCGCACTGCACGCCCCGAGGCTGCCCGACGCGCCGGAGATCGGCCACCAGTTCCACCTCAAGCTGCAGGACGCGGCACGCGCACGCCTGGACGACCAGGGGCGCCTGGTGTCGCTGACCGGCGCCGACCTCTCCGCGACGCAGGAGCTGCTGGACGCGTGGGGGCTCCGCGCGGTCCCCCTCGTCGACCTGGAGCCCACGCGCATCGAGGCGCTGCGGGCCCGGGCCGAGGCGCGCACCGGCCGGCAGGCGGCCGACCTGCAGGGCATGTTCCGCCTGGTCGGGCTGGAGGACGGCGACGACATGGTCCTGGTCGGCACGGCGCTCCAGGAGCTGGCCGTCGTCGAGCTGGCCGAGGTCGTGGTGGTGGGCGCGCCTCCTCCCGGGGACATCGGCAGCACCACGCCCGACTACAGCAGCTACCAGGGCTACCTGGACGAGGATCCGGGCATCGGCGCCTGGACGGCCTGGGAGGAGGAGGGGCTGGTCGGCGAGACGGTGCGGGTCAGCGACGTGGAGTACGGCTGGGAGGCCAGCCACGAGGACCTGGTCGACGTCGACCTGGGCCTGGAGGACGGCATGAGCATCCCGTCCTGGGTGGCCCTGCACGAGTGGGACAACCACGGCACCGCCGTCCTGGGCGAGATCATGGCGCCGTCGAACGGCTACGGCATGACCGGCGGCGCCCATGGCGTCGAGGTCGGCACCTACCCCGAGTACAGCACCTACAGCCGACGGGCCGAGGCCATCACCGCCGCCGCGACCGACAGCGACGCCGGCGACGTGATCCTGCTGGAGATGCAGACGGTCGTGCGGCCCGGCGGCGACTACGCCCCCGCCGAGTGCGACGCCACGGTGTTCCTGGCGGTGCAGACGGCGGTGGACGCCGGCGTCGTGGTCGTGGGCGCGGCCGGCAACGGCGACGAGGACCTGGACAATGCCTGGTACACGGCCAACTACCTCTCCTGGGGCGACAGCGGCGCCATCATCGTCGGCGCCGGCACCGCCGACACCCGACACGACAAGCTCTACTTCAGCACCCACGGCGCCCGCGTGAACGTGCAGGGCTGGGGCGGCTCGGTCGACTCGTTGTCCTACGGAGACCTGGCCTGGATCGACCGGGACGACGACCAGCGCTACACGGCGTCCTTCAGCGGCACCAGCAGCGCCAGCCCCATCGTCACCGTCGCCGCGGCCCTGGTGCAGGACTACGCCAACTCCACCCTGGGCCGGCCGCTGGCGCCCACCGACCTGCGCAGCCTGCTCGTCGACACCGGCATCGCGCAGGGCAGCGGCGATCCCATCGGCCCCCTGCCCTCGGTGATGGACGCCATCGACGCCCTGGACGGCGACCGCGACGGCTTCGGCGACAGCGCCTACGGCGGCTGGGACTGTGACGACGAGGACGCCGCCGTCGGCGACGAGTGCTACGAGGACGCCGACGACGACGGCTACCCCAGCCTGGCGTCCGGCGGCCCGGACTGCGACGACGCCGATCCCGAGGTGAACCCCGGCGTCGAGGAGACCTGGTACGACGGCCTGGACGCCGACTGCGACGGCGCCTCGGACGACGACGCCGACCGGGACGGCGTCGACAGCGACGAGCACGGCGGCCTGGACTGCGACGACACGGACGCCAGCGTGTACCCGGGCGCGACCGAGACCTGGTACGACGGGGTGGACGCGGACTGCGCCGGCGACTCCGACTCCGACCTGGACGGCGACGGCTGGGACGGCGTCCGAGGAGGCGGCGAGGACTGCGACGACGGCGACGAGGCCGTGCACCCGGACGCCGTCGAGACCTGGTACGACGGCCTGGACCAGGACTGCAGCGGCGGCTCGGACTTCGACGCGGACGGCGACGGCCAGATGAGCGCCGACTACCGGGGGGCGGACTGCGACGACGCCGATCCCCTGGTCTATCGGGGCGCCGAGGAGACCTGGTACGACGGGATCGACGCCGACTGCGAGGGAGACTCCGACTACGACGCCGACGGCGACGGGCAGGACGCGCCCGAGGGGGGCGGCGCCGACTGCCAGGACGACGACGCCACCGTCTTCGACGGCGCGCCGGAGGTCGAGGGCGACGGCGTCGACCAGGACTGCAACGGCGTGGACTCGGGCGTGGACAGCGACGGCGACGGGCTGGACGACGACGAGGAGGTGGACCTGTACGGCACCGACCCGCTGCTGCCCGACACCGACGAGGGCGGCGTCCGGGACGGCGACGAGGTGGCGGCCGGCACCGATCCGCTGGATGGCAGCGACGACGACGGCGGCACCAGCGATGGCGGGACGGGCGACGGCGGCACGGGCGATGGCGGGACGAGCGACGGCGGCACCAGCGACGGCGGCGCCGGCGACGGCGGCACCAGCGACGGCGGCACGAGCGACGGCGGCACCGGCGACGGCGGCACCAGCGACGGCGGCACGAGCGACGGCGGCACCAGCGACGGCGGCACGGGCGATGGCGGGACGAGCGACGGCGGATCCGGGGACACGGGCGCGGGCGACGGCGGCGACGAGAGCTGCGGGGGCTGCGCCTCCGGCTCGGCAGCGCCGGCCGGGCTGGCCATGGGCGTCGTCGGCCTGCTGGGGCTGGTCGCCCGTCGGCGGCGATGACCCACCAGGCCGGGCGCGGCCCGGGTCAGGTCGGGCCCGGGACCTCGCGGTTGCCCCGCCACAGCAGGGCGGCGGACAGCAAACAGGCCAGCGGGCTGACCAGCAGTGCGGTCGCCAGGTGCTCGGGCCCCCCCAGCCGATCGGAGATCCAGCCCACCACGGGCGGCGCGGCGCCGTAGCCCACCAGGTTGACCACCAGGAAGTAGGCGGCGATGCCCACCCCCCGCAGGCGGGGCCCCACCAGCTCGTGCACGTCGGCCGCCGCGGGGCCCAGCCAGGCCAGGGAGAGGCCCGCCAGCAGGAAGTAGCCGGCGTAGACGAAGGGCAGCGAGGGCGCGAAGAGCAGGAGCAGCCAGGCCGGCACGCAGGCCAGGGCCAACATGGCCGAGAAGCCCATCCGCCGCCCGCCCCGCGCCTGGATCCAGCGGTCCGCCAGGTAGCCGCCGGTCGCCGTCCCCAGCCCACCCGCCGTCAACATGGCGAGCCCCGCCAGGTTGCCGATGCTGGCCAGCGGCACGCCGTGGACGCGGCCCAGCAGGCTGGGGACCCAGATCGACAGGCTGTTGCTGGCGATGGCCAGGGCGGCGTAGCCCAGCACGTGCCAGCGCAGCGGGATGCTGCGGAGCAGCAAGCGCCAGTCGGCCGCGGGTTCACCCGGGGTCGCCGCGCGGCGCGGATCGGGCAGGTTGAGCACCACGAGTGCCAGGAACACGCCCGGGAAGCCCAGGAACCAGAAGGCTTCCCGCCAGCCCCACTGCGCACCGATGTGCCCGCCCAGGAAGAAGGCAGCCGCCGCGCCCAGCGGGATGCCGGCCGAGTAGACCGACTGCACCGTCCCCCGCCGCGACGCGGGGAACAGGTCGGAGAGCAGCGACATGGCCGCCGGGCCCAGCGTGGCCTCACCCACCCCCACCATCAGGCGGCAGAGGAAGAGGGTCCAGAAGCTGCTGGCGAAGCCGGTCAGCCCCGAGAAGATGCTCCAGGTCACCAGGCCCGCCGCGATGAGGCGGGTGCGCGAGACCCGGTCGGCCAGCCGCCCGAAAGGCACCCCCAGGGTCGTGTAGAACAGCACGAAGCTGGTGCTGCCCAGCAGCGCGAGCTGCAGGTCGCCGAGCTGCAGCTCCTGCTTGATCGGGCCGAACAGGATGTAGATCAGCGTCCGGTCGAGGAAGTTGAGCAGGTAGACCAGGCCCAGGGTCGCGAGGGCGAACCAGGCGCCGCGGGAGGGGGTGACGACGGGGACGGCGGGCGCGGAGGCGGAGGGGGTCATGATGCACCGCAATATCTCGTGCTGCATTGCAGCGCAACACTGGCACACGGCTTCCTGTGCACGGTGTCGCGCCGCAGCACACGCGCGCAGCCCTCCCCGGCTCAGCCCAGGCCGGCGGCCGCGCGGAAGTCGGCCCGCGCCTCCAGGCGCGACAACACCGCCGCCAGGCCCAGCGCGGTCCGCAGCAGGAGCACCGACCCCTGCGAGCGGGGGGTCGCCAGGCCGCGTCGAAGAGCCACGCCGGCCACGGCCAGCTTGGCCTGCGCCCCCTGCTCGAAGAGCAGCCCGCTGTACTCCCGATCGAAGCGGAAGGGCTGCGGGGCCGACATCGGCAGGACGATCAGCCGGGCCAGCCGCGCCATCACCGCCTCGAGCGCGGGGTCGAGGGCGGCCGGCAGGTCGAGGGCGCGAGCCAGCGGGGGCAGCAGCTCGCGGTCCTCCGCGCCGGCCACCGCCGCGCGCCCCAGCGTCGCCAGGCCCTCCACCATCGCCTCGGGCAGGGCCTGGGTGCAGCCGTAGTCCAGGACCCACAGCCGGCCTCCGGGCTGGAAGCGGTAGTTGCCCGGGTGCGGATCCGCGTGCAACCAGCCGTGCTCCAGCACCCCTCGCCAGGTGAAGCGCCACATCGCCGCCCCCCAGGCGCTCCGCTCCTCCTCCGATGCCTCCCGCGCCTGCTCGAAGTCCAGGCCGTCGACCCAGGCGCTGACCAGCAGCCGCCGTCCGCACAGGTCCAGCAGCGGGGCGGGCACCCCCACCTGCGCATCCCCTGCCCAGCGCGCCGCCCACGCCGCCTGCACGCGGGCCTCGCGGGGGTAGTCCAGCTCCTCCCGGAAGCGGTCGGCGACGTCCCGGACCAGGTGATCCACCGAGCCGGCGGGCAGGACGGCCGAGAGCGCCGCGACCAGGCCGCCCAGGTTGGCCAGGTCGGCGGCGAGCGCCTCGGCCACCCCCGGGTACTGCAGCTTGAGCGCCACCTCTTGACCCGAGGGCAGGCGAGCGCGGTGGACCTGGCCGATGCTGGCGGCCGCCGCGGGCACCGGGTCGACCCAGTCGAAGACCCGGTCGGGGTCGGCGCCCAGCTCCGCGGCCAGCACCGGGCGCAGCTCGGACCAGGGCAGCGGGACCGCGTGCGCCTGCAGGCGTCCCAGCACCTCGGCGTAGACCTGGCGGTGCTCGGCCGGGATCGCGTCGTCCAGCACCGAGAGGACCTGGCCCACCTTGTGGGGCAGGCCCTTCATCTCCCCCAGGGCCTGGGCCAGGCGGGAGGCCGCCTGCCGGTGGAAGGCCGCCGACCCGCGCAGCGCCAGCACGCCGGCGGCGTCCGCGGCCAGGCCCGTCGCCAGGCCCCCCAGCCGGGCCGCGCGGCGCCAGCGGCCGCCGCTCACGGGCACCACGCGCTCCGGGTTGGCGGGGCCAGGGGCAGGGTCGGCTCCAGGGGGATCGGGCGTCCACCTGGGTAGCGCCTCGCCAACCGGTTAGCATCCCTGCGCGGTCCGGCTCGGACCCGCCGCGCCTCCCGCGTGGTGACCGGGCACGGATCGAGAACCGCTCGCAAGAGCAGCCCGCCCAAGCGGGTGACCTCGGGACGGCACGGCTGGTGCCTCCCGTCCCCTCACCGGGTCCCGGCGCCGACGCGCCCGGCCTGTCCCGGTGGTCGGCCCCTCGCCGGTCCTGCCGGCCCTGGCCCGCCATCCGCCGCCCCGCCCCCGCGCCGCGACGCACCGACAGCACCGGCTCGCAGACGTACCGGGATCCACGGAGACTTCGTGGATTTCAACCTCTGCATTCTCATGGACTTCGAGAACATCGCCGCCGGCGCCGAAAAAGAAGGGCACGGCCGCTTCGACACCGAGGCGGTGATGACCCGCCTCAAGGAGAAGGGCCGCATCCTGATGGCCCGCA
Source organism: Myxococcota bacterium (assembly GCA_023150805.1). GTDB lineage: Bacteria > Myxococcota_A > UBA796 > UBA796 > UBA2385 > UBA2385. The sequence continues at coordinate 7,180 of JAKLKF010000064.1, read as the reverse complement.
GCTACGGCGACTGGGGCCGCTTCGCCAAGTACAAGCAGAACATGCTCGAGCAGGGCATCCAGGCCGTCGAGCTGACCAGCTACCGCGGCCAGGAGAAGAACCGCGCCGACATCGCGCTGGCCGTCGACGCGATGGAGATCGCCTTCTCGCGCTCGTACCTGGACACCTTCGTGCTCCTGTCGGGCGACAGCGACTTCACGCCCCTGGTGATGCGCCTGCGCGAGCTCAACCGCCGGGTGATCGGCATCGGCACGCGCCGCAGCAGCAGCCGGCTGCTGGTCGAGAGCTGCGACGAGTTCATCTTCTACGAGTCGATCATCCGCAGCCGGCGCGCCCCCCCGCCCGAGGCGCGGCCGCGGCCCCGCCCCGACGCCGCCGTCAACGACGCCGTGGAGAGCCTGGACAAGGACGAGGCGTTGGTCATGCTGGTCGAGACCATCGAGGGCCTGCAGAAGGACGAGCCGGGGCCGGTGCTGGCGGGGCGGGTCAAGCAGTCCCTGCTGCGCAAGGCGCCCACCTTCGACGAGACCGAGTACGGCTACCAGGGCTTCGCCCGCTTCCTCGAGGCGGCCCGCGACCGTGGCCTCGTCCTGTTGTCCCAGGACGACCGCGCCGGCGGCTACAAGGTGGACCTGCCGGGCGACGAGCCCGCCGCCCTGCCCCGCGTGCGCGAGGAGGACGAGGAGCCCAGCCTGCCCGAGGTGGACACCGCGCCCCTGCTCAAGGGCGAGGCCGCCCGGCTGCGGGACGCCCTGATCAAGGTCGGCGTCGATCCGCTGACGGCCCTGATGCGCCACGTCGTGGTCTACGAGTTCGTGGACCACGTGGCCGAGCGCAGCCGCAAGAAGAAGCGGAACACGCTCATCTACACGGTGGGCGACGTCGCGCGCCGCTGCCGGCAGACCGCGCCGCCCGTCAAGCCGACCCAGGTGCGCAGCGTCCTGGTGGCGGCCTTCCGCGCCGGGGCCCTGCTGCACGCCGACGGCAACCCCATCCGCCGGGAGACGGCGCCCTTCACCCTGGGCAACGACGCCGAGGACATCCTGCGGATGCTGCGGACCTACTTCGTCGACCAGCTCCTGGAGCTGGGCGAGCCGCTCGAGGACTCGCGCGCCCTGTCCACCCTGCTGTGGGGGGACGAGGACCACATGACCCCGGCCGAGGAGCTGGTCGCCTGGACCCTGCACGAGCGGCAGTCCGCCCGGCCGGTCGACGAGCGGCCGGAGCGCGAGGAGGCCCCGCCGCGGCCCGCGCCGCAGGTCGAGGAGCGCGCCGTCGCCGAGGTCTCGGCCGCCGAGCCGGCCGAGGAGAACGAGGCCCCCGAGGTGGCGCCCGCCGAGGCCGATGGTCCCGCCCGTCGCCGCCGGCGGCGGCGCAAGCGGCGGGGAGAGGGGGGAGCCGCGGGCGCCCCGGGCGACGAGGACGGCGCGAGCGGCGACGAGGCGGAGGCCTCCACCGAGGAGCCCACCGCGGTCGAGCCCGCCGCGGTCGAGCCCACCGCGGTCGAGCCCGCCGCGGTCGAGCCCGCCGCGGTCGAGCCCGCCGGGGAGGAGCCCGCCGCGGTCGAGCCCGCCGGGGAGGAGCCCGCCGCTCGCCCCCGTCGGAGCCGGCGTGGCTACACCCGCCGGACCCTGGGCGACGAGGACACCGCGACCTCGCCGGCCCCCTCGCCCGAGCCGTCCGCCGCCCCCGCCGACCTCGACGGCGGCGAGCAGGCCCCCAAGCGCCCGCGTCGCCGCAAGGCGACCCCCTCCCAGGAGGGCTGAGGGCTGAGGGCTGAGGGCGGGGCGCGATCAGTCCAGGGTGACCTGGCGCACGCTGCGGATCGCCGTCGGGTCTCCGGTCTCGACGGCGGCCCGCCGCACCAGCTCCTCGAGCTGCTCGTGCCGCAGCGGACGGTCGAGCGCGGCAAGGTCCCAGGCCACGCCCAGGTGGTCGAAGTCCCGGTGCTCCGACGACAGGTTGCTGGCGCCCGCGTCGAAGATGATCTCGTCGATGGCGCGCTTGGTGCCGCGGGTGGTCGCGTGCGCCACCACCAGGACCGCGCGCCCGACCCGCCCGTTGTCGACCAGCGACAGGTGGGTGCGGGGGCTGAAGACGCAGTCGCGGACCGAGCCGAAGCGCGAGAAGGACTGGACGGTCTCGCTCACCCGGCGGGCGATGCGCGGCTGGGCCTCGAGCGTGGAGGCGCCGATGTGGGGCGAGACCGCGATGCGCGGCTGGCTGGCGTAGGGGTTCTGCCAGGCGTCGCCGCCCCCGCGGGGCTCGCGGGGGTACACGTCCACGGCGGCCCGCCGGATGCGGCCCTGGGCCACCGCGTCGAGCAGCGCCTCGGGCTGGTGCAGGAAGCCGCGGGCCAGGTTCAGGTAGATGCGCGGGCTGTCCTCGGGGCGATCGGCGCCGATCTGCATCAGCACGCCCCCGTCCAGCAGGCCGGCGTTGCTGCGGCGCTCCACGTCGGTCGCCGACAGGTGCACCGTCACGTAGTCGCTGCCCCGGAACAGCTCCTCGACCGTGGGCGCGTACTGCCAGCCCAGCTCCTGGCCCAGCTCCACGGCGACCTCGCGGCTGTCGTGGAAGCGGATCTGCATGCCCAGGGCCTGGCAGGTGCGGGCCACGGCGCGCCCGATGTTGCCCAGGCCCAGGACCCCCAGGACCTTGCCCTGGATCTCGTACCGCTCGGTGCTGCTCTTGTCCCAGCCGCCCGCGCGGGTGTCGACGTCGGTCTCGTACAGGCGGCGGGAGAGGGTGATCAGCTCGGCCACCACCATCTCGACGACGCTGCGGTTGTTGGAGATGGGGTCGTTGAAGACGATGACGCCGTGGTCGGCGCAGGCCTGCTTGTCGACGCTGTCGTCGCCGATGCAGCAGAGCTGCACCGCCAGCAGGTCGGGGCAGGCCTCGACCAGCTCTCGGCTGACCGGCACGCGCGAGCGCTTGAACAGCACCTGGGCGCGGGTCTGCTGCATGGCGCGCAGCAGCTCGGGGTACTTGGGCGCGTCGGGCAGGCGGGTGACCTCCATCCCCTGGGCGCTGAGCAGGCGATCCAGGTCCGGGTGGGGGTTCTCGACCACCAGGGCGCGCGTGAGCGGCCCCTCGTGGACGCGGGCGAGGCGGGGGGAGGACGAGGCGGTCATCGGCGCTCCAGGCTGGCGGCCGGCGCCTAATCCGGTTTGGCGCGCGGGCCCTCTGCCCGAGCGTCGCGGACCACGAGGTGGAAGGTGGTCGGGCGACCCTTGTCCGGGATCCAGCCGTCGACCCGTCCCACCTGCAGCCCCTCGCCCGCCTCCGGCGCCTGGGGCAGGATCACCACCCAGGGGCCCGGGCGCGACAGCGCGGCGGCGGCCTGCTCGGGGGGCAGCACCGTGACCTCGCGTCCCTGCCCCTCCAGGTAGTAGGGCAGGCTGGGCAGGCGCCAGGCGTCGGCCAGCAGGACCGGAGCCCCGGGGGGGGCCATGCGCTCGACCTCCCGCGCCACCGCCCAGGTCGGGTGCAGGCGGAGCTCCAGCCGGGGCAGGACCAGGTGCCAGGCGGAGAGCAGCAGCACCGGCCCCACCAGGCTCGCCAGCGGCAGGGCCACCCGGGCCCGGCCGGCGGCGAGCAGGGCGAGCGCGGCCAGCCCGGCCCCCGCGGTCCACAGCCCCCCCAGGACGAGCGCCCACAGCGGCGCCTCGGGCTCCAGCCGCAGCCCGGCCCCCGCCAGCGCCACGGCCAGCGCCACCAGGACCAGCGCCTGCAGGGCCAGTCCGGCGCGGACCAGGCGCCCGGGGCGCTCGCCGTCCAGCAGGCGCCCCAGCGGGTCGGCGATCACCAGCGCCACCGCGGGGTAGCCGCCCAGGGCATAGGCGGGCAGCTTGCTGGGCAGCAGCTCCCAGGCCAGCCAGCCGCCGCAGAGCCACGCGGCCAGCCCCGCCGCGGCCGGGCGGCGGGCGCGCAGGTCGCGCAGCAGCCCGGCCAGCCCGGCGGGGAGGAGCCCCGCCCAGGGCGCCAGGAACACGAGCATGGTGAGCAGGTACAGGCCCGGCGGCCCCGACTGGCCCAGCACCTGCCCGCCCGCGCGACGGAGCAGGTACCAGTCCAGCATCCAGCGCACCGTCTCCCCCCCGTCGGCCTGCCAGGCGCGCAGGCCCCAGGCCAGCAGCGGCAGGGGGGCCAGCACCAGGGCCAACGCCAGGGCCAGGGCGCGGCGGGGCTCCCCCAGGCGCCGACGATCCGGGTGCAGCACCACCAGGGCGAGGCCCGTGGCCCCCAGCGACAGGACGATCGCGGGCCCCTTGGCGAGCAGGCCCACCGCCAGCCCCACGCCCACCGCCAGGGCAGCCCACGCCGCCGGCCCGGTCGGCAGCGCCAGCAGGCCCAGGCTGGCCAGGGTGCTGCCCACGAGCAGCGCGGGATCGACCAGGGCCGTGCGCCCGAACAGCGGGAAGAGCGAGCCGGCGAGGACCAGGGCGGCCAGCCCCGCGCGGCGCGCCCCGAACAGGGCGGGGCCGAGCCTCCAGAGCAGCGCGACCGCCACCGCCAGGCAGGCCGCGCCCGGCAGGCGCACCGCCCACCACCGCTCGCCCAGGACCCGGGTGCTGGCCGCGATCGACCACAGGGCCAGCGGCGGCTTGCGGTGCATGTCCGACCAGGTCGCCTGGTGCAGCACCCAGCTCCCCGAGCGGTTCATCTCCCGCGCAAAGGCAGCGTAGGCCGCCTCGTCCTGGTCGAACAGGGGCACGGCCTGGGCCCCGAGCAGCAGCCCGGCCAGCAGCAGCAGTCCCACGGCCAGGGGCGTGGCCAGGCTCCGGAGCGGCGGCGTCATGGCGTTACCATGCCGCCGTCGTGCGCATCCTGCCCCTCCCCCCCTCGCCCCCGTCCCCCGGGCACTGGCTCGCCGGCGCCGCGCTGCTCGGCCTCTCGGGGCCGATCCACGCGGCGAGCCCGCCACCTTCGGAGCCGACCCTCGCCCTGCGCGCTGGCGGCGCGTGGCTGGCCGACGGGGTGCCTCCGTTCTGGACGGAGCCCCGCGACCGCGGCCAGGCCGAGGTCCGGGCCTGGTGGCAGCCGACCGACCGGGTCGGCGTCGGCGCCCGCTTCGACGCCTGGCGGGCGGACCGCTACCCCGACGGGTCGACCCACTCCGGGCCGGGCGACCTGCGGCTGGAGACGGCCCTCGGGCTGTGGCAGGGCGCCGTCCCCGGGCGGCTGAGGTGGGAGGTCAAGCTGCCCGACGCCGACGACGAGGAGCAGCTCGGCACCGACGAGACCGACGTCCACCTGGGCCTGGAGCTGGCCCGGGCCCAGGGGCCCCTCGCCCTGTCCGTCCGCGGCGGCGTGGCCGTGCTCGGAGACCCGCTGCGCGCCACCCACCAGGCCTGGCTGCCCGAGCTGCAGGCCGAGGCCCTCCTGGCCGCGGGGCCGGTGTCGCCCGGGGCCGGGCTCACGCTCACCACGGGCGGAGACGGGGAGCCGGCTCGCGGAACGGCGGCCCTGCGCGTCGAGGGGCGGTGCCCGTGGCTGGCGGGCGCCGAGGGGTTGGTCGGGCTGAGCGCGGCGGCGCCGGACTGGGGCGGGCGCGCCTGGGTGGGCTGGGGCTTCGGCTGCGCACCCGCGGAGCGTTAGGGCGGGCCGATGCTCCGCTGGACCGCCGCAGGCGCCGTCGCGTCCCCGACCACCGTGCAGATCCGCGCGAGCCTGGCCCACGCCGGCCACGCGCGGGCCGGCGCGCCCCAGCCGACCCGCGATCTCTCCGCCGACGAGCTGCTCGCCAACCTGCTGCACTTCACCGCCGGGATGCGCACGCCCCGCACCCGCCCGTGCACCACGCTGGTGCTCAGCGGCCAGGGCGTCGGGGCCCGCAGCGACCTGGTCGCCCTGCTCCCGCGAGCGCGCGCGGAGGGCGTGCACCGGGTCGTGCTGCACGCCAGCGCCGAAGAGCTGACGACAGGGCTGCCCACCACGCGCTGGGCCCTGGTGGACCAGCTCGTCGTCCCGCTCCAGCCGGGCGCCGACCTCGGGCGCCTGAAGCGGGCCGTGGACACCATCCGGGCCGAAGGCGGGCAGGTCGCCACGCACACCCTGCTCGACGCCCCGGCGCTGGACCGGCTGCCCGAGGTGGTCGCCGTGCTCGATGGACCGGCCGACGGCCCGCACACCTTCACCTACCCCTTCCCCACCGGCCCCCGCGCCATCGCCGAGACGCCGCCGGCCGCGGTGGCGGTCGCGGCGCTGCGGGCGGCCCTGCCCCCGCTGCTCGCGCGCGGTGTCCCCGTCGCCGTGAAGGGCCTCCCCGCCTGCTACCTGGGCCCGCTGGCCAGCACCCTGCGCCGCACCGGCAACCGCTGGTACGTCGACGCCGACCACCAGCTCGACCGCGCCCTGCTCTTCTTCCCCGACGTGGTCGCCTTCCACAAGGGCGAGGCCTGCCGCTTCTGCGCCGCCAGCGACGCCTGCGACGGCTTCTTCCGCGCCTGGCTGGACCGACCCGGCGCCCAGCCCCTGCACCCGGTCGAGCCCTGATCCGGGCGCGCCGCTACAGGCTCCGCAGGCCGGCGAGCTGCTCGTCGATGCGCGCGCCACGCTCCAGGTCCACCAGCGGCCGCAGCCGGACCAGCCGGTCGCGGGCGTGCGTGGCCTCGCCGCGAAGCAGGGCGGCCTGGGCCTGGACCCAGAGCAGCTCGGCGTTGGTCTGCCCCCCGCCCTGCAGGTAGGCCTGGGACGCCTCCTCGGCGCGCGCGCCGTCGCCCGCGCAGACCCAGGTGCCCGCCTCGAGCAGGGCAAGCTCCACCACCTGGGGGTTGCGCAGCCGCGAAGTCCGCAGGCGGGCGGCGGCCAGGTCGCACTGCCCGCGCTCCAGGTCCACCAGCGCGCTGCTGGCGTCCCCCGGCAGGCCGTCGGCGGCGGGGACCGCGGGCGGGCTGCGGTCGGCCAGGACCGCCACGGCGGGCTGCGCCTGGGCGGCCTCCATCCGGCGCGCCCGCAGGCTCATCACCACCGCGAGCACGACGAGGATGGCCACCAGCGGCCACAAGGCCTCGAACCAGCTCAAGGTGGTCCGACGGTCCAGCCGCCCCCCCCGCGGGGGTCGCACCGGGCCGCTCGCGGCCCTGGCCGACGCGCCGGGCGCCGTGGAGGTGGTCGGAGGGCGGGGCGCCAGGGCGGGCGAGGGGGGGGTGGGCGCTCCCGCCCGCGGGCCGGG
>JAKLKF010000063.1 GCA_023150805.1 Myxococcota bacterium | reverse complement strand
GCCGCGCCGGTCGACGCCGCCGCGCCGGTCGACGCCGCCGCGCCGGTCGACGCCGCCGCGCCGGTCGACGCCGCCGCGCCGGTCGACGCCGCCGGCCCCACCCTGGTCGCCGTGCCGATGCCCGGCCTGGACGCGCCCGACTACGGCTCCTACCTGAAGGCCTGGTGGAAGGCGGTGGTCTGGACCGCCGCAGGTCAGCCGGGCGACTTCGACGGCTGGTGGGTGCAGACCCTGCAGCGCGGTGGCTGGTTCGCCGGGGCGCCCGCGCAGGGGGCCACCGTCCAGCTCGCCACGGCGCCCGTCGCCGAGGGCCAGGTGGCCGGGGACGGCGGGGTGACCCTGATGGTCTTCCCCCACCCCTTCCTGTACGACGGCCGCCACGCCAACAAGCCCTGGGCGCAGGAGGTGCCCGAGCCGGTGTCCTCCTGGTCCTGGACGACCTGGGCGGAGATCCACCCCGCCACGGCCGAGAAGCTCGGCCTGGCCGAAGGCGACATGGTCAAGGTCTCGGCCAACGGCGCCGAGATCGAGGTCGACTGGTTCGAGAGCCGCGGCATCCGGCAGGACGTCGTGGCCGTCGTGCTGGGCAACGGCAAGCAGAAGGGCGGGCGCTACACGAAGTTCGGAGCCAACCCAATGAGGTTGCTGGGCGCCCAGCTCGACGCGGCGGGCGCGATGCGCTTCGTCTCCACGAAGGGCAGCGTTGCCCGCTCGGGCACCAAGGCCCGCAGCGTGCCCTACCTGGGCGAGCTGGACCAGCAGGGCCGGTTCATCAACTACGTGGTGTCCAAGGACGACCTTGCGGCGGGAGGCGCTCCCGGCAGCATCGTTCCGATGCACCACCCGCCGGTGGACAAGCGGCTGACGGACGTCGGGCTGAACGACATGTTCCCCGAGCCCGAGCACCCCGTCTACCGCTTCGCCCTCGCAGTGGACCTGAACCGCTGCACGGGCTGCGGCGCGTGCATGACGGCCTGCCACGCCGAGAACAACATCCCCGTCGTCGGCCCCGATCAGATGAAGCGGTCGCGGTACATGGGCTGGATCCGCCTTTCCCGCTACTGGGAGGGTGAGGGCGAGGAGCCCGACGTCCGCTTCCAGCCGATCATGTGCCAGCACTGCAGCCACGCCCCGTGCGAGGGAGTGTGTCCGGTCCTCGCGACCTACCACAACCTCGATGGCCTCAACGCAATGATCTACAACCGGTGCGTGGGCACCCGGTACTGCGCCAACAACTGCCCCTTCACGGCGCGGCGCTTCAACTTCCACACCTACCGGTGGCCCGAGAGCTTCAACCTGATGCTCAACCCCGAGGTCTCGACCCGGGACATGGGCGTCATGGAGAAGTGCACCTTCTGCGTGCAGCGCCTGCGGGAGGTCAAGGACCACTACCGCGACCAGGGCTTCGACCAGACGGTCCCCCACCAGGCGCTGGACGAGCTGACGGCCTGTGCCAAGGCCTGCCCGGCCGACGCGATGGTCTTCGGAAACGCCAAGGAAGCCGACAGCAAGCTCGGCAAGCTCTTCGCCGAGCCTCGCGCCTACGCGATGCTCGCCGAGCTGAACAACAAGAACGGCGTGCGCTACCTCGCCCGCATCAACCACATCCCCAGCGTCGCCCACGGCGGCGGCCACGGGGGCGGCCTCGGCGACGCGTCGCACGAGGACGCCTCAGGCCAGCCCGCGGGCGAGCACCATGGCACCGGTGGCGCCGCCACCGAGCACCACTGATCACGAGCGGAGCCTGCTGTGCAAGGACTCACCTACGGCGCGGTCACCCGTGACATCCTGCGCCCGCTCTTCAAGCCCTCAGCCGCCTACCTGGGCCTGCTTGGGCTCGCCCTGGGGATCATGGCCTGGGGTGGCTACTGCTGGTGGTACCAGCTCGTCCATGGCCTGGGCGCCGCGGGCTACACGCCTCCGGTCTTCTGGGGCGTGTACATCACCACCTTCGTGTTCTGGATCGGTATCGGCCACGCCGGGACGCTGATCAGCGCGATCCTCTTCCTGTTCCGCAGCCGCTGGCGCACGGGCGTGTACCGGGCCGCCGAGGCGATGACCATCTTCGCGGTCATGACGGCGGGCCTTTTCCCTGCCATCCACGTCGGCCGCGCCTGGAACGCCTACTGGCTGTTCCCCTACCCCAACCAGCGCGAGCTCTGGCAGAACTTCAAGAGCCCGCTGATGTGGGACGTCTTCGCCGTGTCGACCTACTTCAGCGTGTCGACCATCTTCTTCTACATCGGGCTCATCCCGGATCTGGCCGCAGTCCGCGACAAGACCACTGGCCTGGTCCACAAGATGTACACCCACATGTCCCTGGGCTGGCGCGGCACGGATCGGCAGTGGCGCCACTACATGGCGGCCTATGGCTTCTTCGCCGCCTTCGCGACCCCGCTGGTGCTCTCGGTCCACTCGGTCGTGTCCTGGGACTTCGCGATGGCCCAGACCATGGGCTGGCACAGCACGCTGTTTCCTCCCTACTTCGTCGGCGGCGCCATCTTCAGCGGCTGCGCGATGGTCATCACGCTGCTGCTGCCCATGTCCAAGATCTTCGACTGGGGCGAGTACATCAACACCTGGCACTTCGAAAGCCTGGCCAAGATGTGCCTGCTGACCGGCGCAATCCTGACCTACGCCTACGCGGTCGAGCACTACATCGCCTGGTACTCGGACAACCCCTATGAGTGGGGCATCTTCGTCTACCGGGCGATGGGCGAGGAATACGCCTGGGTCTTCTACATGATGGTCTTCTGCAACTGCCTCGCCCCGCTGGTGTGGTGGAAGAAGAGCTGGCGGCAGAACTGGACCATCCTGTTCATCGTCTCCATCATCATCAACGTCGGCATGTGGTTCGAGCGCTACAACATCATCGCCAGCTCGCTCGCCCACCAGTTCGACCCCATGAGCTGGGTCCACTACACGCCGACCTGGGTCGAGTTGGGCATCATGCTCGGCTCCTTTGGCTGGTTCTTCGTCTGGTTCCTGCTCTTCATCAAGGTGATGCCCGCGGTGGCCGTCGCCGAGGTCAAGGAGCTCATCCGTCCGCCCCTGAAGTCGGACGAGGAGGCTGCGGCATGAGCGGCATGACCCTGACGGCGGTCTACGGTCACCTCGACTGCATGATCGACAGCGTCTCGGCGGTGAAGAAGGCGGGCGTCACGGACTTCGTGGCCACCTCGCCCCTGCCCCGGCACGACCTCGAGCACGTGATCTACGAGGGCAAGCCGAGCCCGGTGCGCTGGTTCACGATGTTCGGAGCCATCTTCGGTGGCACGCTGGGCTTCGCGCTCGCGTCCTTCACCCACCTGAACTGGCCGATGATCATCCCCGCGGGCAAACCCCTGGTCTCGGTGCCTGCCTTCCTGGTCATCACTTTCGAGTCCACGGTGCTCTGGGGCTGCCTGTTCACCCTCGTCGGGCTGATCGTGAACTGTCGGCTTCCCGGCTTCGGCCTCCAGAAGGAGCTCGAGGACCGCCGCTTCTCCGACGACAAGTTCGGCCTCATCCTCAACGGCCTGTCGGCCGCCCAGGTGGAGCAGTGGAAGAAGACGCTGCACGGCCTGGGCGCCCAGGAGCTGACCGTGACGGAGCGCTCCCATGGATAGCCGCCGCACCTCTCCCTCCCCGCGCCGGTGGGTCGCTCCCGCCGTCGCCCTGGGGCTGGGGCTCCTGGCCACCTCGCCCGCCCAGGCCTTCCCCTGGGACTGGGACATGGTCGACGCCCAGTTCCTGCGCGCCTACGAGTGGGCCATGATGACCCTGCCCGAGGGCGCGGTCACGATGGATCGCTATGTGGCGAACGCCGACCGCATGACCCCCGAGGGACAGGCGCTGGCCAACCCGATCACCGCGCCCACCCCGGCGGACCTGGCGGTGGGCAAGAAGATGTTCGTCACCTACTGCCAGACCTGCCACGGCGTGGACGGCAAGGGTGGGGCGCCGGTCACCAAGAACGACCCGGCCAACAACATCAAGCGCTACCCGGTGCCGCCCCCGATGCTCAGCGGCGCGGGCGCCATCACGGCCTCGCGCTCCGACGGCTACCTGTACCTGACCATCCGCAACGGCGGCGCCATCATGCCCCGCTACGACTCGCAGATGGACGATCACGAGATCTGGGCCACCGTCGCCTACATCCGCACGCTGGAAGGCGCCGCCTACAAGGCGCCCCAGCCCGCCGCCAACCAGTAGGGAGCGGGAATGGGTTCGCACCACATCGACACCTCCGCGGCCATCACCGGCATCCCACGCACCGTCCCCGGTGCGGTGAAGGGTGCGGCGGGCGCCGGCATCCTGGTGGGCCTGGCTGCCTTCGGCTACGGCATGGCCACCCACAAGGACCTGGCCTTCGCCGGCTTCATCAGCAACTTCATGTTCTGGGGCGGCATGGCCCAGGGCGCGCTGATGCTGGTGGTGGCCATGACCCTGGCCAAGGCGCGCTGGGGCCGCCCGCTCAAGCGCTTCGCCGAGGCGCTGGGCCTGATGTTCCCCATCATGTACGCCCTGCTGCTGGTCTTCTTCCTGATCGGCGGCCTGGACGTCTACCCCTGGATGCACGAGCAGATGCCGCCGCACAAGGCCATCTACCTGCAGCCGGGCTTCTTCGTCGCGCGCCAGGCGGTCGGCCTGGGCATCCTGATCGCGCTGTCCCTGGCCTTCATCCGCGCCGACCTGCGCGCCGACTTCGGCGTCGCCGGCGCGAAGCTGGGCGACAAGGCCCCCGCCTTCTGGTCGCGCTTCACCGCCGGCTGGCAGGGCGACAAGGTCGAGGTCGAGGCCGCGGCCAGCCGCATGCTGACCCTGGCACCGGCCATCGCCATCCTCTACGCGCTGGTCTTCTCCATGATGGCCGTCGACCTGTCGATGAGCCTGGCGCCCTACTGGTACGCCAACATGTTCCCGGCCTGGTACTTCGCCAGCGCCTTCTGGAGCGGCCTGGTCGGCATCGCCATCCTGTCGCTGACGACCCGCAAGTGGCTCGGTGTGGAGCACCTGATCACCAGCAACGTGTACCACGACATCGGCAAGCTCACCTTCGGCTTCACCATGTTCTGGGGCTACACCTCCTTCGCCCAGTACCTGGCCATCTGGTACGGCAACATGACCGAGGAGATCGGCTTCATCCTGCTGCGGACCGAGGTCGAGCCCTGGGCCAGCCTGTTCCGGGTGGTGGTCTCGCTGTGCTTCCTGGTGCCCTTCGCGACCCTGCTCTCCCGCGGCATCAAGAAGATCCCCTCGGCCTACCTGGCGATCACCTCGCTCATCGCCGTCGGCATCTTCCTGGAGCGCTTCTGGGTGGTGATGCCCAGCGTGCAGCACGAAGCCGACCTGGTCACCCCGCTGGTCATCACGGCCGGCATGGGCCTGGGCTTCCTCGGCCTGTTCGCGATGGTGACCACCACCTTCCTGAGCAAGGTGCCCGCGCTGCCGGTCTCCGACCCCATGCTCCAGCCCGACCCGGAGCACGTGCACGTGCACCCCAAGCACGAGGGCCACGCGCACTGACCCGCGCGTCCCGCCTGCGCTGGACGGCCGCCTCCGGGCGGCCGTCGCCCTTTGGGGACCCTCAGCCCGGCAGGGAGCGCGCGCGGGTCAGGCCCCCGCGGTACTCGGCGCTGCCCGGCACCAGCTCCAGCGCCTTGCCGTACGCCATCGAGGCGGCCCGCCGGTCCTTGCGCATCTCCGCCATCTCGCCCTGGCGCCCCAGCAGCTCGGCGGACTGCACGATCTTGGAGTCCTCGATCACGGCCTTGCGGTACTCGCGGCGAGTGCGGTCATCTCGCAGGACCTGGTAGGCCTCGTCGAGCTTGAGGTTGATCTTCGCCACGTCGGTCACCGCCGGCTCCCCCATCCGCGCGTAGCGGGACGGCTCGAACTCCTCCTTCAGGCGCTTGTAGGCGATCTCGACCTCCTCGGTCAGGCAGATCCAGTGGACCTCCAGCACCTCGAAGTGGTTGCCCTTGTAGACCTGCGACTTCTTGCGGTCGATGATGATCTGCAGCGCCGCGAAGGCCCGCGAGTCGTCCTGCTGGGTCTTGAAGGCGACGAACTCGAGCTGGATGAGGGCCCACATCATCGCCGCCGTGATGGCGCGGGACATGGGCGAGACCGCGTACAGCTCGCGCATGCGCCAGGAACCGCTGCGGATCGTGTCGACCAGGCGTGCCTCGACCGGCGCGAAGCGGAGCTCCGGCAGGATCTCCACGCAGCCAGGGGGCAGGTACACGTACTGGTCGAGGTAGCCGGCCAGCGCCTCGTAGAGGCTGTCCCCCTTCATCGAGCGCGCCTGCTGGAACAGGTTGCGGAAGATCATCGCCGGCACGCGCAGGGGTGAGGGCAGGAAGCGCTCGGGCAGGGTCTCCAGCGCGTGGAAGGTCCAGGAGCCCTGGCTCTCCTTGAGCACCTTCTGCATGACGAACTCGCACTGCTTGCCCAGCACCATCACGAGCTGCGGGAAGGACATCAGCCCCATCTGGATGAAGGCCTCTCCCTGGCGGCAGCCGTCCCGCTGCATGATCTCCAGGCTCTCCCGGAGCTGCTCGCGGGTGAGCTGATCGGCCTTGAACAGCAGCACGCCCAGGACCTCGCCCTCGTCCATGGGCTCCGTCCGCCAGCCCACCGGGCCCCCCTGGCTCCAGAAGCCGTAGCGCTTGCGGCCATCGGGCAGGCTCCAGGTCAAGAGCCCCGTCGCGCGCTCGATCGCCAGGTCGAGGAAGAGCTTGCGCACCGAGGCCGCGTCGCAGCTCCCCGCGCGCGTCGGCGCCACGCCCCGCAGGTCCGGCACCGGGAAGCCCCGCCCCCGCGGCGCGGACGGCGCCGGAGCGGCGACCGCCGCCTGTCCCGGCTCTGCCGGCGAGGCGGCCCCGGGCGCGGCCCCCACCGCGCCCGGAGGCTGGAGCTGGCCGGTGTCGACCAGCCACTGCCGCAGGTCGTCCACCGCGACCAGCAGCTCGGTGATCCGGGCCTTGACGGAGTCCGGCCACTCCGCGATCCGCAGCGCGACGCTGCCGTCCGGCGCGCGGTTGACCACCTGCGCCGCGATGGGCCCCAGGCGCCCCAGCGGGGGGATGACCAGGTCGAGCTTCAGCTCGAGCGACAGCTCCTCCTGGTTGGGCTGGGGCGGCAGCAGCAGCGCGCCCTGGCCGAGGGTGCCGTGGTGGTCCTCGATGAAGTCGACCACGCTGCGGTAGGTGTGGGTGACGCGGCGGACGGCCATGTCAGCTCCGGAGGGGAGAGGCGGGCGCGGATGGTACCGGACGCTGCCCCCCCGCGGCCACCCACTCCGCCACATCCAGCTTGCCCCGCCCGTCCGGCGGGTCGATCACGTAGCGTGGCAGCGCCAGGCCGCTGACCCGCGCGGCCACCTCCCGGTACAGGGCCAGGCCCCGCTCCGGCGCGAGGCGGAAGGCGGCGTTGCCCGGAGCGTGGTCGGGGTGGTGCAGGTAGTAGGGGAACACCCGGCGCGCGACCAGGGCCTCGAACAGCGCCGCGAGCGTCGCCGCGTCGTCGTTGACCCCCGCCAGCAGCACCGCCTGGTTCAACACCGGCAGCCCCGCGTCCACCATCCGCGCCAGCGCCGCGTCCACGTCGGCGGACAGCTCGTCGGGGTGGTTGCAGTGCACGATGATCCACACCGGCGCGCGCGCCCGCAGCCCCTCGACCAGGGCGGGGCCGACCCGGCCGGGCGAGGTGATCGGCGCGCGGGTGTGGATGCGCACCACGGGGACCGCGGGGCGCACCCGGTCGAGCACCGCGAACAACCGCCGGTCCGACACCGCGAGCGGATCCCCGCCGCTCAAGATGAGCTCGCGCACGCCGCTGGCGGCGATCCACGCCAGCGCCCGCTCCAGCTCCGGCTCCGTCGGGTCCTCGGCCTCGTGGGGCGCGCGCCGGAAGCAGTAGCGGCAGTACAGGTGGCAGCGCCGGGTCAGCAACAGGAGCGCGCGGTCACCGTGCTTCTGCACCACCCACGGCACCGGGCTCCGCATTCCCTCGCCCACCGGGTCCGGCCGATCCTGGGCATCGGGGAGCAGCTCGGCGGGCTGCGGCAGGGCCTGCCGGCCGAGCGGGTCGTCCGCGGCCCGCACGCGCGCAAGCCAGCTCCGCGTCACCCGCACCGGGAAGAGCGCGTCGGCCTGTGCAAGCAGCTCCCGCCCCAGCTCGGGGAAGCGGGCCGACAGCTCCCGTGGCCCGACCACCGGGCCACGATCCTGGCCTTCATGATACACAGCGTCGCTCCCATGCCTCGGGGGCCCCTTCCGGGGACCTCCCTGTATCGCAACCGGGCCCGCGTCAGGACGCAGGCCCACCTCCCTCCCCACAGGAGCCCCCATGGCCCTGCAGTACGAAACCTCCCAGTTCCGCAACGGCCTCAAGATGGAGCTGGACGGCCAGCCCTACATCATCACCTACTTCCAGTTCGTGAAGCCGGGAAAGGGCACCGCCTTCACCCGGACCAAGCTCAAGAACATGATCACCGGCGCGGTGATCGAGCGCACCTTCCGGACGGGCGAGAAGGTCGACGCCGCCGACGTGGAAGACCGTCCGATGCAGTACATGTACTCCGACGGCGACTTCCTGCACTTCATGAACACCGAGGACTACCAGCAGGTCGCGATCCCCGCGGAGTCCCTGAAGGAGGAGGCGCCCTACCTGACCGAGAACATCGAGGTCATGGTGCTCTTCTACAAGGACCGCCCGGTCAACATCGAGCTGCCGAACTTCATCGAGGACGTGATCGAGTACTGCGAGCCCGGCGTGCGTGGCAACACCGCCACGGGCGCGACCAAGGCCGCGACCCTGGCCTGCGGGGCCATCGTCCAGGTGCCCCTGTTCGTCGAGCAGGGCGAGCGCATCAAGGTCGACACGCGCACCAGCACCTACGTCAGCCGCGTCAAGGAGTAGGCCCTCCCATGCCCTCGCCCGGCCCCCTGGAGCTGGCCGGCCGGGTCGCGGTCGTGACCGGCGGCAGCCGCGGCATCGGCCGCGCCATCGCCCTGGAGCTCGGCCGCGCCGGCGCGCGTGTCGTGGTCAACTACCACCGCAGCGCCGAGGCCGCGCAGGCCGTCGCCGACGAGGTCGGCGGCCTGGCCGTGCAGGCCGACGTCGGCACGGCGGAGGGCTGCGCCGCCCTGATGCAGGCGGCCGAAGCGCTGGGCTCGCTGGACGTGCTGGTCAACAACGCCGGCATCACCCGCGACACCCTGCTGCTCCGGATGAGCGACGAGGAGTGGGACGACGTGCTCCGGACCAACCTGGACGCCGTCTTCCGCACCTGTCGGGCCGCCGCGACGGTGATGCTGCGCCAGCGCCGCGGCAGCATCGTCAACGTGACCAGCGTCTCGGGCCTGCGGGGCAACCCCGGCCAGGCCAACTACGGCGCCAGCAAGGCCGCGGTGGCCGCGATGAGCCGCTCGCTGGCCAAGGAGCTGGCCAAGCGCGGGATCCGGGTCAACTGCGTCGCCCCCGGCTTCGTCGACACGGACATGGTGCACGCGATGGACCCCCGCGTCGTCGAGGGCGTGGTGCAGGCGATCCCGATGCGCCGCCTCGGTCGCCCCGAGGAGATCGCCCGGGTGGTGCGCTTCCTGGCCTCCGACGACGCCAGCTTCGTCACCGGGCAGGAGTGGGTCGTCGACGGGGGCCTGTCGGCCTGAGCCCGCGGCCGGCTCCGTCAGCCGGCCAGCGAGGACAGGATGCGCTCCACCTCGGCCCGGCGGTGGTCGTCCAGCCGGTACTCGATGCCCATGCCCGGGTCCTGGCCGGCGGGCAGCGTGGACAGGCCCACGCTCGACCAGGTGACCACGCCGTCGATGCTCAGCGGCTCGTCCATGCCCGGCGCCCGGACCTCGATCACGCACTCGCGGCCGACCGGCAGCGGCTTGCCCGTCTTGACGAAGCAGCCACCGCGGCGCAGGTTCTCGCGGTACTCGGCGATCATCGCGTCGACCTGCCGGTAGGCAAGCTTCAAGCGGGCCGGCTTGCGGCGGCGACGGCGGGCGCCCGCCGCCCCGCCCAGGGCGCTGGCCCCGCCGCGGCTGGCCGGGCCCGGTGAGCGCGCGAAGATCTCGGTCTGCTCGTCGTTGTCGTGCCTCGCTGCCGAGCGGTCCGACAGCCCCGCCGGCAGGCTGAAGAGGCGGTCCTCGCCGTCCAGCCCCTCCCGCTCGTCCAGGTCGTCGGCCGCCCCGAACAGGTCGTCGGCGTGCAGCTCGTCGGACTTCGCGGACAGGGCGGGCGGCGGCAGGAACAGCGGCTCCTCCGCCCGCTCGCCCACCGTCGCACCCCGAGCCGGGGCGGCCGAGGAGGCCGAGGTCGTGAACTCGAACAGCTCGCTGGTGTCCGGCTCGTCCAGGGGCACGGCCGTCCGGCGGGCGGGATCTGCGGCGGCGACGGGCGCGCCAGGTCCCGGCAGGTCGAACAGCTCGGAGGCGAGGTGATCCAGGTCCTCCCCTTCCAGGTCGCCGAAGAGATCCTCGTCCTGCGCCGGCCCCGGGCGCACGGCGGTGGCCTTGCCGGGCCCCCGGAGCGAGGTGGGCGCGCTCTCCTCCCCGAAGTCCTCCAGCGCCTCCGGGCCCAGGTCGGCGAAGGGGTCCACCCCCAGCTCGGCGAAGGTCTCCTCGGCCAGGTCGCCGAAGGCCTCGTCGTCCATGCCGAGGATCTCCTCCTCGTCGGCCTCCGCGACCGGGACCACGGTGCTGCGCCCCCCCTCCGCCGGCCGTCCGGAGGCGCCGGCCTCGAGCCCCGAGGTCTCCGGCAGCGCGAACACGTCGTCGTCGGCGAGGTCCTCGTAGGCGCCGCCCGCCAGGCCGACCGGGACGTGGTCCTCGTCCTCTTCGTCCGCGGGCATCTCGAAGCCGTCTTCGGGGGAGTCCCAGGCGTCTCCCGGGGCGCCCGCCAGCCCGACGGCCGCGGCCGAGGGCAGCTCGTCTTCATCCTCCAGCGGCTCGGCGTGCAGGTCCGCGGAGTCGAGCGCGTCGAAGTCGACGGCGTCTGCGTCGGGGATCGGCTGGGCCGCCGGGAGGTGGATGCGCCCCATGCCGGCGCTGCTCGCCGCGACCGCCGCACCCGCAGCGGCCGCACCGAGCGCCTCCACCGGGGCGAGCGTGGGCGTCGACGCCACGGCGGGGCTGGCAGGGGGCGCCGCGGGGGCGCCACCGACGGTGACGGCAGGGGCTTCGCCCTTCGGGGGCGCGGGAGGGGTGGCCGGCTTCTTCCGTCCGCCCAGCAGGCCGGAGAAGAAGCCCCCCTTCGCCGCCGCCGCCGCCTTCTTGTCCTTGGCCGGCGCGGCCCCGGACCCGACCGCGACGGGCGCGGGCGCCCCCCCCTCGCCGGCGGTGCGGGCCTCGCCCTCGACCACCGCCTTGACCGCGCCCTTCGCCCCGGCCACCTCGGCGTAGTTGCGCACCGTGATGCGCCGAGCCTCGCTGGTGCCGGGCTCGACCGCCGAGACGTGCAGCATGCCGTTGCTGTCGATGCGGAAGGTCACCTCGACCTTGGTCTCCATCCGCAGCGCGCGGGTCAGCCCCTCCATCGTGAACTCGCCCAGGAACTCGTTCTCGTCGGCGAAGCGGCTGTCGCCCTGGCGCACCGTGATGCGCACCGAGTCCTGGTCGTCGCGCGTGGTCGCGAAGACCCGCGTGTCGCTGGTGGGCACGTGGCTGTTGCGCGCGACCACCGTCTGGAACAGGCCGCCGGCCACGTCGATGCCCAGGTCGAAGGGCGTCACGTCGATCAGCACGTGGCTGGGGCCGCTGCCCGCCTCCAGGATGCTGGCCGCGTGCACCGCCGCGCCGATGGCGACCACCTCCTCGGGGTGGACCCCGCGGCTGGGCTCCTTGCCGAACAGGCCGGAGATCGCCTCGCGGATGCGGGGCATCCGGGTCTGGCCGCCCACCAGGATGACGTCGTCGATGTCCGCCAGGTTCAGCCCGGCGTCCGCCACCGCCTTGCGCGTCACCTCCACCGAGCGCTCGACCAGGTCTTCGACCAGGCTCTCCAGCGTCAGCCGGGTGATCGCCACCTCCAGGCTCTTGTCGCGCGCCAGCCGCGGCACCAGCACCGTCGTCTTGTCGGTGAAGGACAGCTCGCACTTGGCGCGCTCGGCCGCGTCCTTGATGCGTTGCAGCGCCATCCGGTCGCTGCGCAGGTCGTGGCCCGTCTGGGTCTGGAAGTGGTCGGCGAGGTAGTCGACCAGCCGGTAGTCGAAGTCCTCGCCGCCGAGGAAGGTGTCGCCGCGCGTGGAGAGGATCTCGTACACCCCGCCGGAGAGGTGCAGCACCGACACGTCGAAGGTGCCGCCGCCGAGGTCGTAGATCAGCAGCGTCCGGTCGACGTCCTTGCGGTAGCCATAGGCCAGGGCCGCCGCCGTCGGCTCGTTCACCAGCCGCTCGCAGCGCAGGCCGGCGAGCTGCGCGGCCTCCAGCGTCGCGTTGCGCTGCTGGTGGTTGAAGTAGGCCGGCACGGTGATGACGGCCTCCTGCACCGGCTGTCCCAGCGCCCGCTCGGCCATCTCCCGCGCGGTGCGCAGGATCATCGCGCTGACCTCGACCGGGCTCAGCCGGCGCCCCCCCGCCACGACCAGGCAGCTTCCGTCCGGGGCCGCCTCGATCTGGTAGCCGACCCGCTGCCGCGCGTCGGTCACCTGCTCGCTGTCGTAGCGCCGGCCCATCAGCCGCTTGATGGCGTAGACCGTCTTGTCAGGGTCCGTCAGGATGCGGTTGCGCGCGGCGTGCCCCACCACCTCGGCGCCCAGGCCGTCGAGCGTCACCACCGACGGCAGCACCCGGTAGCCGCGGTCGTCCTCCAGCACCTGGGGACGCCCGTCGAGCAACACGGCCACGACGGTGTTCGTCGTGCCGAGATCGATGCCGATCGCCTTCTGCATGGTCCGCCGGTCCCAGTCGAGAGGGTCGCGGCGGAGCATACATCACCGGGCACCGCCCTACCTGCCGCCTCGCTCGCGGCCGAAGAGCTGCACCTGCTGCACCCGGTCCTCGGGCCGCGGATCGACCGGGTAGTCCAGCGAGAAGCAGGCCTCGCAGAAGCGCCCCTGGTCCCTTCCCTGGGCCTTGCGCAGCGCCTCCAGCGACAGGTAGCCCAGGCTGTCGGCGCCCAGCCACGTGCGGATCCCCTCGACGTCGTGCCGGTGCGCGATCAGCTCGTCGCTGGTCGGGGTGTCGACCCCGTAGAAGCAGCTCCCCCGCGTGGGCGGCGCCGTGATGCGCAGGTGCACCTCGGCCGCCCCGGCCTCGCGCAGCAGCCGGACGATCTTGCGCGAGGTGGTCCCCCGGACGATGGAGTCGTCCACCACGACCACGCGCTTGCCGGCGAGCACGCTCTTCACCGGGGCGAGCTTCAGCTTGACCCCGAAGTCCCGGATCTGCTGGCTCGGCTCGATGAAGGTGCGCCCCACGTAGTGGCTGCGCAGCAGGCCGCGCTGGTAGGGGATGCCGCTGTGCTCGGCGTAGCCCAGGGCGCCGGCCACGCCGGAGTCCGGCACCGGCACCACGACGTCCGCCGGCACGGGGTGCTCCCTGGCCAGCAGGCGACCGAGCTGCAGGCGGGTCTCGTAGACGCTCATCCCGAAGACCTCGGAGTCCGGGCGCGCGAAGTAGATGTGCTCGAAGATGCAGGCGCGACGAGGGCGACGCGGGAAGGGTCGCAGGGCCTGCACCCCGTCGCGGTCGACGATCACCATCTCGCCCGGCTCGATCTCGCGCACCACCTGGGCGCCGATCAGGTCGAGCGCGCAGGTCTCGCTGGCCACCGCCCAGGCCTCGCCCCGGCGGCCCAGCACCAGCGGCCGGAAGCCGTGGGGATCCCGCACGGCGACCAGGGTGTCCTCGGTCAGCAGCACCAGGCTGTAGGCGCCCTCGACCTGGGAGAGCGCCTCGACCAGGCGGTTGATGAAGGTCGTCTGCTGGCTGGCCGCGACCAGGTGCAGGATGACCTCGGTGTCCGAGGAGGTGCCGAAGATGCTGCCCCGCCGCTCCAGCTCGTCGCGCAGCAGGCTGGCGTTCGTCAGGTTGCCGTTGTGGGCGATCGCGAGCTGGCCGCGCTGGTAGCGCACGACGAAGGGCTGCACGTTGCGCAGGCTGTCCTCACCCGTCGTCGAGTAGCGCACGTGGCCGATGGCGGCGTGGCCGCGCAGCCCGGCGATCTCCGGCCCCCCGAAGACGTCGCCCACCAGGCCCTGGCCGCGCACGAGGCGGATGGTGCTGCCGTCGGTGGCGGCGATGCCGGCGCCCTCCTGGCCCCGGTGCTGCAGCGCGTGCAGGCCCAGGTAGGCCAGGTTCGCCGCCTCGCTGTCGCCCAGGATGCCGAAGACGCCGCACTCCTCGTGGAAGCGGTCCGGGTCCCTCTCCCGCCCGGCGCCCACGCCCCTCACCCGCCGTGGAGCTGCTCGCCGAAGATCCGGGCGAACAGCTCGCGGTAGGTGTCGCCCAGGTCGCCCAGGTCGCGGCGGAACACGTCCTTGTCCAGGTGGCGGCCGGTGCCCTTCTCCCACAGCCGCGAACCGTCGGGCGTGATCTCGTCGGCCAGCAGGATCTGGCCGCGGCGCTCGCGGGCCATGGCGCGGCCGAACTCGAGCTTGAAGTCGACCAGGGTGACGCCCAGCTCGTCCCAGAAGGCGCGCAGCACCTGGTTGACCTTGAGCGAGGCGTGCCGCAGGTAGGCCAGCTCCCAGGCCTCGGCCCAGCCGAACATCAGCGCGTGCTCGTCGGTGATGAGCGGGTCGTTCAGCTCGTCGGACTTGTAGAAGAACTCGACCATCGGCCGCGGCAGGGCCGTGCCCTCCTCCAGGCCCAGGCGCTTGCAGATCGAGCCCGCGGCCAGGTTGCGCACCACCACCTCGACCGGGATGATGTCCACGCGGTGCACCAGGTGGTCCACCGGCGAGGGCGCGCCCAGCAGGTGGGTCGGCACGCCCGCCGCCGCCACCCGCTCGAAGATGTGGGCGCTGATGCGGGCGTTGACCTCGCCCTTGTCGCGGATCGTGGCGCGCTTGACGCCGTTGAAGGCCGTCGCGCCGTCCGTGAAGTGGATCCAGTAGACGTCGGGGTCCGAGGTGCGGAAGACCTGCTTGGCCTTGCCGGTGTAGAACAGCTCGGCCCGCTGGGGGGGCAGGGACATGGGGCACCTCGGCGCCGGGGGGGAGCCCACCGCGACCGGCGGGCGGGGCGCCACCCTATCGCGGCGACCCCGCCTCGGCCGCCGCGCCCGGCGGACCGGCGCGGGCGGACCCGCGTTAGCCGGCCGGCGGAGCCACCATGTCCGGACCCTCCACCTCCCGCCGCCCCCGGGGCCTGCTCGCGCTGCTGGGGCTGGCCGTCGTGGCCGCGCTCGTCGCGCCTCCCGCGCTCGTCCGGGCCGGCGACCGCGCCGCCGCACGGGCCCGCGCGGCGTCCGACCTCGCCCTGCGGCTGGACGCCCGCGCCCGCGCCGACGAGTGGTACGCGATGGCCCAGGCCGCGCCGCTGGGCGGGAGGAGCGCGGCCCGCGCGGCCCGCCGGGCCCTGGCCGAGGAGGAGGAGGCGGACTTCGAGGCCGGTCGGCAGAGCCTGGCCCATGGCCTGGCCGGGGTGGAGGCCCACCTGGCCTGGCTCGACCGGCGGGCGGCCGAGGAGGGCTGGCCCGGCGAGCGGGCCCGCCTGGCGCGGGTGCGCGCCCTGGCCAGCTACGGACGGCCGGACCCCGCCACCTCCACCGCCGCGACGCCGGCCATGCCCTTCCTGGACGGCTGGGTCGGGCTGGCCGCGTTGTGGACGGGGCGGCTGGACGCGGTGCCGCCCGGCGCCTGGGACCTCGCGCCCGGCCTCCGCCTGCGCGACCCGGCCCGGGTCCCGCCCGCCGAGCCCCAGGGCTCCCCCCTGGCCCGCCTGGTCGAGGCCGAGGCCCGGCGCCGCGCCGGGCAGCCGCTGGAGGCCCGCCGCCTGCTGGCCCCCCTGCTGGAGGCCATGGAGCCCGAGGCCGACCCGCTGGCCGCGGCCGCGGCCTGGTCCTGGGCCCGGTCCCTGCTCGACGAACGAAGCGCCGACCCGGAAGGCGCCATGTTGGTCGACCTGCCGCGCCAGGCCGAGCCGCGGGCCCTGGCCGGGCTGCGCGCCCGCCTGGCCCTCGCCCCCGAGCACGCCCCCGCCTGGGCCCCCGCCTGGCTCACCCTCGCCGAGCTGGACCTGCGCCTGGGCCAGCCCCAGGCCGCGCTGGAGTCGGCCTGGGCCGCGGTCGCGGCCGCCACGCCCGCCTGGGCCCCGGCGCCCGCCGACCTGCCCGCCCAGGCGCGCCTCGACGCCGTGGGGGCGGTGCACCCCGACCTCGTCCAGGCCGCGCGCCTGCTGGTGGCCGAGGCGCGCCAGGCGGCGCCGCCCGGGGAGGCGGACGACCTGGCCCTGGCCGAGGCCGCCCTGCTCGTGCTCCAGGCCCGCGGCCACCTCGCGCTGGGGGACCCCGCCGCCGCGCGGGGCCGCCTGGAGCTGGCGGCGGAGCGGGTGCCGGGATCCCCCGTGGTCACCGGCTGGCGCGTGCTGACCGAGGTCCTCGACGACCGCCCCGACGCCGCCCGCGCCGCCCTCGCCGCCCTTCCGGAGCTGCCGGACACCCAGGACGACGACCGCCTGCGCCAGGTCGCCGGGGCCTGGGTGGACCCGCCCGAGGCGGGCGCCGTCGCCGATCCCGCCCGGGCCCTGCGCGCCCGGCTGCGTGAGCCCTGGAGCCCCGCCGAGCCGCTGGCCTTCGCGCGCGCCCACGCCGACGCGCCCGGCGACCTGCTCCTGGCCCTGCAGGGCCCGCCCGAGGACCGCGCCTCCCTGGCCCAGGCCCACGCCCAGGCCTGGCTGCGCCAGCGCGTGGCGCGGTCCCTGGATCGGCCCACGGAGCTGGCGGAGGCGACCGTCACCCGCGACGCCCTCGCCGCCGCCGCGGCCGCCGAGCCCCTGTGGGCGCTGTTCGGGCTGGGCGCCTTCACGATCGAGGGCCCTGCCCTGCCCGCGCCCCAGCCGCCCGCCGACGGCCCCGCCGACCCGGGAGCTCAGATCCCCCGGTAGAGCATCTTGATCCGCTCCCACTCGCCCATGCGGTCCCAGACGGTGTGGTAGGCCCAGCGGGCCGTGCGCTCCATCAGCGCCACGTCCTCGGGGTGCACGCCCAGCCCGTACTCGACGCGGTCGCGGATCTCGGCGGCCTGCGCCAGGCCATGCACCTCGACCTCGCCCGCCGACAGCCGCGCCAGGGTGGGGCCGGCCCGCAGCACCAGGCTGGCCGCCGGCTCGTTGGGCCGCGGCTCCAGGCCGGCGTCGCCGATGGCCACCTCCACCAGGCGCCAGCCGTTGCGGATCCGGGTGGTCGGGGCCAGGTCGACGAAGGGCCGCTCGAAGTGGCGGGCCAGCAGCAGCCGCCGCACCGGTCGCCAGAAGGCCAGCAACAGGAGCAGGAAGAGCACCAGCACGGTCAGCAGGGTCGACAGCAGGTCCAGGCCCTGGCTCACCTGGGGCTGGAGCTGCTCGCGGGCCTCCTGCATCCGGTCCCCCTGCGCCTGCTCCCAGCGCTCGGTGAACCGCGACTTCTTCTTCTGCGGCTTCTCTTCGGGCTGCTCCTGCGGCTGGCCCGTGTCCTGCTGCTGGGGCACCGGCGGGTCGTCGTCGTCGTCCTCCTCGCCCGGGCCCGTGCGCCACAGGTAGGGCGCCAGGATGGCCGAGCCCACCGTCAGGCCCAGCGCCAGGAAGCCCATCAGCAGCCAGCCCATGCAGGACAGCCGCGGCCGCGCCGCCCCGCTCTCCACCAGGCTGCCCATCAGCGGCGCCTTGGGGCCCCTGCCCCACAGGGCCAGGCGGTGGCCCTCGCGGGCGACCAGGTAGGCCAGGAAGAGCAGGATCCCCAGCGCCAGGACGGTGATGGTGAAGCCGTCCCAGATGGCCCACTTGTCGCCGGCGTGCCAGGCGGCCACCCGCCCGTCGTTCTCCGCCATGATGATGGCGCAGCCCGTCGCGTACATCAGCGGGATCCAGCCGCCGAACAGGGTCCGCCCCGCCCGCAGCGACCAGGCGCCGCCGACCACGAAGATGGGGAAGAGCACGACGAAGGCGAAGACCAGCACGCCCAGCGACCCGGCCACGGTGGTGGCGAAGACGCCAAAGGCCATGCCGGCGGTCCAGAAGCCGGCCCAGTTCAGGAACAGCACCCAGTCGCGGATGTTCAGGATGGCGGCCACCTGGCCCACCACCACGCCCGCCACCGTGATGCCCGCGAAGATGCCCAGGGCGATGATCCCCTCCATGCCGGGATCGTCGATGAGCGCCGCCAGCGCGAAGGCGCCGAACATCAGGATCAGGAAGGTCCAGTAGACCAGGAGCGGGCGCGCCACGGCCCCCAGGCGCTCGCGGCGCAGGCGGCGGTGGTAGTCCTTGCCGGGGTCGACGCGGGGATCGGTCATCCCGCCGCCCTCTTGCCGGCGCCGCTCCTGCCGCCGCCGGCGACCAGGCCCACCAGCCGGTGGCCGCCGCCGACGCCGGGCTCCAAGCGGTAGACCGTCTCGTCGCGTGAGAGCAGGGCCTTCAGGGTGGCGTCGCCCCGGCTGCGGGCGATCAGGCGCAGCCGACGCCGGGCCTGGTAGAGGACGTACTGCTGCCAGCCCCGCGAGAGCTGGGCCATGAGGCGGTCCTCGTCGCTGCCCACCGGGCCGGGCAGGCGGAACAGGCGCCCCAGCTTCGAGCGACCCTGGGCGCCCTCGGCCAGCCAGACCCGCAGGAAGGAGGGCTCCTCGGGCCCCAGCGCCTGCAAGGGCGGCAGGTAGACCCAGGTGAAGCTGTCCCCGCCCAGGGGCGCCGCCGGCGGCGAGTAGAAGCGCGAGCTGACCGCGACGCCGTGGCTGTTCGTCGACAGCCCGCCGTCCACCTCGTCCAGGATGCGCGGCAGGTCGTGGCTGCCCTGCCAACAGGCCCGCGCGCCCAGGTCCTGCCAGCGCCGCTGCCCGGCGTGGCCCTCGACCCGCTCGACCCGGATGTTGCCCTCGCCGTCGTCCACCGCCGCCGCCAGCGAGACCTTGTCGCCCCGCTCCTGAAGCTCGTCGGCCAGGGACAGCCAGGTCTCGACCAGGTGGTCGAGGACCTGGGACATTCCGACGGCGTCGTCGAGCACCCGGCCCGCCGGCAGGTAGCTGTCCAGCAGCAGGAGCACCTGGCGGGTGCTCACCTCGCGGGTCTCCGGCAGGCGCACCTGCAGCCGGCCGGTGCGGATCGACAGCCGCCAGTGGATCCGCCGCGTGTCGTCGCCGGCCAGGTACTCCTTGAAGCGGAAGGGGTCCTCGGTCGGGTAGCGGTGGGGCCGGGTCAGCACGTCGGGCGCGTCGAGCTTGCTGCGCGGCGGGTCGACGATGGCCAGCCGCTTGAAGCGGGGCAGGACCTTCAAGGTCGCCGTCGCCACGCTCGCCACGCTGACCCGCGTGAAGCCCAGCGCGTCCTGGTAGTAGATGGCGGCCGGCCCCAGGCGGTGCAGGCCGCGCGGCGTGTGGCGGAAGCGGCCGGAGACGCTCACCCGCGTCCGGCGCGCCCCCGGCCCCACGGCGTAGCGGCTCTCGGTGTGTAGCTGCGGGACGTTGCCGTCCTCGATCAGCAGCGTGTAGCCCGGCGGGACGGGCACCCGGCTCAGGTGGAAGCGCTCCTCGGCCGACTCGCCGGAGAGCACGACCGCCGGCGACAGCTCGCGCACGATGCCCGAGGAGTCCCGGCCCAGGCCGTTGGCGAAGCTGCGCACCAGGAAGGCCGAGACGAAGCTGGAGAGGCCCAGCACCACGTAGAAGAGCAGCAGGCTGAGCACCGCCAGCAGGCCCAGGCTGGCCCACTTCGCCGACAGCGCCAGCACGATGAACCACAGCCCCGTGACGAGCGCGCCCCAGCCCCGCGGGGTCACGATGCGCATGTGGCGGTGCACGCTGGCCAGGGTCCGGTCCAGCCGCAGGCCGCCCTGCTCCCGCAGGATCCTGCGCTCCCGGCCCACCTTCACCAGCACGCCCAGCACCTGCAGCAGCAGGGGCGGCAGGATGAAGACCAGCGAGACGAAGGTCAGCACGCCCGAGGTCTCGGCCACCTCGCTCACCTCGAAGACGGCGCTGGCGCACAGCCCGACCACGAAGGGCAGGAACAGGATCCCGCAGCCCTGGCCGCCGATGCCGAGCAGGGACCAGAGCGGGTGGGGGGTCTTCACCCCGGCACCACCACCTTGGCCAGCACCTCGGCCACGTAGGCGTGGCCCGTCTCGTCGCCGCTGACGACCAGCCGGTGGGAGAGCACGTCGGGCGCCAGCGCCTGCACGTCGGTCGGGCTCACGTAGTCGCGGCCCTGCGAGAGCGCGTGCGCCTGGGCCACCCGGGCCAGCATCAGCACCGCGCGGGGCGAGGGCGGGGCCAGCACCCGCGGGTCGCTGCGCACGTGGTTGGCCAGGGCCACCAGGTAGCGCTTGACCTGCTCGGCGATGAAGATGCGCGGCACCATCGCCTGCCAGGCCAGGAAGCCCTCGTGGCCGATCACCGGCGTGAGCTGGTCGACCACCGGCCGGTCCGCCAGGTGCACGTCGAGCAGCTCCAGCTCGGCCTCCGGCGGCGGGAAGCCCATCGAGAGCTGCATCGTGAAGCGGTCGAGCTGGGCCGCGGGCAGGGTGTAGGTACCCTGGTGATCCAGCGGGTTCATCGTCGCGATGACCTGGAAGGGCGGCGGCATCCGGTGCGTCTGCCCCTCGACCGTCACCTGCCCTTCGGCCATCACCTCCAAGAGCGCCGACTGCGTCTTGGGCGTGGCGCGGTTGATCTCGTCGGCCAGCAGGATGTTGGTGAACACCGGGCCCGGCTGGAACTCGAAGGCCTTGCTGCGCAGGTTGAAGACGTTGGTGCCCGTGATGTCCATGGGCAACAGGTCGGGGGTGAACTGGATGCGCTTGAAGCCGCAGGCCACCGTCGCGGCGATCGAGCGGGCCAGCATCGTCTTGCCGGTGCCCGGCACGTCCAGCAGCAGCACGTGGCCGCGCGCCGTCATCGCCAGCAGCACCTTGCGCACGACCTCGTCCTTGCCCTTGATGACCTGGCCGATGTTGGCGACGACCTGGTCGAACTCCTCGCAGAAGCGGCGCACCTGGGCGGCGCGCTCGGGGTCGGCGGGCGGGCGGGGGGGGGCGGCGGCCATGGGCGCTCCTGGAGGGCGGCACAGCCTATTGCAGGCGCGGGGAGGTGGGCCCGGGAAGGCGCGCGAGCCGCGTGAAGCCGCCGCTTCCGGTCCGACGCGGAGGTGAACCCCGGTCTTCCGTACCGGGGCGCCGGTGAACCTCGCTCTTCCGTACCGGAGACGCGCCTCCAGCGCAGCCCGGCGCCCCGGCGGCCACGGGATTGCTTCACTTGCGCGATCCGATCGGCCCGCCCACCGGCCGCCTGCGCGCCCCTCGGTACGCACGAAGGGGTTTCACGAGCCCCCCGGTACGGAAGAGGCAGGTTCACCCCTCGCCCCTCCCGCGACCGACCGCCGCGCGCCCCCCGCTGCGCCGGCGCGCAGGATCCCCCCATGCTCGCCCTGCTCCTGCTCGCCCCCGCCCACGCCGGCCCCACCGCCCTGCTCACCCTGGGCCTGGGCCTGCCGCTGGACTCCCCCCACCGCTCCACCCCGGGGCCCGCCGCCGGCGTGCTGCTCGGCTGGCGGCTGCAGCCCGCCGACCCCGCGGGCGCCTTCTGGGCCGTGCAGCCCGAGCTCGGCCTGCGCTTCAACATGGGGGCCCCGGTGCTCACGGTCCCGCTCGGCACCTCCGTCACCTGGGGCGGCGCCTGGCGGGCCGGCGCCTCCGCCCACCTGGGACCCACCCTGCTGGGCTACCCCTGGCCCCCCGCCGCCCAGGCCGGCCTGGTCGGCGAGTGGGATCCCCCCTCCCCCTTCACCATGTCCCTGCGGTCCGGCTGGGAGCTGGCCAACGCCGCCCATGTCAAGTGCGGGGACTGCCCGCAGCCGGCCGACCACTGGGCGACCTTCGACCTGCTGGTCGGGGTGAGCTGGTAGGAGCGCGCCCCGGGCGGGTTAGCCCCCGCCGCATGCGAGCCCTCGCCATCCCTTGGGGCATCGGCGGCAGCGTGGCCCTGCTGGTCGACGCGCTGCGTCGCCTGGTCCCGGTCGCCTTCGAGGGCCTGTCCGCCGATCTGTCCGCCCCCCACCTGGTCTTCCTGGCCGTCTGGCTGCCCGGCATGGCCTGGGCCGAGGGCTACCGCGGCTTCCACCAGCGCTTCGCCCCCCGCCTGGTCGCGCGCGCCCTGCACCTCCGCGACCGGCCGCACCCCGTGCGCCTGCTGCTGGCGCCCGCCTTCTGCATGGGCCTGTTCCACGCCACCCGGCGCCGGGTGATCGCCACCTGGGCCCTGTTCGCCGGCATCGTCGCGCTGGTGCTGGTCGTGCGGGAGCTGCCCCAGCCCTGGCGCGGCCTGGTCGATCTGGGCGTCGTCGTCGGCCTGGGCATCGGCACCGCCTCGATCCTGTGGCACACGGCGCGGGCGCTGGGCACGGGCGGCGTCACCGTGGACCCCGAGCTGCCCGCCACGGCCTGCGCGCGCGCGGGCGGCTGAGCGCGCGGCCCGCACCCGATCTCGCGCCTGTGCGTCTCTCCGCGGACAACCTGCACCATCGCCGACGCCGCCGCTACGCTGCGGCATGATCTTCCTGCTGGCTTGCGCGCCCCGCACCCTGCCCCCGCCCGCCGCCCCCTTCCGCTTCGCCGTCGTGGGCGACCGGACCGACGAGCCCGACGACGTGGGCTGGCGCGACATCCTCGCCCAGGTCCAGGCGCGGGAGCCGGACCTGGTGCTCACGGTGGGCGACCTGGTCGACGATCCGCTCGACCCGGTGGACTGGGCCCTGGCGCTGTCCGCCACCGCCTCCCTGTCGGCGCCGGTGGCCTACACGCCCGGGAACCACGACATCATCGACCCGGCCACCGCCCGCGTCTTCGCCGAGCGCACCGGGCAGGCGCCGTGGCGCTCCTTCGACCAGGGAGGGGTCCACTTCGTCATCGTGGACAACTCCGTCGCCGAGCGCTGGGAGGAGCTGCCCCCCGACCAGCAGGCCTGGCTCCTGGCAGACCTGTCCGCCCACCAGGACGACGTCGTGGTCGTCGCCATGCACAAGCCCTTCTGGGCGCTGCGGGCGGCGCTCGGCCAGCAGGACCCCCTGCACGCGGCCTTCGTCGACGCCGGGGTCGACGCCGTCTTCACCGGCCACTGGCACCAGCACCTCTTCCAGGAGATCGACGGCATCCCCTACGTCGGGGTCGGGTCCTCCGGCGGCGTGGTGGCGGGCCTGCCCGACCCCCTGCTCGGCAACGCCTACGAGTACGCCTGGGTCGAGGTGATCGACGGCGCGCTGTCGATCCGGACCGTGGCGGGCGGCCAGGACCTGCCGGTCGACCACCTCACGCGGGCCGACGCCGACCGCCTCCGCGCCTGGCGCATGGGAGCGGCGCGAGCGACGATCCGGGGCGACCAGCTCCACCTGCACGTGGAGAACCGCTCCGACGCCCCGATGGCGGGCGCCGTCGAGATCGAGGCGAACGGGTGGACCTTGGAGGCCCTCTCCGTGCCCTACGACCTGGCGCCGGGGCAGGCGCTGGACACCACGCTGGCCGCGACGCCCCCCGCGGAGCTGTTCCCGACGCCGCGCCTGCGGATGCAGGCCCCCCTGCCCGACGCCGGCCTGCGCACCTTCGCCTGGCCCGCCGAGCTGGCGCGCACCGTCGAGGTGCCGCGCGGCAGCGCCGTGCTGGACGGCGACCTCTCGGAGTGGGCCGGGGCCCCCTCGATCGGTCCCTTCACCACGGCCCGCGGCCTGCCGGCCACCACCGAGCCGACCCAGGCCTGGCTGCGGCACGACGACGAGGCGCTGTGGTTCGCCGCCCGCTGCCAGGACAGCCGGCCCGACGAGCTGCGCCGCAACCACCACGGGCGCGACGGCCAGGTGGTGTTCGACGACCGCGTCGGGCTGGTCCTGCTGCCCCGGCCCGACCTGCTGGCCTGGTTCTACGTCACCCCCAACGGTGCCGTGTGGGACCTGCGCAAGGCCGGCGGCGTGCTCGAACGGGGCTGGGACGGCGTGGAGGCGGCGGCGCAGGTGGACGCCGAGGGGTGGACGGTCGAGGTCCGGGTGCCCTACGCGGCCCTGGGCCTGGACACCGTGCCCGAGACCTGGTCCTTCGACCTGCGGCGCCGCCAGGTGCGCACCCAGGGCGAGGCGACGGCGACCTCGGCCTTCGGCAGCC
Organism: Myxococcota bacterium; assembly: GCA_023150805.1. GTDB lineage: Bacteria > Myxococcota_A > UBA796 > UBA796 > UBA2385 > UBA2385. Next base: position 18,867 of record JAKLKF010000063.1, on the reverse strand, counting down.
GGGACCCCGACCGCATCGCCACGCTCCGCCTGCTGCCTTGAGCGGATCCAGGGCGACCGGTTCCCCTCACCCTGCGCCGACCACCCGCACCACCACCTCGGCCCGGCTCAGCCGCGCCACCCGCGACAGCCCCTCCTCGACCCCGGCCTGCTCCTCCTCGCCCGCGACCCAGGCCTCGACCCGGCTCAGGCCCCGCAGGGCCACCAGGTCGCGGTCCTCCAGGGCCAGCAGGCGGTCGACCGGCCCGGCCACCTCGACCCGCGAGAAGCCCAGGCGCACGCACTCGCGCAGCAGGTCGCCGATGTCGGGGTGCAGCAGGCTGTGGTCGTCCGCGATGCGCAGGACCGGGCTGCCCACCTGGGAGAGGCGGCACAGCTCCTGGCGCAGCGCCCGCGTCGGGGCCTGGGGCGGGAAGGAGGCGGTGAGCGAGGGCGGGATCGGGTCCCCCGGCACCCCGGCGAGGGGGTCGCCGCGCAGGGCGCCGCGCGCGGCCTGGCCCACCGCGAAGGCCAGGCGGGTGGCGGGGGCCCGGCCCGCCCGCGGGGGAGGAGGCGTGCCGGGCGGGCCCTCGCCGTCAGGCATCTGGCGCCCTGGCACCGGCCGGCTGCAGCGGTCGTCCAGCTCGCCGCGGCCGAAGAGGGCGACGTAGGCGGCGGGCGCGCCGGGGCAGGCGGGCGCGCCGGGGCAGGCGGCGCAGGTCGCGACCTGCGGAGCGGGCGGAAGGAGCGAGGGTGGCCCCAGGATCGGCTCGGGCGGCGCCATGCGGTCGCGCGCGGCCCCCAGCGCGCAGGCGGGCAGGCCATGCACCCACAGCGCCACCCCGGCGGCGCGCGCGGCCCGGTCGGCCCGCTCCAGCAGCGGCTCGGCCAGGCCCAGGCGCGGGAAGACCGCGACCCGGTCGTCGGGCGCCGGGGCCGGCAGGCGCAGGTGCACCTCGGTGGCGCCCAGGCCAGCCGCGGCGGCGACCGTCTCGGGCAGCAGGTCCATCGTCGGGCGGGTGACGGCGGCCTCGACCTGGACCTCCAGCCCCGCGGCGGCGCAGGCGCGCAGGGCCCGCAGCACCCGTCGGGCCGCCCCGGGCAGGTCCACCAGCCAGTCGTGGGCGTCGGGGCGCGCGGCGTGCAGCGGCACCCGCACCCGGCGCAGGCCCCAGGCGCGCAGCCGGCGGGCCACCTCGCCCTCGGCCAGGGCCAGCCCGTCGGTGCGCAGGCCCAGCCCCGGCCGCGCCGCCGCCTGCACCAGGGCCGGCAGGTCGGCGCGCAGGGTGGGCTCACCGCCGCCCAGCCACAGGGGCCCGGCGGGCAGCAGCGCGCACAGCGCCTCCAGGGTCGGGTCGGGGCGCGCAGCGGTCGGCCAGGCCCGCCCGGGCTGGCGGCTCCGACCGCTGACCAGCAGCAGGGGCTCAGCCAGGGGACACCTCGCCGGCGGCGGCGGAGAGCGGGGGGAACAGGTCGGGGAACAGGGCGCGCAGCCGCGGCTGGTGGGCGCGCACCGGCCCGTCCAGGTCGGCCCGGTGCACACCCAGGGCCTGCGCCACCTGCAGGGCGCGCTCGGCGGCGGCCGGGTCGGCGCCGCGCAGCCGCAGCCAGGCGTGCAGGCGGCCCTGGGGCTGGCGCCGGGCGTTCTCGCGGTCGAGCCGGCGCAGCGCCAGCAGGAGCCCCCGGTCCGGCGCGCCCAGCGGGTCCAGGGCCGCCACCGGCAGGTCCAGGGCCAGGTCGGTGGTCGGCCCGGTCAGCAGCCCCGGCAGCGCCGCAGGCGAGAGGCCGGCGGGCCGCGCCCACACCAGGTCGGTTCCCGACACCGACGCCTCCCACGGTGGCGCCGCCCGCACCGGCGCCCGGATCCCCGCCCCCGCGCGCTGGTCCCAGACGGCGTGCCAGGCCCCGCCGCAGCGCGTGCGCAGGCCGCAGTCCCGGCAGGGCGGCCCCTGGCGCTTGTCGCCCGTGTTCTCCAGGCCCGGCCGCTCCTGCCAGCCCCCCGCGGCCGCCTCCTGGGCCTCGACGCTGGCCTCCTGCCCGTCCTCCCAGCCCACGCAGAGCGGCAGGCCGCAGTAGGGGTTCAGCAGCCGGATCCCGTGCGCCGCGGCCCGCGCCCGGGCCTGCCGGACGCTGTCCGCCAGCACCGCGTAGTCCGGCAGCAGCCCCGGCTGCCCCGCCGCGCGGCCGTGCGGCTGCACCGCCGACAGGCTGACGCTGTCGACCCCCGGCAGGCGGGCCGCCACGAAGTCCACATAGGCGGCCACCGTGCCCTGGGTCGGCGCCGCGAAGACCGGGTTCAGCGTCACGCGCACGCCCGCCGCCAGCAGCGCGTCGATGCCCAGCAGGCAGCGCGGGAAGGCCCCGGGCAGCCCCGCCAGCTGGTCGTGCAGGGCCGGCTCGTGCGACAGCAGCGAGACGAAGGCGCTGGTCAGGCCCGCCGCCGCCAGCTCCGCCGCGTAGCCCGGGTCCACCAGCACCGCGTTGGTCTGCAACTCCACCAGCGGGATGCCCCGCGCCCGCGCTCGGGCCACCAGGTCCACCAGCCGGCGCCGCAGCAGGGTCGGCTCGCCCCCCGAGATGGTCAGCGTGCGCTGGCCCGTGGCGACGAAGGCCTCGAGCGCCGCCTCGACCTCCTCCGGGGGCGGCGTCGGCCGGGGGTAGTCCTCGACGGGCACGTTGCAGAAGGGGCAGCGCTCGTTGCAGGCCATCGTCAGGCGCAGCAGGCCCTTGGTCGCGTGGCTGTCCTCGGCGGCGGGCAGCAGGGCGGTGGGGGGGGGCGAGGAGCCGGTCACCGCCGCAGCGTAGCCCGCAGCGGCGCGGGAGCAGCGGATCAGCTCCGGTCCTCCACCGTGTCCCCCTCCCGCAGCACCAGCTCCACCAGGCCGACCCGGGTGGAGGCGACCAGGTCGGTGCGCAGGCCCTCCTCCCGCAGCCGGTCGCGCAGGCGGCCCAGGAGCCCGTCCCAGCGACGCCGCAGCGCGTCGCGGTCGTCGATGTGGGGCCACTGCGGCCGCGCCAGCTCCTCCCAGGCCAGCGGCTGCCGCACCGCGACCAGCTCGCTGACCACCCGGGCGAGCTGGCCGGCCAGCACCACCACGCCGCCGTCGCCGCGGTGGAGCTGGACCGTGTCGTAGCTGGCGACGATGCGCAGGGGCCCCTCGCCGGCGCGGGTCGGGCGCTGCCCGGCGTGGGAGAGCGCGATCTCGACCACCTGCAGCGGGCCCGCCGGGCTCTGCACGGTCGTGCCCGGGGCCAGGTCGAAGTCCCGCCCCTCCTGGCGCCCGCGCCAGCGGCCCTCGGTGGACCAGAACTGCGCCACCGCGTCCGCGTGGAAGCCCGGGACCAGGCGGGGGTGCGGGTCGACCCGCAGGGAGCAGCCCCCCGGCAGGGCCTGCGGCGGCATCCCGGCGCCGGCCAGCCCCAGGACCGTCTCGGGCAGGGTCACCGCCAGGACCACCAGCTCCACCTGCGGGGCCAGGCGCAGGCGCAGGCCGGGCGAGAGGATGACGCCGTCGGTGGGCTTGCCCGACACCAGGAAGCGCCGGCGCAGGGCCAGCAGCCAGAGCTGCTCGCCGCGCAGGCTGACCATCGCGTGCGCCTCGCTGATCTCGGGGTCGTCCAGGCGCAGCGCCGCGCTCCAGGTCCGCCCGATGATGTCGCCGGCCCACAGGCTCTCCGCGGAGCCGTCGGGCAGGCGGAAGGTGGCCGAGGCGCTCATGTGGGGCAGCCTACTCCGCCCCCCAGGCCGCCTCCACCTCGGCGCGCAGGGCCGCGACCGGGCGGTCCACCGGGCCCAGCGCCGCCACCCGGGCGGTGCCGTCCCAGGACACGCTGGCCAGGTCGCCGTCGGGCAGGAAGGCGACCCCCACGGCCCGCTCGCGGTGGCCGGGCAGGTCGATCAGCAGCGCGTCGCTGGCCAGGTCGTACACCCGCACGTGGCCGTCCATCGCCGCCACCGCCAGCCGGGCCTGGTCCGGCGAGATGGCGATGTCCAGCACGGACTGGCCGGGTAGCTCCAGGCGCCGGTCGCCCAGCAGCACCGCGTCCGCCACGGCGATCACGGGCGACCCCCGCCACCAGGCCACCGCCCGCGCGCCGGCGGTCCGCCCCAGCGCGACCAGCCCGGCGTCGTCCAGCCGCCAGGCCTGCCCCTCGTGGTCCAGCAGCACCAGGGCGTCCTCCGCCGGCTCCAGGTCCACGAACAGGCTGCCCTCGGCCAGGCGCTCCGGCGCGACCCGGGGGTCCCGCCAGCGGAACAGGCCGATGTCCATGTCGATGCCGACCAGCGAGCCGTCCGGCAGGCCCTCCAGCCGACGCAGCGGTCGGGCCCCGGCCGCGACCAGCCCGTCCTCCAGGCGGGCGAGGTAGGGCGGGTCCATGCCGGTGAACCAGGTCCCGCCCGGCCCGAAGGTCGCGGCCTTGACCACGCGGGTGCCCATCGTGAGCCGCTGCGAGGTGCCGTCGGCCAGGTCCACCACCCCGCCGAAGCCGCTGCCGCCCGCCAGGGCCAGGCGGCGGCCGTCCGGGGAGACCGCCAGGTTGGCCAGGCCCCCAGGAGCGCGGATCTCGGCGGGGGTCCCAGCGGGCAGGCGCCAGGTGACCAGGGCCCCGTCCGCGTGCACCACCAGCCCGTCGGCGCCGAAGCCCACGTCCTGCGCGGGGAGATCGAGGGCCGCGACCAGCGTCCCCGAGTCCAGCCGCCACAGGCCGACCCGCCCCCCGGTGCCCAGCAGCGCCGCGTGGCGCCCGTCGCGGGAGGCCACGATCCGCCCGATCAGGCCCAGCCCGGAGTCCCCGCCGCCCAGCGGTCGCCCGTCCCAGCCCCAGCTCGTCACCCGCCCCCGCAGGCTGCCCAGCACCACCCCCTGCGGGGCGAGCGCCAGGGTGGAGATCCCCTGCTCCCCCACCAGCCCGGTCGCCACCGCCAGCCGGCCCGGGTCCTCCACCGCGCCCAGGTAGAGCGTGCCGTCGTCGCAGGCCACCGCGCTGCGCCCCGACAGCTCCGTCTCCCCGGCGACCAGCCGCCCCAGGCACCCCGAAGGTGGCACGGCCTCGCCGTCCAGCGGCGCGTCCCCGGCCCACAAGACGCGGGCCTCGGTCTGGGTCTTCCACTGGTCGCCGCGGCGCGGCCACCGGCCCCGCTCCTGGCCCGTCGCGGCGTCGACGGCGACCAGGTCCCAGGAGCGGTCCCACAAGAGGACGGTGTCGCCGTGCACGCTGGCGCCCGCCCAGGCGCCCGGCACCTGCCAGGACGTCCCCGCGCCGTGCCGGCCGACCCCCGCCTCGGTCCCGCACAGCAGGAAGCCCGCCCCGGGGGCCAGCCGCGACCAGTCGCAGTCCGGCGCCGCCTCCTCCCGCACCCGCACCGGGCGCTCCGCGCGCCCGAAGCTGGCGAAGACACCGCGGGCCAGCGGATCCTCGCGGGTCTCCAGCACCGCGAGCGCCAGCCGCTCGGCCCGCTCCCGCTGCCCGGCGCGGGTCGCCTCGACCGCCTGCTCGAGCTGCACGTCGGCCAGCCGGGCCCGCGCCTCCGCCTCCGCCGCCACCGCGCGGTCCCGCGAGCGCCCGGTCTGCCACCAGCCCCAGGCAACCGCACCGCTCACGGCCAGCAGCCCCGCCAGGCCCACCAGGAGCGGCGCGCGCCAGGCCCGCAGCACCCGCCCCAGCAGCTCCCCGGCGCTGTAGCTGTGCGCCGCGACCCGGCGCCCCTCGAAGAAGGCCTGCAGGTCCTCGGCCAGGGCGCCCGCGTCCGGGTAGCGGTCCGAGAGCGGCGCCCGGCAGCGCGCCAGGATGGCGGCGAGCTCCGGCTCAGGCTCGCCCAGCACCTCGGCGATGCTGGCGCCCAGGCTCCACACGTCGTGCCGAGGGTCCGGCGGCTCGCCCGCGGCCTGCTCGGGCGCCAGGTAGGCCTCGGTGCCCACCCGCCCCATCGCGGGGCTCCCCGGCAGCCCGGCCCAACGCGCCGCGGCGGCAGGCGTCGGCGCGGCCAGCCCCCAGTCGATGACCTGGGTCTCGCCGTGGGGGCCGACCAGGATGTTGGCCGGCTTCAGGTCGCGGTGGACCATGCCCGCGTCGTGGGCGGCGGCCACCGCCTCGCAGGCCGCCAGCAGGTGGCGCAGGCGCGCCGCCGCAGGCAGGGTGGGCCCCGCCTCGGAGAGGCTCCGGCCCCGCACCAGCCGCATCGTGTAGTAGGGCCGCCCGTCCTCGTGCCGGCCGACCTCGTGCACGGCCACGATGCCCGGGTGGTCGAGCTGGCTGGTGATCGCCGCCTCGCGGGCCAGGCGCGCCCGGGCCCCCGGGCTGTCCAGGTCCCGCCGCAGCTCCTTGAGCGCCACGTCGCGGCCCAGGGCCTGGTCGCGCGCGGCGCGCACGATGCCCATGCCGCCCTGGCCCAGCACCGCGCCGAGCGCGTAGCGGGGCCCGGCCTGGGCGGGGGCGCCGGGGTCGCCGGGGTCGCCGGGCTCGCTCCAGCCACCGCCGCTGTGCGCGGACAGGTCGGGCTCGGGGGGGCGGGTCGTCACCGGGCGCACCTAGCCGCTCGGGCCAGCGCTGGGGAGCGAGTGGGGGTTGGGTGGGGGTCCCGGCGACGAGGGCGACGGCTACCCATGGACCGCGGCTCACCCCTGGAGGTCTCCATGCTCGTCTCGTCCCTGGTCCTGTCCCTCGCGCTCTGCCTCTCCCCCGACGCGCTCGCCGCGGACAGCAAGATCAAGAACATCCGCATCCGGCAGACCACCGACACCAGCTCCCAGATGGCCGCCGTGACCTCCGACGCCGACGGCGAGATCGCCAGCGTCACCGCCGAGCTGGACGGCGAGGAGCTGACGCTGGAGGAGTCCGACGCCTGGCTGCACGGCACCGCCACGCTGGGCGCCCTGCCCGCCGAGGGTGCGCAGGTCACCCTGACCGTCTACGACCGCGAGAGCGCCCCGCTCGCCACCTTCTCCGGCGGCTACGTCGAGGGCGCCCTGACCCTGTCGGCCCCCCGCGACGGCGAGGGCGGCGACGACGGTACCTGCCGCGCCTGCGAGGAGGGCGAGTCCTCGACCACCGCCGTGGACCTCGAGCTGCTGGCCGCCACCGTCTTCGCCGATGGCACCGTGGGGCTCGACCTCGCCGGCGCGGACGCGCTGTCGGTCGCCTCCGCCACGCTGAGCGTGGTCGAGTCCTCCCCCACCGAGGAGTGCGTCACCTGGAGCCGCACCGGTGACTGCGTCGAGTGGGGCGCCTCGCTCACCCGCACCGACGCCGAGGTCGACCTGGACGAGCTGGGCGTCGTCTGGGAGAGCGGCGCGGTCGCGCTCGACGGCGCCACCGAGGGCAAGGTCAAGGCCTGGGACGCCGAGGGCGAGAAGCTCGACAAGGCGAAGGTGCGGATCGCGCCCGCCTGGGAGGACGAGGGCGACGGGGTCAACGTCCTGGTCGTCGACGAGGATCCGCTCACCTCGGTGGCGGTGGAGAAGCTCTACTGGGCGGCGGGCTACGGCTCCAGCGCAGAGGACGCCATGGTGGTCATCTCCGAAGGCTGGACCCTGGGCGACGCGCTGCCCGAGCTGGCCGAGGTCGAGCTGGAGGGCGGCGAGACCTGGGAGATCCCCGTGAACAGCTACCAGCTCGCGCAGGCCGTGGCGCTCGATGCCGAGGTCGAGACCATCGAGGAGGTCCTGCTCGACGGAGAGGTCCTGGAGCTGCGCGAGGTGAGCGCCAAGAACAAGAAGTACTACGTGAACAGTGACGGCAGCCGCATGGTCGTGCTCGGCACCGACGAGGACGGCGCCGCCTGGGCCTCGGTCACCGCCTGGGCCGCCGACCCCGACGAGCTGCCCGCGGGGCTCACCTTCTCCTACGGCATCCCCACCGACGTGGGCATCGACGGGGAGGACTACGTGAGCTTCGACGACGAGGTGGCCGTCGTCTTCGCCATCGGGGTCGACCTGGACAGTGACCCCCACGGCCTGGACCTGGTCGGCAAGGTCAAGCTCCAGGGCGCCGCCAACTCCCGCGGCAAGCGCAGCACCCTGGCCAAGGGCAGCTTCGCCGGCCAGCTCGGCACCGACGGCGACGGCGACCTGGACCTGGCGGCCATCGACAAGACCGGCGACACCGTCTCGCGCGGCGACATCCTCATCGGCGGCGAGACCATCGACATCGAGAAGGTGGACGGCGAGGGCGGGTCCACCCACCTCCCTCCGGCGGTGGTCTACAAGGACGCCAACCCTTCCCTCAAGGTGAAGGCGTTCCGACGCCTTCAGCTCGGATCCGACTGACCCGGACCCGCCGACACCCATCGGCGGGAGCCGGCATTCCCTCCCGGCTCCCGCCTCGCTGCCGCGCCTACCCGCGGCGGCCCGGCAGGTCGAAGCGGTCCAGCTCCATGACCTTGACCCAGGCCGCGACGAAGTCCCGGACGAAGCGCTCGCCCGCGCCGTCGCTGGCATGGACCTCGGCCAGGGCACGGAGCTGGGCGTTGGAGCCGAAGACCAGGTCGGCCCGGGTCGCGGTCCACCGCAAGGCTCCCGTGCGCCGGTCCCGGCCCTCGAAGCGCTCGGCGTCCGGGCCGACGGGCTGCCAGGCCGTGCCCATGTCGAGCAGGTTCACGAAGAAGTCGGTGCTCAGGGTGCCCGGCCGGCTGGTGAGCTGGCCGTCCGTGCTGCCGCCGAAGCTCCCGCCGATGGCGCGCAGGCCGCCCACCAGGACGGTCAGCTCGGGCGCGGTCAAGGTCAACAGCTGGGCGCGGTCGACCAGCAGGGCCTCGGTCACGCCCACCAGCCCCTGCTTGCGGAAGTTGCGGAAGCCGTCGGCCAGGGGCTCCAGCACCGCGAAGGAGGCGGCGTCGGTCTGCTCGGCGCTGGCGTCGGTACGCCCGGGCGAGAAGGGCACCACGACCTCGTGGCCGCCCCGGCGCGCGGCCTCCTCTACCGCGGCGCAGCCGCCCAGCACGACCAGGTCGGCCATCGAGATCCGCTTGCCGTCGGTGCGGCCCTGCTGGAACCCGGCCTGCAGACCCTCCAGCACCGCGAGGATGCGCGCCAGCCGGGCGGGCTGGTTGGCCTCCCAGTCCTTCTGCGGCGCGAGGCGGATCCGCGCGCCGTTGGCGCCGCCGCGCTTGTCCGAGCCGCGGAAGGTCGAGGCCGAGGCCCAGGCGACGAAGACCAGGTCCTCGACGGAGAGCCCCGTGGCCAGGATCCGCGCCTTCAGCGAGGCGACGTCGGCCTCGTCCACCAGCGGGTGGTCCACCGCCGGCACCGGGTCCTGCCAGATCAGCTCCTCGGCCGGCACCTCGGGCCCCAGGTAGCGGGACCGCGGGCCCATGTCGCGGTGGGTGAGCTTGAACCAGGCCCGGGCGAAGGCGTCGGCGAATTCCTCCGGGTGCGCGTGGAAGCGCCGCGAGATCGCGCCGAAGAGGGGGAAGTAGCGCAGCGACAGGTCCGCCGTCGTCATCATCGGCCGGTGCTTGCGCGAGGGATCGTGGGCGTCGGGGATCATGTGCTCGGGCTTGACGTCCTTGGCCAGCCACTGCCAGGCGCCCGCCGGGCTCTTCACCAGCTCCCAGTCGTAGCCGAAGAGCATGTCGAAGTAGCCCATGTCCCAGCGGGTCGGGTGGGGCTTCCACGCGCCCTCGATGCCGCTGGTCGTCGTGTGCACGCCGACGCCGCTGCCCAGCGCGTTCTTCCAGCCCAGCCCCTGCTGCTCCATCGGGGCGCCCTCGGGCTCGGGGCCGACCAGCCGCGGGTCCCCGGCGCCGTGCGCCTTGCCGAAGGTGTGGCCGCCGGCCACCAGCGCCACCGTCTCCTCGGGGCTCATCGCCATGCGCGCGAAGGTCTCGAGCACGTCGCTGCCCGAGGCGATCGGGTCGGGGTTCCCGCCGGGGCCCTCGGGGTTCACGTAGATCAGCCCCATCTGCACCGCGGCCAGCGGGTCCTCCAGGTCGCGCTCTCCCGGCTCGAGGCCGTCGCTGTGGCGCATGTCACCGAGCCACTGGGCCTCGCGCCCCCAGTAGATGTCCTGCTCGGGCTCCCACACGTCCTTGCGGCCGCCGGCGAAGCCGAAGGTCTGGAAGCCCATCGACTCCAGCGCGCAGTTGCCGGCCAGGATCATCAGGTCGGCCCACGAGATCCGGTCGCCGTACTTGCGCTTGATCGGCCACAGCAGCCGGCGGGCCTTGTCCAGGTTGCCGTTGTCCGGCCAGCTGTTCAGCGGGGCGAAGCGCTGGGTGCCCGAGCCGGCGCCGCCGCGGCCGTCGCTCACCCGGTAGGTGCCGGCGCTGTGCCAGGCCATGCGGATGAACAGGGGCCCGTAGTGCCCCCAGTCCGCCGGCCACCAGTCCTGCGAGTCGGTCATCAGGGCGAACAGGTCCTGCTTGACGGCCTGCAGGTCGAGCGAGGAGAAGGCGGCCGCGTAGTCGAAGTCGGCGCCCAGCGGGTCCCCGGCGGGCGGGTTGCCGTGCAGCATCCCCAGGTTCAGGATCGAGGGCCACCAGTCGCGGTTGGACCGGCCGGCCCCCGTGGCGTTGGTCGGCGGGGCGTGGATGACCGGGCACCTCCCGGTCGGAGCGGCGGCGTGGGGGGGGCTGGTCGTCTGGTCCTTCATGGCAGGGGCCTCCGGGTGGTGGGATCGCGCGAGCCTCGGGTCTCCCTTCCTTGTCACCCCCTCGCGGATCGCAAGCCGCCACGCAGTCCTTGCCGCGGCCATCCCGTCGGCCCCCGCGGTCGCGCCGCGCCCGCCCGCCCCCCTTGGCACCTCCTCCGCGCGCCGCCCGCTACACTGCCCCGCCATGCCCCGCGCCCTGTCCCCCGGCGAGACCGTCGAGCGCTACCGGGTCGAGCTGCCCCTCGGCCAGGGGGGCATGGCCGTGGTCTACCGGGTGCGGCACCTCACGCTGGGCACGGTGCACGCGCTCAAGGTGCTGCAGGTCGACGACCCCGTGGTGCGCGAGCGGCTGGTCAGCGAGGGGCGGCTGCAGGCCCGGATCCGCCACCCCCACGTGGTCGCGGTCACCGACGTGCTCGAGGTGGAGGGCGCGCCGGCCCTGCTGATGGACTTCGTCGGAGGAGGCAGCCTGGCCGACCGGCTGGCCGAGGGCCCGCTGCCGCTGCCCGAGGCGCTGGCCCTGTTCCGCGGGGTGGTCCAGGGGGTCGCCCACGCCCACGGCCACGGCCTGGTCCACCGCGACCTGAAGCCGGCCAACGTGCTGCTGGAGCCGGGAGACGGCAGGGGGCCCCCGGTCCCCCGGGTCACCGACTTCGGCCTGGCGCGGCTCACCGACGAGACCCTGCACCGCCAGCACCACACGCGGCAGGGACAGGCCATGGGCACGCCGGCCTACATGGCGCCCGAGCAGATCCGCGACGCCAGCCAGGCCGACCGGCGCGCCGACATCTGGTCGCTGGGGGTGATGCTCTACGAGCTGTGCTGCGGGCAGCGGCCCTTCGAGGCGCCCGACGTGCTCAGCCTGATGTTCCGGGTGGTGCAGGGCAGCTACCCCCCGCCCCGCAGCCTGCGGCCTGACCTGCCCGCGCCGGTGGCGGCGGCGATCGCCGGCGCGATGGCTGCCGACCGCGACGCGCGGATCCCGGACTGCGACACGCTGCTCGCGGTGCTGGACGGCCTGCGCACCTGGCAGGTCGCCTCGCCCGGAGCGCGCGCGCCGGCGCCGCCCGCCCTCGCCCCGGGTCCTGCGGGCCCGACCACCACCTGGGACCCGACCGCGACCGCCGCGCCGCCCGCAGACACCGGCACCCGGACCTTCGACTTCGACGCCCCGGCCCTCCCCGCGCCCGCGCCGGCATCACCCGCGTCCGCGCCCGCGCCGGCATCACCCGCACCCCCGCCCGCGCCCGCCCCACCCGCACCAGGGCCGGTCCCCTCCCCCACCGCGGTCCCCCTGCCCCCCGCGCGCGGCGACGGCCCCGCGTGCAGCGTGCGCGCCCTGGTCGTCGACGAGACCGGGGCCGGCCACGTCGTCGAGCTGGTGGTGGTGCTGGTGCCCGGGGGCAGCGGGGTGTGGGCGCCCGACGGCGTCGAGCGGGACGCGCGGGTCGCCGCCCAGCTCGCCATCGCCGTGGCGCTGGGGCCCGAGGCCAGCGCCTGGGGCGCGCGGTGGGGGGTGCGGGGCTCCTCGGACGTGCTGCACGGGACCTCGATCGGCCTGGCCGTGGCCCTGGCGACCCGCGCGGCCTGGCTGGGCCGGGAGCTGCCGCCGGGCTGGGCCTTCACCGGCGGTGTCGACCTGGACGGCCGCGTCGCCAGCGTCGGCGGCCTGCCGGCCAAGGCGCGCGCGGCCCGGGCGGCCGGCCTGGAGCAGGTGGCGGCTCCCGCCAGCGACGTGGAGCGGGCGACCGCGCCCGAGGGCCTGCGCCTGCACGGGGTGGCGCGCTTCGACCAGGCCGCGGCCCTGCTGCTGCCCGCCGCGCCCCCGCGTCGCCGGCACCTGCGGCGCCTGCCTGCGCTGCTGCTCCCGCCGGCCCTGGCCCTGCTCGGCGCCCTGGCCCTGCCCGAGGCCTGGCTCCACCACCACCTCCAGGCGGCGATCCGCGGCCCGCTGGCCATGGACAACACCGTGATCCTGGCGGTGGACGCGCCCGAGCCCCGCACCCTGCGGCCCCTGCACCCAGAGACCCTGCGGGCGCTGTCGGCCGCCGGCGCCCGAGCCGTCCTGGTCGACCTGGCCTTCTCCTCCGAGGAGCCCGGCGTGGACGAGCAGATCGCCAAGGCCATCGCCGAGGTCGAGGCGGCCGGGACCCCGGTGGTCCTCGGCCTGCGCTTCGCCAGCGAGGGCCCGGCCCTGCCCGGCAGCGCCGCCCTGGCCGGCCACGGGCGACTGGGCACGGTCGAGGCGGTCGCCTGGGGCCCGCTGCGGACCGTGGTCGGCGTCCGGGTGCGCCGCCGCGACGCCCAGGGCCAGCCCTGGTGGCACACCGCGACCCTGGCCGCCGCCGCCGCCCTGCGCGCCGATGCGCCCACGCTGGACGGCGACCGCCTGCGCGTCGGCCCGCTCTCGGCCCCCCTGACCGGGGAGCTGTTGGCCCTGCCGCCCTTCGCCGAGGTCGTCCCCACCCTGCCCTACGGCCAGGTCGACGCCTACGCGAAGGTCCGCGGCAAGGTCGTGGTCCTGGGCGCCATGGGCGGCCCGCTGGACCGCGACGTGCACCACCTGCCCGACGGCCCCCGCTACGGCGTCGAGCTGCAGGCAGCGGCCGTCGAGGCGATCCTGCAAGGGCGCGCGCCGCGCCAGGCCCCGCCCGAGGTCTCGGCCCTGGCCGCCCTGCTGGCCGCGCTCGGCGCGCTGGTCCTCGGCGCCACCCTGCCCCGCCGGCTGCGCGCCCTGGCGCTGCTCGCGCCCGCGGCCCTGCTGGGCGTGGGCCTGGCCCTGGTCGCGGCCGGCGTCCTGGTCGGCCTGCTGGGCGTGCTGCTGGGCGCCGCCGCGGGGAGCTGGGTGCTCGCGGGCTGGCCGGCGCGGGCCGAGGTAACCTCCGCGCCGTCCCGCCCTTGATCCGGTCCAGAGGCGCCCCCTGACCCCCCGCTCCCCACTCCCCCGGGCCTCCCTGCTCGGCCTGCTGCTGCTCCTGTTGGCCGCCCTCCCCGGCAGGGCCGGCGCGGCCTCGGCCGTGATCGAGGCGCTCAGCCACGTGGACCGGGCAGGGCGGTGGCGCGTGGTCGACCAGACCGACCAGGGCTCGGTCTTCCGCGGCCAGGCCGAGGACCTGCTGCGCCAGGGGGACACGCTGCAGCCGGGCGACCGGCTCGTGACCCGCGCCGCCCGCGTGCAGCTCCGCCTGTCCGACGGCTCGCGCATGAACCTGTCGGAGGACGGCGAGCTCACCCTGGCCGAGGGGCCCGGCGAGGCCTGGGACCGGGTGGTGCAGCGCGCCGGCGAGGTCTACTACCGGATGCGCAGCGCGCTGACCGTCGAGGCGGGCGCCGTCGAGACCATCGTCGAGGGCACGCGCTTCCTGGTCGCGCGCCAGGGCGAGGGGGACGGCGTCACCAACGGCGACAGCGTCTCGGTGCGGGTCGAGCAGGGCGTGGTGCGCGTGCGGCGGGACGACCTGGGGGAGGGCGAGCGGCTGACGCGGCTGCGCCAGGTGGCCATGCCGCAGGCGGGCCCCTCGCCCGGGGTGGAGCGCTGGCGCCCGCGGCCCGCCGACCTCGCCCGGAGCTGGCCCCTGGGCCGCCCGCGCTGGCAGGTGGGGGCGCTGGCGACCGGCCAGCTCCTCGCCGGCGCCGCGCCGCTGGGCACCCCCGACGCGGGCGGGACCGAGGGCGGCGGGGGCCTGCGCCTGTTCGCGGGCCTGCACCTGCCGGCGGACCTGCGGCTGGTCGCCTCGACCGCGGTCGGCGCCAGCAGCGGCGGCAGCCTGCGGGTGCCCGTGGGCCTGGGCCTGGCCTGGCAGCCGGGCGCGCTCACGCTGGCCGGCGAGCTGACCAGCACCCTGGAGGACCGGCGCCTGCTCTGCGGCGAGCAGTACACCGCCGTGCACCTGGGGGGCGCAGGCACCGTCCGCTACGGCCACGCGCTGGGCCGGCGCCTGTCGCTGCTGGCCGAGCTGCGCGCCGGCTACGCCGACGGCCTGTCGGTCGAGCCGGCCCTGGGCCTGGGGGTGGGGCTGTGATCCTGCTCCTGGTCCTGGCCTGCACCATCGAGCTGCGCGACGTGCCCTGCGACACGGGCGCGCCGGGCGATGGGGGCGGCGGCGACGGCGGGACCCCCGACGGGGGCGGCATCGACGGCGGCACGACCGACGGGGGGGGCACGACCGACGGGGGCACGACCGACGGGGGCGGCACCGACGGCGGCACCCCCACCGAGAGCGCGCCGGTCTGGCTCGACGTCCAGCCCGGCGGCCTGTTCACCTGCGGCCTGCGCACCGACGACAGCCTGCGCTGCTGGGGCAACGACAGCGAGGGACAGGCCACGCCCCCCGGGGGCGCCTGGCTGGCGCTGGCCACGGGCTACGAGCACGCCTGCGCGCTGGACGCCTCGGCGGCGCCGACCTGCTGGGGGCGGGACGACCAGGGCCAGGCCAGCCCGCCCGGCGGCCTCGTCCTGGGCCGGATCGGCGCAGGCGGGGCGCACACCTGCGGCCTCGACGCGTCGGGTGCCCTGGCCTGCTGGGGCCGGGACGCCGAGGGGCAGAGCAGCCCGCCCGGCGGGGACTGGGCCGAGCTCGTGGTCGGCTGGGCCTGGGGCTGCGCGCAGGCCGAGGCGTCGGGGCCCACCTGCTGGGGCGCCGACGACCGGGGCCAGGTCAGCGGGGCGCCGACCGAGCCCCTGGCGAGCTGGGCCGCGGGCCTCGACCACGCCTGCGGGCGCCGGACCGACAACACCCTGGTGTGCTGGGGGGCCGACGACCGGGGCCAGGCCAGCCCGCCGCCCGGGCAGTTCGCCGAGGTCGCGGCGGGCGCCGACTTCTCCTGCGCCCTGGACCTGGACGGGGCGATCACCTGCTGGGGCGCGGACGACCACGGCCAGGTCCGCGACGCGCCAGGCGGCACCTTCGCCCGCCTGCGCGCCCACAGCGGCGGGCGCCACGCCTGCGCCGTGGAGGTCCCCGACGAGGTCGGCGGCGGCGCGCGGATCCAGTGCTGGGGCCTGGGCGGCGACGGCCAGGCGACCGTGCCCACCGAGTGAGCGGGGTTAGGGGCGGCTGCGTGTAATGGGCGGCCCGCCGTGGGCTTGATCCCGATCCCGACCCCCTGCCCGGACCTGACCGTGGCCGACGACGACGCCCTCCCCGCGCTCGTGCGCGCCTTCGTCCAGGGGCCCTCGCCCGGCGCGCCCCTGCTCGACCACGTGCGCCGCCATGTCGCCCGCGTGACCCGCAGCTACCCCGACGCCTGGTTCAACCTGGGCCGCAAGGACGACGACGCCGTCGCGGACCTGTCCCACCGCGTCTTCACCACCTGCGCGCGGGTCCCGAAGGGCCGCTTCCCCTTCAACGGACGCACGCCCTTCGTCGCCTTCGTCCAGGAGCAGTTCGACGGCCGCGCCATCCGCTACCACGGCTTCTACGCCAAGCTGTCGATCACCCGCGAGCTGATGCGCGACGACTACGCCCGCAACCTGGTGCGCGACCCGGTGCTGCGCTGGCGGGCCGACCTCTACAAGCAGGTGGGCGCCGTGCTCAAGGAGCGCTGCGTCTCGGAGCGCCTGGGGGACGACACGCCGCTGCGGTGGCGCCTGCCCGACCGGCGCGTCACCGTCGCCCGCCCGGTCGAGGTGGTGCAGGCCCGCCTCCAGCAGAGCGGCCTGCGCACCGTGCCCGAGCTGGTGCTCGCGGCCCTGGAGCTGGGCGGCCCGCAGACCCAGTCCCGCTTGACCCAGGTGGTCGAGGCCGTGCTCGGCACCCCCCCGGCGCCCGAGCTGGACGCGCCGGTCACCACCGCGCCCGACCACCCGACCACGCTGGCCGTGCGCCGGGCCGTGCTCGAGGCCTGGCGCGAGCTGTCGCCCGAAGACCGGGACCTGCTCGTGAGCCTCGCCCGGGGCGACAGCTACGACGAGCTGATCGCCAGGAACCCCGCCTTCAAGCACAAGGTCGCGGTCACGCGCGCCGTCGCCCGGGTCGGCAAGGGCTTCGTCGAGCGCGTGGTCCAGGCCGCCGCCCACGAGTCCCTCGCCCCGCAGGCAGAGCTGCGGCCCAAGGACCTGGTCGAGCTGGTGCTGGAGGTGCTGCTCCAGGTGCTGCCCGAGCTGCAGGGCGAGGAGGGTCCATGAGCCAGAAGACCTGGGAGTCCCTCTTCCAGCCCGACGCCGAACCCGACCCGGAGGTGCCCGTGACCGAGCTCCTGCGCTCCTTCGCCCAGGCCGCCGCCACCCGGCGCGCCGCGCGCGACCTGTCCCAGGACGAGCTGCTGGAGGGCGCCTGGGCCACCGAGGACGACCCCGTCCGCGCCGCGCCGACCCGGCTGGCCGCCCAGGACCCGCGGCCCGAGCCCCGGGTGGCCGCCACCTACGCCGCCGGCCCGCACCGGCTCTCGCTGTGGGTCGGCCCCAGCGGCGCGGTGCTGGTCCGCCACGACCAGGGCCCGGCCGGCGTGACGGTGGAGATCGACGGCCGCTTCCTGCCCCTGCAGCCCGGCCGCCCCGCGGACCTGGGCACCCTGGCCGAGCTGCCCGACCAGCTCCGCCTGCAGGACGCCCAGGGCCGCACCTGGACCCTGGTCCGCGCCTGAGCGCCGTGCAGCTCCACCACCGCGTCGCCTCCCTGCGTCGACAGGGCCCCCGCCGCGTGGTCCAGACTGTCGCCAGCATCGGCGAGGACCTGCTCTTCGACCGGCGCCACGGCGTCGAGACCGGCAGGCACGTACAGATCGGCGCGGCCGGCCCCGTGCGCGGGGACCATGGCGAGCACGGCGAGGCCTACCACCCCACCCGCGTGCGGCACTTCCGCCGGGTGATGGAGGCCCTGTCCCTGCCGCCGGGCCTGGGCCTGCTCGACTACGGCGCCGGCAAGGGCCGCGTGCTGCTGCTGGCCAGCCAGCAACCCTTCCGCCGCATCGTGGGCGTCGAGTACGCCGAGTCTCTCTGCCAGCAGGCCCAGGCCAACCTGGCCGCCTGGCGGGCGCGCACGGGGCACGGCCACCAGGTCGAGATCGTGCACGCCGACGCCGCCGCCTACGAGGTCGCCCCCGACCTGCACGTCTTCTACCTGTTCAACCCCTTCGGCCCGGTCGTGCTGGACAAGGTCCTGCACCAGGTCCACGCCTCGCTGCGCCGCCACCCGCGGCCCGCCTGGATCATCGGCAACAAGGCCCGGGCCGGCCGCCCCGTCGAGGAGCACGGCCTCTTCCGCCCGCTGTGGGACCTGCCCTACGGCAACGCCGAGTTCCGGGTCTACGGCACGGGGTGAGGCGGGGGGAGGGACGATCAGGAGGCTTGCCCCCCATGGCTCTCAGACTGCAAGGTGCCCCTCGACAAGAACGACAGCAGGACCGCATTCTGGCACGGCTGCCCCCGCGACCGTCCGCCGCACCGACCCTCGCCTCTCGACGCTCGCCCGGGGTAGGCTCCTCTTGTCGACGTCGTCGACGATATTCACGCAAACAAGCAGAAACGAGGCCATCATGAGCACGCTGCTCTTCGTGCTGGCGCTGGGGGGGGGGGGAAGCCTCCGCCAACAGCTACATCTGTCAGTTGACCCAGTCTGAGGTGGAAGACATCCTCGAGGACTATCAGGCGTCGGAGACCTCCCAGGATGTCGAGCCGTTCATCCTGGCGCCTTTCGACTGCCCCACCTACGGCTCGCTCTGCGACATGGTGGGTGCCAGCCACGCGCCGACCTTCGTCTGCGGTCGGTGGGACGAGGCTCGCGCTGGTCTGTCCATGGAGACCATCCGCGACAACGGGATCGCCGACCTCGAAGCCATGACCGATACGTGGTTCGACGAGCGTTTCCCCAACGGCATCGGCGAGAACCACCCCTGGTTCGGCGCGGTCCTGCCTGTCGGTGCGCCGCCCCCGCCGAGCTGCCCCACGAAGGCGTCGCGCTCGCACGACGCCAGCGACGGAAGCAGCTACATCCTCAAGGGCCGCGCCTTCGTGACGAACCTGGGCTGGCTCTTCCGTGAGATCGGGATCACGACGAAGATGGTCAAGCGCTCGCCGG
Organism: Myxococcota bacterium; assembly: GCA_023150805.1. Taxonomy (GTDB): domain Bacteria; phylum Myxococcota_A; class UBA796; order UBA796; family UBA2385; genus UBA2385. The sequence continues at coordinate 281 of JAKLKF010000063.1, read as the reverse complement.
GAACTTCCGTGTTCCTGAGGGACTACTCCGCCTGGGTCGAAGTGGAGGGGGACTTCTCCTCTTCCAGCCCCTCATGCAGCGGCAGCAAGACCAAGGACCAGGACGACGGCAGGGTCGGCGTGAACTACTCGGGGGCCTTGGGCACCAGGCCCTTCGAGTATGTCACCGGCCAAGGCGAAGGCCAGGCCGACGACGGTGCCACCATCAGTGGGGTCCAGGTCTGCATCGCTGCCGGCTGGGACGACAACTGCTGACTGTACGCACGAGGGGCCGGCCCTCCG
>JAKLKF010000062.1 GCA_023150805.1 Myxococcota bacterium | reverse complement strand
GGCGCGAACAGGGGGCGATGTATGCCCGTGGCCTGCGGCCCGGGCGGATGCTCGACCAATCTCCTACGGGCTGCTAGTCGGGGCCTGGAGCCTGGAGGGCCCGCTGGACCCGGCCGCGCTGGAGCGGGCCTGCCTCGACCGGCTCCGCCACCGGGGTCCGGACGGCGCCGGCTGGCTCGACGGCGCCGTCGCCCCGCTGGATCCGCTCTCCCAGGTGCTGGCCATCGAGCTGGCGCTGCGCCTGCCCGACCGCGTGGTCGACGCCCCCAAGGCGCCCCTCCGCGCCCGCGCCCGGGCCGACGCGGGGGCGCGCGAGCGCCTGGTCCACCTGGCCGTCCTGCACCTGTGGCACCGCGACTGGTACCGGGCGGCGCCCCCCGCGGCCAGAGCGGGGCCCGCCGACCCCTCGGGCCTCAGTACCGCTTCTTGAGCACCGTGTCGTGCAGGAAGCGGTCGTCCGGGTCGGGGTGATCCAGCGTGTAGTGCAGGCCCCGGCTCTCCAGGCGGCGCAGGGCGCACTCGATGACGAGCTGGGCCACCTGCGCCAGGTTGCGCAGCTCGACCAGGTCGCCCGTCAGCTTGAAGTCCCAGTAGTAGGTGCGGATCTCCTCCTGGACCAGCTCGATGCGCTTGCGCGCGCGCTCCAGGCGGCGCGTGGTCCGCACGATGCCGACGTAGTTCCACATGAAGCGGCGGATCTCGTCCCAGAGCTGGGTGATGACGACCTGCTCGTCGGGCTCGGCGGCGTGGCCGGGGTCCCAGGGCGGCAGGGTGGCGCAGCAGGGCACCTCGGACAGGCGCGCCCGCAACGCCTGGGCGGCCTGGGTCGCGTAGTGGGCGGCCTCCAGCAGCGAGTTGCTGGCCAGGCGGTTCGCGCCGTGCAGCCCGGTGCAGGAGGCCTCGCCCAGCACGAACAGGTTCTCGACGTTGGTCTCGCCGTGCTCGTCGGTCATGGCGCCGCCGCAGAAGTAGTGGGCGGCGGGCACGACCGGGATGGGGCGCACGGCCATGTCGATGCCCAGCTCCAGGCACTGGGCGTGGATGGTCGGGAACTTGTGCTCGATCTCCTCGCGGGAGAGGTGCGTCATGTCCAGGAAGACGCACTCGTTGCCGGTGCGCTTGAGCTCCCGGTCGATGGCCCGCGCGACGATGTCGCGGGGCGCCAGCTCCTTGCGCGGGTCGTAGCGCTCCATGAAGGCCTCGCCCGAGCCCAGCCGCAGGATCCCCCCTTCGCCGCGCAGGGCCTCGCTGATGAGGAAGGTGCGGGCCTCGGGGTGGTACAGGCAGGTCGGGTGGAACTGCACGAACTCCATGTTCGCGATGCGCACGCCGCAGCGCCAGGCCATGGCCATGCCGTCGCCCGTCGACTCGTCGGGGTTGCTCGTGTACAGGTAGACCTTGCCGGCGCCGCCGGTGCACAGCGCCACCGCCTTGGCCGGGATGGCGTGGACCTGGCCCGAGTCCAGCTCCAGCGCGTACAGGCCGATGGCGCGATCGCGCGCGGGCGGCAGGGCGCCGGTCCGTCGGGCCAGCCAGCGCTCGGTGAGCACGTCGACGGCCATCCAGCGCTCGCGCACCTCGATGCGCGGGTGCTGGTCGACCGCGGCCAGCAGGGCACGCATCAGCTCGGCGCCGGTCGAGTCCTTGGCGTGCAGCACGCGACGAGCGGAGTGCCCGCCCTCGATGTGCAGGTCGAACTCCTCGGGCCGCCCCTCGCGCCGGTCGAAGACCACGCCGCGGGCGATCAGGTCTCGGATCCGGTCCGGCGCGTCCCGCACGATGGCCTCGACCACCTCGCGGCGACAGAGGCCCGCCCCCGCGACCAGGGTGTCGCGGACGTGGTCCTCCCACCGGTCGGCCTGGTCCCAGGCCGCGGCGATGCCCCCCTGGGCCCAGCGCGTGTTGCCCGAGAGGCGCTCGCGCTTGCTCAGCACCAGCACCTGGCAGTGCTCGGCCAGCTCCAGGGCGAGGGTGAGGCCGGCCAGGCCGGTGCCGACGATGACGACGTCAGGGGGAGAGGGGGTCATGGGATCCTCGGGAGGCACCCCGCGCCAGCGAGGCAACCCGCCCGGTATCGCGCCGCGGCCCCCGGCGGGTCGTTCCACGCAGCCTCACCGCCTTGCCCCGGCGCTGCGCGAGCGGTAGGCTGGCGCGCCATGTGGATCCTCCTCGCCATCCACCTCGCCTCGCCCACGGCCCGTGGAACGGAGATCTACAGGGCGGAGCTGGCGGACGGGACGCTGCGGTTCACCGACTCGCCCAGCCACAGCGGCTACGAGCTGTTCATGTCCCCCAAGGACATCCCGACGCGCAAGCAGGTCAGCATGCGCACCTTCCCGCTGCTGGACAGCTTCGACGCGCAGATCCTGGCCGCGTCCCAGCGGCACGGCGTCTCGCCGGCCCTGGTCAAGGCCGTGATGCTGGCCGAGAGCGGGATGAACCCCAACGCCAGGTCGTACGCCGGCGCGATGGGGCTGATGCAGCTCATGCCTGCCACGGCCGAGAACCTGGGCGTGCAGGATCCCTGGGACCCCGCCGAGAGCATCGAGGGCGGCACGCGCTACCTGGCGCGGATGCTCCAGGACTTCGGCGGCGACGTGCGCCTGGCGCTGGCCGCCTACAACGCCGGCCCCGGCAACGTGAAGCGCTACAACGGCATCCCGCCCTTCCCGCAGACCCAGGACTACGTGGTCAAGGTCAGCGAGCTCTACCGGATGTTCCGCGACAGCCGCCCGGTGGTGGCGCCGTCCTCGCCCGCCACCGGCAGCATCGGGCCCCAGCTGTGAGCGGTCCCCGCCGGTCCTTCTGGAACCTGCCCAACACGCTGACGGTCATCCGGATCCTGTGCGTGCCGATCATGGTGGCCCTGCTGTGGGACCTGCCGGGGCGCTGGGAGAGCTGGGCCGCCTTCTGGATCTTCATCGGCGCCATGATCACCGACGTGATCGACGGCTGGCTGGCGCGCAAGTGGAACCTGGTCAGCCCGATGGGGGCCTACCTGGACCCGATGGCCGACAAGCTGATGGTCACCACGGTGCTGGTGATGCTGGTGCCGCTGGGCTGGGTGCCGGCCTGGCTCACCGCGCTGCTGTTGTGCCGGGAGATCGCGATCACCGGCCTGCGCGGCATCGCCAGCCAGGAGGGCATGGTCATCAGCGCCAGCTCCATGGGCAAGGTCAAGACCGCCTACCAGAGCACGGCGCTGGGCTTCATCCTGTGGCCGGACCACACCTTCGGGGCCGACCCGTGGAGCGCCGGGATCGTGCTGCTCTACCTGGCCACGCTCTTCAGCCTGGTGAGCGCCGGCGAGTACTTCGTCGGCTTCGCGAAGCAGTCGACCCAGATCGGCTGACCGCCCCGCCGACGCCTCAGATCCCGTCGCGGGCCCGCACCCAGTCGACGTAGGCGCGCAGGCCGCTGACGATGTCGACCTGGGGCCGCCAGCCCAGCACCGCCTGGGCCCGCCGGATGTCGGCGTGGGTCCGCGGCACGTCGCCGGGCTGCTCCGGCAGGTGCTCCACGCGCACCTCCACCAGGGCGGCCTGCCCGATGGCGGCGGCGAGCGCGTCCAGCCGGATGGGATCGCCGCAGCCCAGGTTGATGACGTCGAAGCCGTGCGGCCGATCGAGGGCGGCGAGGACGCCCCGCACCGCGTCGCCGACGAAGGTGTAGTCGCGGACCGAGGAGCCGTCGCCGTACAGGGGCAGGGGCTGCCCCGCCAGGGCGAGCTGCACGAAGCGGGCGATCGCCATGGCCGGTCGCTGCCGCGGCCCGTAGACCGTGAAGAAGCGCAGGCAGCTCACCTCCAGGCCCCAGGTGGCGTGCGCGGCGTGGCAGAGCAGCTCGCCGGCGCGCTTGGTCGCGGCGTAGGGGCTGACCGGGCGGTCGGCGCGGTCCTCCTCCGAGAAGAGGGCGTCGTCGTCGCGCGCGCCGTAGACGCTGCTGCTGCTGGCGAAGACCAGGCGTCGGCAGCCGGCCTGCCGCATCGCCTCCAGCAGGGCGACGGTGCCGCGGACGTTGATGGACTCGTAGCGCAGGGGATCCAGCAGGCTGTCCCGCACCCCGGCCACCGCCGCGAGGTGGACGACGGCGTCCACGCCGCGCAGCGCCTGGTGCAGCGCCACCTCGTCGCGCAGGTCGCCCAGGACCAGGCGCGCGGGCCCTGGCTGCTCGCTGACTCCCTCGGCGCGCAGGTTCTCGAGCTTGCGCGCCGGGTCGTAGGTGTCGTCGAGGTTGTCGAGCACGACCACCTCGTCCCCACGCGCCCGCAGGGCGCCGACCAGGTGCGAGCCGATGAAGCCCGCGCCCCCGGTGACCAGTACCTTCATCGCAGCTCCCGGAAGCGCTCGTACAGGCGCGTCTGGCGGGTCTCCAGCGAGACCGGTCTCCCGTCGATCCACATGCGCTGCACAGGGTAGCGCGGCTGCAGCGGATCCCCGGCCACCTGCACCAGGTTCGCGGGGGCGCCGACCTCCAGGCGACCGACCGCGGGCAGGTCCAGGATCTGCCCGACCGCCGCGGTGATCGCGTGGATCGCCGCCTCGCGCGGGAGCCCGTGCGCGACGGCCAGGCCCGCCAGCGTCGGCAGCAGCCGGCTGTTGTGGGCGGCGCCGGTCCGCAGCGCGAAGGGAACCCCCGCGGCGTGCAGCGCGGCGGCGTTGTCATAGCGGGCGTGCACCCGGTCGAAGCTGTCCGGCTGCACGTCCACCGGGCCCAGCAGGACCGGGACCCCGGCGGCGGCGAGCTCCAGGGCCACCAGCCAGGCCTCGGCCGCCCCGACCAGGACCAGGCCGACCTGGAACTCCCGGGCGATGCGCACGGCGGTGAGCAGGTCGTCCGCCCGATCGGCCTGGACCAGCAGGCGGAGCTCGCGCGCCCGGACGGCCCGCCACACGCGGGTCACGGCGGTCTGCTCCTCCTCTGCGGGCGGGGGCGGACCGCCGCGCCGCCGGCGCCCGGCCCCCTCTTCCGGCGGCGGCTCGGCGGCCTCCAGGAGCTCCCGCAGGCGCATCGCGACGCCCATGCGCCCACGCGGCGCCCCCTCGCCCCCCGTGCCGCCCCGGCCCAGGTTGACGCACAGGCCCACCGGCGCCCGCACCGTCGCCTCGTCCACGGTCCGCCCGACCAGGCGCAGCAGCGCCGCCTGCCCCGCCACCAGGCGGTCCCCCGCCGGCAGGACCAGGGCGTGGCTCACCCCGCCCGTCCGCGCGACGGGCACCAGCTCCGACCGGGGGTTCCAGGCGTCCACGACCCGGGCGTCGGGCGTGACGGCGGCGCTGCCCTCCGAGTCGTCGCGGCTGGCGGCCTCCTGGTCCACCTCGTACAGGCCCAGGGGGCTGCCGGCGTCCACCAGGCCCGGACACAGCCAGGCGCCGTCCAGGTCCTCGCCCGCCTGCAGCCGCGTCGCGATCTCGACGACGACGCCGTCCTCGACCCGCAGGCCGGCGCCGCGCAGCACCGTGCCGTCGTGGAGCTGCACCGTGGCGTTGCGGGCCGTCCAGCTCGCCGTCGGCCCCTGCCAGCCGGCCAGGGCCTCCGCCGAGGGCAGGGCCGGCCCGGCGGCGCGCGCCAGCCCGGGGGCCAGGGACGCGGCCGCCAGGGCCTGCAGCGCCCCGCGCCGCGTCCAGCCGCGCGGATCACCAGCGGCCATCGGGGGTCCCCTCCGCGGCGCGGTCGAAGACCAGCGCACCCTCGATCCAGGTCTTGTCGACCCGGGTCGTCACGTCGAGGGGATGCCGGGAGAACAGCGCCAGGTCCGCCTGCTTGCCCACCTCGATCGAGCCGACCCAGGCCTCGACCCCCAGGATGCGCGCCGGGTCCAGGGTGATGGCGGCCAGCGCGTCCTCCTCGGACATGCCGTAGCGGACCACCTTCGCCGCCTCGGTGTACAGCCGCTGGACGGTGCTGGGCGAGTCGGAGTGGATGGCGACCGGCACGCCGGCCTGCTTGACCAGGGCGGCGTTGTGCGGGATGCCGTCGAAGGCCTCCATCTTGAAGCCCCACCAGTCCGGCCAGGTCGCCACCGCCGTGCCGTGGGCGGCGACCAGGTCCCGCACCTTGTAGGCCTCCAGCGCGTGCTGCAGCGAGGTGATGCGCACGCCGTACGCGTCCATCACCCGGTACATCCCCTCGATGTCGTCGGCCCGGTAGCAGTGCAGGTGCACCCGGACCTGCCCGTCGAGCACGTCGAGCAGCACCTCCTGGTCGTGATCGGTCGGCGGCGGGTCGCGGTGGCTGCGCCGCGCCTCCCGGTAGTCCAGCGCCGCCTGGAAGGCCTGCCGCAGCGCGGCCAGGTTGCCCATCCGGGTGCTGGGCCCGTCCTCGTCGTCGCCGTAGACGCGCTTGGGGTTCTCCCCGCAGGCCATCTTGATGCCCCGGGGCGCCTGGGCGAAGCGCATCCCCGCCAGCGTGCGCGAGGGCCGCAGCTTCAGCACCACCGCCTCCCCGCCGACCAGGTTGGCGCTGCCGGGCAACACCTGGATGGTCGTGACCCCGCCGGCCCGGGCGCGGGCGAAGGCGGGGTCGGAGACGTGCACGCTGTCCTCGACCCGGACCCGGGCGGTGACGGGGTCGATGGCCTCGTTGCCGTCCTCGTGGGCGCGGGCCGACGGCCAGGGGTACACCCCCATGTGCGAGTGCACGTCGATCAGGCCGGGCATCAGCCAGCCGCCGCCGCCGTCGACGACCGGGGTCCCCGGCGGCACGGGCAGGCCGCTGCCGATGGCGGCCACGCGGCCGTCCTCGACGAGCACGACGGCGTCCGGCACGGGTGGACCGGCGACCGGCAGGGCAGTGGTGTTCACGATGGCGAGGTCCGCCGCCAGCGCGGCGCTGACGGGCCCCAGGGCCAGCGCGGCGCTGGCGAGCATCAGCAGCACGAGGTCTCCGCGCAGGCAAGGTAGCACGCCCCCGGCGCGCCGCCGGTGGACGGGTCGTGGGGCCAGGAGCGCTGTGCGGATAGGGGCGCTGTGCGGATAGGGGCGCGCCATGCTGCTCGACCTCGCCTGGCGCCTGGGCCGCCCCCTGCTCTTCTCCCTGGACGCCGAGCGGGCGCACCGCCTCACCCTCGGCACGCTGGGCGCCGCGCCCTCCCTGTGGGCCGGGCTGCTGGGCGCGCTCGCCGGTGGACCGCCCCCCGGCCTCGCCCGATCGCTGGGCCCGCTCCGCATCGCGGGCCCGATCGGCCTCGCCGCGGGCCTGGACAAGGACGGCGAGGCGACACAGCTCTGGCCCGCCCTGGGCTTCGGCTTCGTCGAGCTGGGCACGGTCACGGCCCACCCCCAGCCGGGCAACCCCACCCCGCGCCTGTTCCGCCTGGTGCCCGAGCAGGGGCTCATCAACCGCATGGGCTTCAACAACCACGGCAGCGAGGCGCTCGCCCGGCGCCTGCGCGCCCTGCGGGACGCGGGCCGCTGGCCGTCGGTGCCGGTGGGCTGCAACATCGGCAAGAGCAAGATCACCCCGCTGGACGACGACAGCGTGGCCGCCGACTACCTGGCCAGCGTGGAGCGGCTGCGCGACGTCGCCGACTACCTCGCCGTCAACGTGAGCTCCCCGAACACGCCCGGCCTGCGCAGCCTGCAGGCGGTCGAGCCGCTGCGCCGCCTGGTGCAGCGGGTCGTGCCCGCAGCGCAGGGCAAGCCCGTCTTCGTCAAGGTGGCCCCCGACTTCGAGCCCGAGGACCTGGCCCAGGTGGTCGAGGCCATCGTCCAGGCCGGCGCCAGCGGGATCATCGCCACCAACACCACCCTGTCCCGCCCGGGCACCACCGGGCGCCTGGGGCAGGAGGGCGGGCTGTCCGGGGCCCCCCTGTGGCCCCTGGCGCGGGCGCGCATCGAAGTGGTAGTGCGCGCCGCCGCGGGGCGGATCCCCGTGGTCGGCGTCGGCGGCGTGCACCGCCCCGACCAGGTGGCCGAGCTGCTCGGCCTGGGCTGCGCCGCGGTCCAGCTCTACTCGGGCCTGATCTTCGAGGGCCCGGGGCTGGTCCACCGGCTGCACCACGAGCTGGCGCGCGGATGAGGCCCGGACCGCTGCCGCCGGCCCCGGCCCTGGGTCTCGCCCTGGGGCTGGCGGCCTGCGTGCGCGTGCCCGAGGTGCTCGCCCCGGTCGCCCCCGCGCCCGCGGTCGCCGAGCTCGTGGAGGTGGCCGATCCCGCGAGCGCCGCCGCCGTCCTGGTGGGCGCAGACCCGCTGCTGCGACGGCCGCGCCGCCCCGAGGACTGGGTCCGGCTCCCGGGCCTGGAGCCGGTCGCCGCCTGGGCCCAGGTCGCCGCGCGCACCCAGCCCCTGCCGGCGGACTGGTGGGCGCTGGAGCGGGCGTGGCCCGGCACCCTGGCCGTGCCGCTGGCCCGGGGGGCGCGGCTGGCCGAGCTGGAGTCGCTGCTGGCGGGCGGCCTGCGGCCCGAGGACACCGGCCACGTGGTCGCCCTGCTGGCGCCGCTCGCCGACATCGAGCGGACGGGCCCCGCGGACACCCGACCCGCGCTGGACTGGCTCGTCCCCGGGGCCGCTGCCCCCGCGCTGGCGCCCGCGGCCCTGGCCCACGCCGAGCGCACGGTGCTGCTGGGCTGGCTCGACGGGCCCGACCTGCCGCTGCGCGCGCCCGCCCAGGCCATGCGGCCGGGCGTCCACGACCGGCTGCTGACCTCCCCCGCCGGTGCCCTGCTCCTGGCCCGCGCCCAGGGGGCCACCGACCCCTCGGCGGGCCAGCTCGGACGCGAGCGCCTGGCGCTGGCCACCTACGCGGCCCTCCTCGCGGCCGGCGCCGACACCGACGCCGACCAGGCCCGGGCGGTCGGTCAGCTCGCCAGCCTGGCCGAGGACCTGCGCGCTGCGGGCGTCGCGGTCCCGGACCGCCGCGACGGCGCCGAGCTCGCGGCGCTCCGCGAGGCCCGCGAGCAGCTCACCCGCGACGCGGCCACGGCCGACTCCACCGGCCTCGCGCTGGTGGCCTCGACCGGCGAGCGCCTGCGCGGGGCCTGCCCCGAGGGGGCCTGCCGCGGCCTGGACCGCGTCGGCACCCTGCGCCGCGCCGCGACCTGGGGTCCCCAGGCCGCCGCCGCCGCCGCGACCTGGCGGGTGATCGCCACCAAGGAGGCGCTCGACAGCCTGGAGGTCACCGTCGAGCGCTCGACCTTCGGCGTCGGGATGCCCGACCTGGTGGACGTGCTGCTGGCCGAGGGCGCGGGGCCCGTCGACCTCAGCCTGCTGCGCCAGCGCGCGGCCGGTCCCGCGACCTGGCTGGCCCTCACCCGCGCCCTGGGCGCGCCCGACACGACGGACGCCGCCCCCGCCATCGCCGCCCTGCGCGCGCTGCTCGTCCGACACTGCGACGAGGCGCTCGGCCACCCCCTTCCCGACCGACAGGCCGAGCAGGTGCGCCGCATCCGGGACCGCGCCGCGCGCTGACCCGCCGCCTCAGGTGCCGCTGCACTCGTAGGTGAACACCACGACGTCGGTGTCGGTGGCGCCCATGCAGTCCTCGACCGTCAGGGTCACCTCCACCGTCTGCGAGGTGGTGTCCCCGTAGGTGGTGTCCGGCCCCGTCATGGTGAGCGTCGCCTCGGGGCTGTCGGTGTCGTCGATGGACCCCTCGCCCGTGCCGCCGGTGATCTCCCAGGTGTAGGCGACGATCTCGTCGTCGTCGGGGTCGTAGGAGCTGGTCGCGTCGAGGTCGAACTCGGCGTCGTCACAGGCGTCGCAGGTGTAGTAGGCGCCGTAGCTGATCGGCGTGCAGGCCACCGAGCCGCTGTAGGTCCGGTCGTCGCCCGCGTCGGCCACCGGGTCGGTGTTGTAGGGCCGCTCGGTGATCACCACGGTCACGTAGACCGGGTCCGAGTAGACCGTGCCGTTGAACACGGTGAGCGCGAACTGGTAGGTGCCGGGCTCGTCCGGCACGATCACCGGGTCGGCCGAGGTGGTCTCGGTGATGTCGTCGCTCGTCAGGGCGGAGCCCGCCGGCGCGCTGACCAGCTCCCACTCGAAGCTGACCGAGGCGCCGTCGGGGTCGTAGGACTCGCTGCCGATGAGCTGGAGCTCGTCGCAGGTGTAGAGGCTGCTGGAGGCGCTGTAGCTGGCCTCGGCGATGGGCCAGCAGAACTCGTTCTCCTCGCCGGGCGAGCCCGCGTCCGCGTTGGTGGCCCAGGGGAAGCTGGACTCGCACCAGGCGGCCGAGGCGTCGTTGAGCAGGTTGCCGTAGTAGCTGGGGTCCAGCGAGATCGTGGCGCCCTGCGGATCGGGCATCGAGGCGCCGTCGTCCCAGGCGACCTCGTCGATGACGCGGTCGCCGAACATCAGCACCAGGTCGTCCGACTCGTTCTGCAGCTCGACGTGGGCGTACATGTAGGCGACGTCGACCTCGCCGTTGTCCACCGGGTCGGAGTTGATGCCCAGCACGAGGTGCTCGCCGGGCGCGATCCACACCAGCTCGGAGTGGCTCACCTGGTGCCAGTCGTCGTCCACCGTCGAGGTGATGACGAGCCCGTTGAGGACCAGGTCCCGACCCGAGTCGTTGTAGATCTCGAACCACTCGCCGTTGGGATCGGAGGCGGCCAGCGGGTTGTTCATGATCTCGGTGACGAACAGGTCTCCCGAGGACCACTCCCCCTCGTCCACCATGCCGTCGCAGTCGTTGTCCACCAGGTCGCCGTCGTCCTCCTCGGCGTCGGGGTTCACGGCGGCGTCGGTGTCGTCGCAGTCGGCCCCCTCGTCCTCGGAGCCGCAGGTGGTGAAGCCGTCGCGGTCGTTGTCGAAGCCCTCGTCCACCTCGCCGTCGCCGTCGTTGTCGACGCCGTCGCACACCTCGTCGGCCTCGCAGTCGGGGACGCCGTCGCCGTCGCTGTCGAAGCCCTCGTCCACCTCGCCGTCGCCGTCGTTGTCCGCGCCGTCGCACTCCTCCACGTCCACGCAGTCGGCGACCGTGTCGCCGTCGGTGTCGGTGAAGCCCTCGTCGGCCACGTCGTTGCAGTTCTGGTCGACGCCGTCGCAGTCCTCCGCGCGGCCGGGGTAGACCAGGGGGTCGGTGTCGTCGCAGTCGCCGTCATCGGGCGAGACCCCGTCGCCGTCCGCGTCGACCGGCGCGGTGGTACCCCCGCCGTCGCCGGTGCTCCCGCCGTCGGTGATGGTGCCGTCGCCGTCGCCGTCGCCGTCGTCCTTGTCGCCGCAGCCCACGCCGAGGAGACTGGTGAGGCCGAGGAGCGAGCCGAGCAAGATGATGCCAGCGGACATGGGTTCACCTGGGGGGCCGGAGGGAACGGCGAGCCGGGAGACGAGGGGTGCGGATGCACCGACCAGCCCCGAGGATAGCAGCTTGCAGACGGCGTCAGCAACGCGCTGCGCGGCACCGATGTCCACAATTGCGCACCGGGTGGAACGCCGAGGCGCCCCAGGCCCCGGGAGGCCGTGCCGAGCCCGCGCCGGGAGCGGCGGCGCCGCAGCTCCCCTCGACGCCGCGAGCGGCCGAGCCGGCCCGCCCGCGGCGGGGGCCCGGCAGCACGACCGACGCGCGGTCAACGGAGCAAGCCCCACTTTCGCCGAAGCTGCGCAGAAGCACTTGCGCGGTTGTCGACCTCGACGTTAAGCACGCGGTGCCTGCTGGGCGGGAGTAGCTCAGTTGGTAGAGCACCAGCTTGCCATGCTGGATGTCGCGGGTTCGAGTCCCGTCTCCCGCTCCACGAACACCGAGCCGCCGGCCCTCACGGGTCGGCGGCTTCGTCTTTGTGCACGACGCGGTCCGCGGCAGCGTCCCCGCGCGGCGCGCGGGGGCCTCCCAGGGCCCAGGCGCCGGGGGCGGTCGGAGCCTCAGCGCGCGGCGCGCCCGTCCACGAAGCGCCGGCCCTTCCAGGAGCTGTGCAGGCCCAGCACGGCGCGCAGCAGGAGCCAGGCCAGCAGCACGTTGGCCAGGGGGTGGGTCCAGGCCACGGTGCCCGCGCGCCCGTCCCGCCGCTCGATGCGCCACCGGAAGGCGAGCTGGAGCGCGCAGACCGCCGCCAGCCAGCCCAGCCACCAGGCGGAGGGGACCCCCCAGCCCAGGCCCAGCCGCCCGAACAGGCCCACCGCCAGCGCGGCGAAGGGCACCAGGGCCCCGACCGCGATGAACAGCACCGAGCCCAGGCCGAGGATCGGCTGGCGCCCCATGCCCTCGTAGAGGTTCTTGCCATAGCCGGCGATGATCTCGCCCAGCCCCCGGTAGAGGCGGACGCGGAAGGCCCAGGGCGCGACGCACAGGCCGATCGCGAGGCCCCGCTGCTTGAAGGCCTGGGCCAGGCGCACGTCGTCGAGCACCTGGTCGCGGACGGCGCCGTGACCGTCGAGCGTGTCGTATGCCGCGCGGTCGACCAGGATGAGCTGGCCGTTGGCGAAGGCCTCGGGCTGCCCGGGATCGTTGACGCGGTCCAGGTCGATGGCGCCGCGGATCAGCCATCCCACCGCCGGGATCAGGGCCCTCTCCCAGAAGCTCTGCAGCTCCCAGGTGCCGAAGGCGCTCACCAGGGCCAGGTCCCGCTCTCGCAGGGTCCGCTCCAGCGCCACCAGGGCCTGGGGGTGGATCCGCACGTCGGCGTCGACGAAGAGCAACAGCTCGCCGGTCGCCTCGCCCGCGGCCCGCGCGCAGGCCCAGGGCTTGCCTGCCCAGCCCCGGGGCAGCGCCGCGCCCTGGATCACCCGGACCCGGGGATCGCCCTCGGCCGCCTGCCGGGCGACGTCGCCGGTGCCGTCCCCGGACTGGTCGTCCACGACGACGATCTCCAGGTCGGGCCAGCGCAACGCCCGCAGCGCCTGGACGCAGGCGGCGATGTTGTCGGCCTCGTCGCGGGCGGGCACGCAGGCCGTCACGCGCCGGGCGCCCGGTGGCGGCGCCGGGTCGCCCTCCTCCAGCCGCCAGCGGGCCCCCCACAGCGGCACGCCGATCCACAGCAGCAACCACAGCAGGCTCAAGAGCCCCAGGTAGCCGCCCGCGATGAGGGCGGACAGGGCCGGATCTCCCCAGGTCACCGCTTCACCAGGGCGCCGTCCCGCACCGTGACGGTGCCCGACAGCCCCTCTGGGATCCGCATCACCAGCGACTCGGGGGGCGGCACCACGGCCAGCCCCGCCGGCAGGGCGCGCCCCGGCGCGACGCGGACGCCACCTCCGACCAGGGTCCCCGCGCCGACGCAGACGCCGGCCAGGCCCAGGGGCGCGGGCACCTGCCTGCCCCCGACCACTACGCGCACGCCCTGGTCCAGGGCCATGTCCATGAGGTGGGCGCCCACCTTGACCTGGGCGTCGCGGTCGACCACCGAGAGCTGCACCAGGCCCCCCAGGGCCGCGCGCGCGCCGACCACCGAGAACTTGACCAGGGCCTTGCGCTGGATCCGCGCGCCCGGGGCGAGCACCGAGAACTCGACCAGCGCCTGCTCCTCGACGGTGACGCCGTCGGCGAGCACCGCGCCCCGCACGACCGCGCCGGCGTCGACCACCACGTCGTCGCCGAGCCAGCAGCCCTCGACCACGGCGGAGGGGTGGACCCGGCAACGCCGCCCCTGGCGTCCCAGGCGCGCGGCCACCAGCGGCGGGGACAGCGAGCCGGCGCGCAGCGCGGCCCAGCCCAGGCTCCAGCCGGCCTCCACCGGGTTGCGGCCGACGAGCCCCCGCCAGAGGAAGGGCGCCATCCCCAGCAGGTTGGCCCACAGCAGCTGCAGCCAGTGGCCCGCGGGGTGCATCAGGCGCTCGGTCAGCGGCAGCTCCACCAGGCTGGCCCCCGCCTCGCCCGGCACGGGCACCTCGACCAGGCGCTCCACCGGGTCCAGCTCCACCACCTCGGCCGCCGCGATGCGGGCCAGATCGGGCACGCCCTCGTGGATCCAGGCAAGCAGCGGCTCCTCGCGCCCCAGGGCCAGCTCGGCCGCGAAGGCGCCGGCCCGCCCGCCCAGGCGGAAGACCAGGTCCCGCCCCTGCGCCTGGCCCAGCTTCACGGCGTCGGCGACCGCGGCGGTGCCCAGCGCCACGTCCTGCCGCACCAGCAGCCGGGGCCCCGGCGCGAGCTCCCCCTCGCCGCCGACGATCGCGGGGTGGACCCGCAGGCGCTGCTCGAGGAAGGCGCGCTCCTGGCGCTCCCGCAGGGGCAGGCCCAGCCATGGCAGGTCGGCCAGGGTGCCCGCCAGCCCCTCGGGCCCCCGCGGGGCCTGGAACCAGCCGCCGGTCACCACAGCGCGTACACCCGCACGGGCGCCCGGTCGCCAGGGGGCGGCCCCAGGGGCTGGAAGGCCTGCTCGATCCACTTCACCGCGTCGTCCTGCATGTCGGGCCGGGCCCAGGGGTCGTCGTGCACCACCACATAGCGAGCCCCTGCTGCGCGCGCCCGGGCGGAGGCCGCCTGGCGGAAGGCATCGAGCACCGCGGGGTCGGGCGGCGAGCCGTCGGCTGGCGCGCCCACCTGGGCGGCGGCCTCGATCAGCCCCCGCCAGGCCCGCATCCCCAGCGCGTTGTTGGGGAAGTTGAGCGTGCCCGCCATCGGCTGGCCGTGGAGGGTCTGCTCGTAGAGGTAGGCCCGGCCGCCGACCACCGGGTGGTTGAGCACGACGCCTCGCGGGGCCTCGGACAAGGCCAGCAGCGCGGGCGCGGGGCGGGCGTCGGTCGTGTCCGGCAGGCTGCCCAGCGGGCAGATCCAGCGGCCTTCGGCCAGCACCAGGCCCACCGCGGCCACCGCGGCCGCGCGCGGGCGCGGCAGCCCGGCGAAGCCCAGGCCCGCCAGCACCGACAAGGCCAGGGAAGGCGCCTGGGCCAGGCGGTAGAGCAAGGACAGCCCCGAGAAGCCCGGCAGCCGCTCCAGCAGCAGGTAGGGCAGCGGGACGGCCCGGTCCTGCAGCACGATCCAGGCGGCGCCGTCGCGGACCACCACCGGCCCCATGCTCAGCAGGAGGCCGGCGCCGCCGGCCAGCCACAGCCAGCCGGTCCCCCGCCGCTGGCGCAGCGACAGGCCCGCGCCGGCCAGCAGGACCCACCCCAGGTAGTGGCAGTGGAAGAACTGCTCGCCGTAGCGGGAGATCTCGCGGAAGTCGGGCGAGCGGAAGTCACCGCCGACCAGGAAGCCACGGGGATCGGCCGGCCCGGTGCTGCGCCGCACGGTCATCAGCTCGCGGGGGTGCTTGATGCGCACCAGGTTGTCCGGGGACGTCGCCAGGGACTGGGTCGCCGCCGCCAGGGGCAGGACCAGGACCAGGCCCAGCGCCAGCCCCGAGGCGCGCGCGCCCAGCGTTCGGCGCCAGCCGCCGGGCAGGCCGACGAGGGCGAGCGCCCCGGCGAACAGGAAGGCGACCACCGCCCCGTACCAGGAGCCGAGCGCGGCCAGCGCCAGCGCCAGGCCCGCCAGGGCCACCCGCCCTGCGCCCCCGTCTCGCGCCGCGCGGTAGCAGGCCCAGGCCGCCAGGGCCGCCAGGTCCGTGCCGACGCCTTCGGAGGTGCCGTTGTGGATGGCGGCGCGAAGCACCGGCGCCGTGGCGTAGGCCACGCCGCCCACCAGGCCCGCCCACTCCGCGGGCAGGCCCCTGGCACGCGCGACCTCCCCGGTCAGGCGGTGGGCCGCCCAGCCCGCCAGGGTCACGTGGGCCAGCACCAGCAGGCCGTAGGTGGCCGGCAGGCCCAGCACGGGCACCAGCGGCAGGCCGAGCAGGGCCCCCAGGGGGTCGGCGACCAGCAGGCTGCCCCCCCGCGGAGGGTCGAGCAGGTCGACCCGCAGCGGCGAGGCGCCGTCCGCCACGGCCCGCCACACCTGCCACATCGACCAGAGCGCGTTCCACAGGTCGGTGCGGTCGGCGCCGGGAACCTCCTGGCCCAGGCGCGGCAGCAGGGGCCAGGTGACGACGCCGGACAGCCCCGCGTAGAGCAGGATCCGCCAGGGCAGGCGCGAGAGGAGGGCAGGCACGGCCGGCGAGGCTACGCCGGGCCCGGCGCCGCGACAAGCCGCGCGGGCCCGTCGCCCCCCATGGGGATAGGGCGCTCTCCCCCCGGAGGAAGCCATGACCCCTGCCCTGCTCCTCGCCCTGCCCCTGCTCGCCTGTGGTGGGCAGAAGGCCGCCCCCGAGCCGGCCGCCACCGCCGCCGCCGCGACCGCGCCCTCCCGGCCGACCGGCGACTTCCCCGACGACGCGGCCAGCCGGGCCTTCCTGCAGGCCCTCACGATGATGGACATCCGCGACTTCTCGGCCGTGGACAGCACCGAGGGCGCCAAGGTGGTCTTCAGCAGCCTGCGCTTCCAGGGGGACAACACCTGGTCGGCCCAGGGCTACGTCGACGCCGGCGAGGAGCGCATGGAGTGCACCGAGCGCGGCACCTGGACGATGGAGCCCGCCACCTCGCCCAAGGAGGCGACGGTGACCTGGATCATCGACCAGACCGACTGCGTGGGGCGCGAGAAGGGGACCTCCACGCGGGCGCTGTTCACGCTGACGGGCGACGACGTCGACGTCGCCTTCCGGTAGCGCGCGGCAGGTGGGTCCCGGGCGGGCTCAGGCCCGCGCAGGGCAGGTGCGCTCGATGAGCGCCTGCGCCGCCCGGAAGCCGTCCAGCGCCGCGCTGGCGATGCCGCCGGCGTAGCCCGCGCCCTCGCCCAGCGGCACCAGGCCCGGCAGGGTCGGGGACTGGTAGTCCGGGCCGCGCAGGAAGCGCAGCGGCGCGGTGGTGCGGGTCTCGGGCGCGATGAGCACGGCCTCGGGCCCGGCGAAGCCGGCGATCTGCCGGTCGAAGTGCCGCAGGGCGGCGACCATGCCCTCGACCAGGGGCTCGGGCAGGACCTCGCGCAGGTCGCCGGGGGTCACGCCCAGGGTGTAGCTGACCCGGGGCACCCCGCCGCTGGCCCTGCCCGCGAGCAGGTCCGAGACGAGCTGGGCGGGGGCGCGGAACTCGCCTCCCCCCACCTGCCAGGCCCGCGCCTCGATGGCGTCCTGGAAGCGTGCGCCGGCCAGCGGGTCGCTGCCCGGGTAGTCGGCCGGGGTGACCTCGACCACGACGGCGGAGTTGGCGTAGGCCGCGCGCCGTCCGGAGTAGGACATGCCGTTGACGACGACGCGCTCGGGCAGGTTGGTGGCCGCGACCACCGTGCCGCCCGGGCACATGCAGAAGGTGTGGGCGGGCCGCGCGCGACCGCCGGGGGGGTTGCTGGTCAGGCGATAGGAGGCGGCGGGCAGGCCGCCCCGGGCGCTGCCGAACAGCCCCGGCCCGTAGCGGGCCTCGTCGATCAGCCGCTGGGGGTGCTCGACCCGCGCGCCGATGTGGATGGGGCGCTGCTCGGCCGCGGCGCCGGCCTCCAGCATGGCCTGCCAGGTGTCGCGCGCAGAGTGGCCGGTCGCGACCAGGACGGGGGCGCCGCGGAGCTCCTCGCCGGTGGCCAGGCGCACGCCGACGCAGCGCCCACCTTCGACCAGGAAGCCCTCGGCCCGCGCCCGGAACCGCACCTCGACGCCCAGCTCGGCCAGCCGCGCCCGCAGCCGCGGCAGGATCTCGCGGATGCGGTCGGTGCCCAGGTGCGCCCAGCCCTCCTCCAGCACGGCCGGGTCGGCGCCGTGCTCGACCAGGCGCCGGAAGACCCAGCCCAGCTCGCCGTCGCGGCGGCGCGTGTAGATCTTGCCGTCGGAGAAGGCGCCGGCCCCGCCCTCGCCGAAGACCACGTTGCTGTCGGGGTCGAGGCGCGCGTGGCGCCAGAAGGCGCGCACGTCGTGGTGGCGGCGCTCCACGGGCTCGCCCCGCTCCAGCAGGATCGCGGGCGCCCCGGCCTCGCCCAGGCGCAGGGCGGCGAACAGGCCCGCGGGGCCGGCGCCGACGACGATGGGGCGGTGCCCGGCGGGCCATGCGACACGCGGCACGGACGCCGGGTCCTGGTCGGCGAAGCGCACCTCGTCTCGCGCGGTGAAGGGCCGCACGCCGTGGGGTGGGCTGCGCAGCAGCGCCGCCTCGGCCTGCTCGCCGCCCGACAGGTCCACCCGGTAGTTGGCCAGCCAGGTGGGCGGCCGCCGGCGACCGTCGACGGAACGCTTGAGCAGGCGAACCGCGGCGAGGGCCGCCTCTGGCAGCGCGAGGTGCGCCGCGACAACGGCGGTGGGATCGATGTCTTCGCCGGGCCAGGGCACGTTCGCGACGAGCAGGGGCACGAGGCTTCCTCGGCTGGCAGGAGGGGGGGGCCAGCGTTAACGTCACCGCCTGGATCCGCCCCCCCGCGGCCCTTCCGGGCCCCGAACCGCGGTGCCCCCTGCCCGCGGTGTGCGCGGACGACGCAGTCCCCGTCAGCCTCCCCCCTACCCGGGCGCCCGCGCGCCCCTTCGAACGAGGTGTCTCATGGCAGTCCGCGTCGCCCTCAACGGCTTCGGCCGCATCGGCCGCTGTGTCCTCCGCGCCGGCTGGAACGACCCCCGCATCGAGTTCGTCCACATCAACGACCTGACCAGCGACGACATGCTGGCCCACCTGCTGAACCACGACTCGGTCCACGGCCGCTTCGCGGAGCAGGCCCAGGCGGTCGAGGGCGGCATCCGGATCGGCGACAAGGTGGTCGCCACCAGCGCCGAGGCCGATCCCACCAAGCTTCCCTGGGCCAAGTCCGACGTCGACGTCGTGCTGGAGTGCACGGGCCGCTTCACCTCGCGCGACAAGGCCGGGCTGCACCTCGACGCCGGCGCCCGCCGCGTGGTCATCAGCGCCCCGGCCAAGGGCAAGGTCGACTACACCGTCTGCATGGGTGTCAACGACGACGGGCTGAAGGCCGAGCACAAGGTGCTCTCCAACGCCTCCTGCACCACCAACTGCCTGGCCCCCATCGCCAAGGTGCTGCACGCCGAGTTCGGCATCGCCCAGGGCCTGATGACGACGGTCCACAGCTACACGATGGACCAGAACCTGCTGGACGCGCCCCACAAGGGTGACTTCCGACGCGCGCGCGCCGCCGCGATGAGCATGGTCCCCACCTCGACGGGCGCGGCCAAGGCCGTGGGCGAGGTGCTGCCCGCGCTCAACGGCCGCCTCAACGGCCTGGCCGTGCGCGTGCCGACCCCGAACGTCAGCCTGGTCGACCTGGTCTTCAACGCCGAGAAGGACGTGTCGGTCGAGGCGATCAACGCCGCCCTGACCGCCGCCGCCAACGGCCCGCTCAAGGGCATCCTGGCCGCCAGCACCGCGCCGGTCGTCAGCATCGACCTGTGCGGCAACCCCCACTCGTCCATCGCCGACCTGCCGCTGACCCAGACCATGGGCCCCCGGATGGCCAAGGTCATGTCCTGGTACGACAACGAGTGGGGCTTCTCCAACCGCATGCTCGACCTGGTGCGCCGCCTGGCGCTGCTGGAGGCGTGATGGCCCTGCCCAGCGTCACCGATCTCGACCTGCACGAGGACCGCGTCCTGCTGCGGGTCGACTTCAACGTGCCCCTCGACGGCAAGGGGCAGGTCACCGACGACAACCGGATCCGCGCCGCCCTGCCGACGATCCGGTTCCTGCAGGAGAAGCGCTGCCGGACGGTGATCTGCAGCCACCTGGGGCGCCCCAAGGGCGCGCCGGAGCCGAAGTACTCGATGGAGCCGGCCGCCGCGCGGCTGGCCGAGCTGCTGGACGGCGAGGTGGTCTTCGCCCACGACACCATCGGCGAGAACGTGGAGCAGCTCGCCCAGGAGCTGCCCCCCGGCGGCGTGATGGTGGTGGAGAACCTGCGCTTCCACCCGGGCGAGAAGGACAACGACCCCGAGTTCGCCGCGGCGCTCGCCCGCCTGGGCACGGTCTACGTCGACGAGGCCTTCGGCTGCATGCACCGCGCCGACGCCAGCATCGCCGGCGTGCCGGCCCTGATGGAGCGGGCCTGCGTCGGCCTGCTGGTCCAGAAGGAGGTCGACGCGCTGACCCGCGTGATGGAGCAGCCCCAGCGCCCGCTGGTCGCCATCCTGGGCGGCGCCAAGGTGACGGACAAGATCGGCGTCATCGAGAGCTTCATGCGCCGCTGCGACGCGCTGCTCATCGGCGGCGCGATGGCCTACACCTTCCTGAAGGCAAAGGGCGAGGACGTCGGCGCCTCGCTGGTCGAAGAGGAGCGGGTGCTCCTGGCGCGGCGCATCCTGGAGCGCTGCGAGGAGCGCGGGGTCAAGCTGCTGCTGCCCACGGACCACGTCGTGGCCACCAAGGTCGCCGCGGATGCCGAGGCCCAGGTCGTGCAGAGCATCCCCGAGGGCTTCATGGGCCTGGACATCGGCCCGGCCACGGTGGCGGCCTATGCCGCGGAGATCGCCGCCGCTGGCACCGTCTTCTGGAACGGCCCCATGGGCGTCTTCGAGATGGAGCCCTTCTCCGGCGGCACGCGGGGCGTGGCCGAGGCCGTGGCGTCCAGCCCGGGCTACACCGTGGTCGGCGGCGGCGACAGCGCCGCGGCGATCGCTGCCTTCCACCTGGCAGACCGGGTCGACCACGTCTCGACCGGCGGCGGCGCGTCGCTGGAGTTCGTCCAGGGCACCGAGCTGCCGGGGGTCAAGGCCATCCGGGAGCGCGCCGTGGTGATGGCGAAGTCGGGCGGCCAGCGATGAGCCGCCGCCCCTTCATCGCCGGCAACTGGAAGATGAACAAGGGCCCGCGGGACGCGGACGCCCTCGCGGTGGAGCTCAAG
Source organism: Myxococcota bacterium (assembly GCA_023150805.1). Taxonomy (GTDB): domain Bacteria; phylum Myxococcota_A; class UBA796; order UBA796; family UBA2385; genus UBA2385. Next base: position 22,646 of record JAKLKF010000062.1, on the reverse strand, counting down.
CGGCTGCTTGCCGACCACGCCGCCGCCGACGTGGCGGTGGCCCCGCCCTTCGTCTCGCTGCCGGCGGTCATCGCCCGCCTGCAGCACAGCGGCGTCGCCGTCGCGGGGCAGGACCTGCACCCCGAGGTCAGCGGCGCCTTCACCGGCGCCGTGTCGGGCGAGATGCTGGCCCAGGCCGGCTGCCGCTACGTCATCGTCGGGCACTCCGAGCGGCGCAGCCTGTTCGGGGACACCGACGCCACCGTGGCCGCGAAGCTCCGCGCCGCGTACCGGGCTGGCCTGCTGCCGATCCTGTGCGTAGGGGAGACGCTCGCCCAGCGTGACGCCGGGCAGGCCCAGGACATCGTCGCCGGCCAGCTCGCCACCGCGCTGGCCGGTCTCCCCCTCGACCAGGTGCTGCAGTTGACCATCGCCTACGAGCCTGTGTGGGCCATCGGCACCGGTCGCACGGCCAGCCCGGCCCAGGCCCAGGAGATGCACGCCGGCATCCGGGCCTGGCTGTCCGCCCGCTACCCGCGGGAGGTCCCCGCCACGGTGCGCCTGCAGTACGGCGGCAGCGTCACGGCGAGCAACGCCGCCGGCCTGCTGTCCCAACCCGACATCGACGGCGCCCTGGTCGGCGGCGCGTCTCTCACAGCCGAGTCCTTCCGCGACATCGTCGCGGCGGCGGGCTGACCTCTCCGCGGCCCGTCCGCCCTCGAGCCCCTCATGCAGCTCTTCGTCACCATCCTGCACATCTTCCTGTGCCTGGCGCTCATCCTCATCATCCTGCTCCAGCCGGGCAAGGAAGGGGCCGCCGCCTTCGGTGGCGGCGGGGCCAACCAGATGTACGGGCCGCGCGGCCAGGCGCACTTCCTGGGCCGCGCGACCACCGTCGTCGCGGCGCTGTTCATGTTCACCAGCATCACGCTGGCCCTCTACAGCAGCACGCGCGTCGCTTCCGACTCGGACCTGGAGGAGGGCATCCAAGAGCTGCCGGCGGGCGAGGAGGAGGAGGGCTTCCAGCTCGATCGCCCGGCGCCGGCCACCCCCGAGCCGTCGCCGACGGGCGCCATCGCCCCGTCGCCAGAAGCCGGCGATCCAGCATCCTCGGCGCCCGCGGACCCCGCCGTCGCGCCCCTCCCCTCCGAGGGCAGCGCCATCGAAGAGCTGGGGGCCCCGGACGCCCCGGCCCAGGCCCCCGCGCCTTGACACGCCGACCGGCCGGGCATAACAGGCCTGTGTTCCGCGCGTGGATGGCGGAATTGGTAGACGCGCCAGGTTGAGGGCCTGGTGGGGCAACCCATGGGGGTTCGATTCCCCCTCCACGCACCACATCAGACGGCCGGGTCCTCCAGACCCGGCCGTTCTTGCGTTCCGGGATCAGGCCTGGGCCTGCTTCTTCCAGCTACAGGTGTCCGGCGCCACGCACTCGCCGTAGATGTCGTGCCGATGCGAGACCACCCGGAGGCCGTGGGCCTTCGCGACGCGGGCCTGCCGGCGCTCGATCTCGTCGTCCTCGAACTCGAAGATGTGGCCGCAGGTCTTGCAGATCAGGTGATCGTGGTGGCCGCCGGCCTCCACCGGTTCGTAGCGCGTCTGTCCGTCCTGGAAGCGACGCTCGTGCGCCACCCCCGCCTCGACGAACAACTTGAGCGTCCGGTAGACCGTGGCATGCCCCAGGCCCGGCAGCTCGGCCTGCGCTCGGGTCACCACGTCCTCCACCGAGAGGTGGCCCTCGGCCTGCAGCAGCACATCGAACAGCACCTGCCGCTGGCGGGTCTGCTTCAGGCGGTGCTCCTTCATGTGGTCCAGAAGTCGGGCCTCGAGAGCAGCACGATCCACCACATCGACCTCCAGACACGACGAAGTCCGGGCCCCGACTAGCGAGACCCGGACTTCACCTAACCGAGGCAGTCCACCAGAGGTGGCCTGCCGCTGCCTACTCGGCGGGCGCCGCCTCATCGGCAGCGGGGCCCTCCTCCGTCACCGGAGGAGCCGCGCCCAGCAGCTCGATGATCGCCATCGGGGCGTTGTCGCCCGTCCGGAAGCCCACCTTGTAGATGCGGGTGTAGCCGCCGGGGCGGTCCTTGAACCGCTCGGCGTACTCGCTGAACACCATGGCCAGCGCACCCTTGTCCAGCACCCACTTGCGGGCCTGGCGGATGTTGTGGATCCGCTTGGCCTGGGCCTTCGCCAGCTCTTCGCCGGAGAGGCCCTCGAGGGTGCTGGGCGCCACGTGCTTGCCCAGGGTGATCACCTGCTCCGCGTAGCGCCGCAGCTCCTTGGCCTTCGCCTCGGTAGTCCGGATCCGCCCGTGAACCATCAGGGACGTCACCATGTTGCGGTACATCGCGGTGCGATGCGAGCTGTTGCGGCCCAGCTTCCGGCCGGTCTTGAGGTGCCGCATGGCTGCCTCCTGCGTTCTCGAAGCGGCCCGAGGCCTACTTCGTGCGGTTCTTGGGGAAGTTGTGGAGCTTCATGCCCAGGGACAGGCCGAGCTCCTGGAGGATCTCCTTGATCTCGTTGAGCGACTTCCGGCCGAAGTTCTTGGTCTTCAGCATCTCGGCCTCGCTCTTCTCGACCAGCTGCCAGATGTACTCGATGCCGGCGTTCTGCAGGCAGTTCGCCGAGCGCACCGAGAGCTCGAGCTCGTCGACGCGCTTGAACAGGCTGTCGTTCCACTCCTCGTCCGTGGCGGCGTCGACGCCCATGTCGGGCTCCCGCTCCTCGGCGAAGTTGATGAAGACCTGCACCTGCTCCTTGAGGATCTTCGCGGCGAAGGCGACGGCGTCGTCGGGACGCACGCTGCCGTCGGTCCAGACCTCGAGCGTGAGCTTGTCGTAGTCGGTCCGCTGGCCGACGCGGGCGTTGGTGACCGTGTACTTCACCTTCTTGATCGGCGAGTGGATGGCGTCGATCGCCATCGTGCCGATCGGGTTCTCGGTCGCCTTCGCGAAGGTGCCCGGAACGTAGCCACGGCCCATCTCGACCGTCATCTCGGCGACGAACCGCCCGCTCTCGGTGAGCATGGCGATCTCGTGGTCGGGGTTGAGCACCTCGGCCTCTCCGTCGAAGCGGAGGTCGGACGCACGAACCACCACCACATCCCCGGGGGCGCCACGCTTGTCGATCGTCGCCATCAGCCGCTCGGTGGCCGAGGTGCGGATCCGCACGCCCTTGAGGTTGAGGATGATGTCGGTGACGTCTTCGACCACGCCGGGGATCGAAGAGAACTCGTGGAGCACGCCGTCGATCTTCACCGAGGTGATGGCCGCGCCCTGGAGGCTGGACAGCAGGATGCGGCGCAGGGCGTTGCCCAGCGTGATCCCGAAGCCCCGCTCCAGCGGCCGCACCACGAACTTGCCGTAGGTGCCACCCGAGCGCGTGTCCTTCTCCATGCTGCGGGGCTTGATCAGGCCACGCCAGTTGTTGACGGTCACTTCCTGCATGCGGACTCCATCCCAGGTTTCTGCCGCTCAGGCCGCGGCGGCTCTGCACCTGGAGATGTGGTGGTTTGGAGCCGACCGCAGCCACCCCAAGGGGTAGCCGCGGCGCTCCGGCCTGGGCCGAGCGCGCGCACGCGCCGGCGCGAGCGGTTCAGACCCGCCGCTTCTTGGGCGGACGGCAGCCGTTGTGCGGGATCGGCGTGACGTCACGGATGTGCGTGATCTTCAGACCGCAGTTGGCGATGGCCCGCAGCGCGGACTCCCGCCCGGACCCCGGACCCTTCACGAAGACCCCGACGGCCTTCATGCCGTGATCCATCGCCTTGCGAGCGGCGTCCTCGGCCACGAGCTGGGCAGCGAAGGGGGTCGACTTGCGGGACCCCTTGAAGCCCTTGACCCCGGCGCTGGACCAGGAGACCGTGTTGCCGACCTGGTCGGTGATGGTGACGATGGTGTTGTTGAAGGTCGCCTGGATGTGCACCACACCCGTGGGGACGTTCTTCTTGACCTTGCGCGGAGCGCGACGAGGGCTGGCCATGGCGTGTCCCTCTCCCTACTTGCGACGGGTGATGGCGCGCCGCGGCCCCTTGCGGGTCCGGGCGTTGGTGTGCGTGCGCTGACCACGAACCGGGAGTCCGCGCTTGTGCCGCAGGCCACGGTAGGCGTTGATGTCGATCAGCCGCTTGATGTTCATGGCAACGTCCTTGCGGAGCTCACCCTCGACCTTGTGGCCGCGCTGGATGACCTCACGGATCGCCGCGACCTCGACCTCGGAGAGGTCCTGGGTCCGCACGCTGCCATCCACCTTCGCATCCGCGACGATCTTGAGCGCGGTGCTCCGTCCGATGCCGTAGATGTAGGTCAGAGCGATGTCGATGCGCTTGTTGCGCGGAAGGTCGACGCCTTCGATACGAGCCATGTCCTACCCCTGCCGCTGCTTGTGCTTGGGGTTCTCACAGATGATCCGCACCACGCCCTGGCGGCGAACCACCCGGCACTTGTCGCAGATCTTCCGTACGGAAGCCTTGACCTTCATTGGAACACCTCGCCGGCGTGAGAGGCCGGTTCATCGGTTGGGGAACGCCGCGGCAGGTGGCCACGGCATCGGAGAGGAGGGACCCGCAGGCTGAAGCCCACAGGACGCACCTCCGCCTCGAATCGAGAGCACGCCCACGTACACCGCCGGAGCGTGGGCGTCAAGGACCGACTCAGCCCAGGGCCGAGTGCACCAGGTCCTGCACCACCCCGATGGGCAGCGTGCCGTCCACATCGGTGACGGCCACCCGCGCGCGCAGCCAGGGCAACACCGCCGCGGTCTCCCGGTGGTAGGTCTGCAGCCGCGCCAGCACGGTCTCCTCGCGGTCGTCGTCCCGCTGCACCACCTCGGCGGCGCCGCAAGCGTCACACACACCCGCCGTGCGGGGCGGGTTGTGGTCCACATGGTAGCTGGCTCCGCAGGCCCGGCAGGTCCGCCGGCCGCTGAGGCGGCGCACCAGCACCTCGTCGGGGACCACCAGGTTGAGGACCACGTCGATCCGGCGGCCGTGGGCGGTGAGCCACCTCTCCAACAGCTCCGCCTGCACGACCGTGCGCGGAAAACCGTCCAGCAAGGCTCCGCCGAGCGCGTCCGCCTGGGAGAGGCGGTCGGCCACCAGGTCACAGACCAACTGGTCGGGCACCAGCTCGCCACGGTCCATGTACCCACGCGCGAGCTGCCCCAGCGCTGTCCCTTCCTTGAGGTTCTTGCGGAAGATGTCCCCGGTGGCAACGTGCGGCACGTTGGCTGCGGCGCAGACCGCAGCCGCCTGCGTACCCTTGCCAGCGCCAGGGGGTCCGAAGAGGACGATGTCCATGCCTCTTCCTCCGTGTCAGAGCGTGAGCAGCTTGCCCCGTCTGCCCTTCACCTTCGTGGACTTGGGCCCGAGGATGCCGTCATAGTGCCGAGTGAGCAGGTGCCCCTCGATCTGGCCGACCGTGTCCAGCGCGACGCCCACGATGATGAGCAGGCCCGTCCCGCCGAAGTAGAAGGGCACCCCGTAGTTCGTCACCAACAGGGTCGGCAGGATGCAGACCGCCGCGAGGTACAGCGAACCACCCGCGGTGAGTCGGGTCAGGATGTGGTCAAGGTAGTCCGCGGTCTGCTTGCCCGGTCGCACGCCCGGGATGTACCCGCCGTGCTTGCGAAGGTTGTCCGCCACGTCGACCGGGTTGAAGGAGACCGCCGTGTAGAAGTAGGCGAAGAACACGATCATCACGACGTAGGTGATGTTGTACACCCACGTCCCCGGCGTGAAGGCCGAGCTCATCGCGGCGAAGAGCGGATGGTCGTAGAAGGTCCCGATGGTCGCGGGGAACATGAGCAGGGAGGACGCGAAGATCGGCGGGATGACGCCCGACACGTTCACCTTCATCGGAAGGTGGGTCGCCTGTCCCCCGTAGACCTGCCGACCGACCACGCGCTTGGCGTACTGGATCGGGATCCGCCGCTGGCCACGTTCGATGAACACGATGGCCATGATGACCACGAACATGAAGGCGCCGAGCAGGGCCAGCTCGAGCAGGTTGATCTGCTCGATCTTCACCATCTCCACCGTCTGCCGCAGCCGGTTCGGCATCTGGGCGATGATGCCGCCCGTGATGATGAGCGACGACCCGTTGCCGATCCCTCGGTCGGTGATCTGCTCGCCCAACCACATGATGAAGCAGCTTCCGGCCGTCATCGTGATGATGGTCATGGCGCGGAAGCTCCAGCCCGCCTCGATGACCACGTCCGTGCCACCGAGCGTCTTCATCTGCTCCAGGCTGATGGCGATCGCGGACGACTGGATGATCGCGATGCCGATGGTGAGGTAGCGGGTGTACTGCGTGATCTTGTTTCGACCCGCCTGCCCCTCGTTCTTCATGCGCTCGACCTGTGGCATGACCACAGCCATGAGCTGCATGATGATGCTCGCGCTGATGTACGGCATGATGCCCAGCACGAACACGCTGAACTGCTCCAGCGCGCCGCCCGTGAACATGTCGTACATGCCGAACAGGCTGTTCTGGTTGGTCGCGAAGAAGTCCGCCAGCGCGGTCCGATCAACGCCCGGCGCGGGGATGAACACGCCCAGGCGGTACACCGCCAGCATCGCCAACGTAAAGAGGATCCGGTTCCGGAGGTCCGTGATCCGGAGGATGTTGGCGACGGCTTCGATCACGACTACCTACCCTCAGACGACCTCGGCCTTGCCACCAGCGGCTTCGATCTTGGCCACTGCCGACCTGGTGAAGGCGGCGGCCCGGACCGTGACGGCGCAGGCGATCTCGCCGTTGCCCAGGACCTTGATGCCATCCGCTTCCACCTTGCTCACCAGACCGCGGACCTTCAAGGCCTCCGCGTCCACCACGTCGCCGGCGGCGAAGTGAGCGGCGATGCGGTCGATCCGCACCTCGGTGTAGCGCTTCGCGAAGATGTTGTTGAAGCCGCGCTTGGGAAGGCGCCGATGCAGCGGGGTCTGCCCGCCCTCGAAGCCCGCGGACAGGGATCCACGAGCCCGCTGGCCCTTGGTCCCACGACCAGCGGTCTTGCCCTTTCCGGAGCCCTCTCCACGGCCCACACGCATCCGGGTCTTGCGCGAACCGGGCGCGGGGGAGAGGAAGGTCAGTTCATTCGCCATGATGGCCCCCAGGGACGAGCGTCCCTGCTAGATGTCGACGTCGATCTCCGAGACATCCACCAGGTGGATGACCCGCTTCACCATGCCCCGAACGGCCGGAGTGTTCTCCAGCACGCGCTCATCCGCGACCTTCCGCAGTCCCAGGCCACGCACGGTGGCCTGCTGACGCTCGGTGGTGCCGATGATGCTCCGCTTGAGCGTGACCTTGAGCTTCTTCATGAGGATCTCCGTGGATTGAGCCTCGGCCCGACGAGCCGAGGGGGGCCTCAGTGCCCCGTGCCCCACACGGCAGCGCCGACGTTGTAGTGAGGCAGCACATCCGCCACGTTCCGCCCGGTGCGAACCGCGTACTGCTCGGGCGACTCCAGCCGCTCCAGCGCGTCCATCACGGCCCGGACCACGTTGTGCGGGTTGCTGGTGCCCAGCACCTTGGTGAGCACGTTGTGGTAACCAGCGGCGTCCAGGATCGACCGCACGGTCGCCGACGCGATGACGCCGGTTCCCGGGCTGGCCGGGCGCAGCACCACCTTCGCGGCGCCGAACTCGCCGATCACGTAGTGCGGCACGGTGCCGTCCACGATCGGGACCTCGACCTGGTGCGCACGAGCCTTCTCCGTGCCCTTGCGGATGGCCTCGGGGACCTCGTTCGCCTTGCCATGACCGACACCCACGCGGCCCTGGCCGTCGCCAGAGACGATGATGGCGGTGAAGTTGAAGCGGCGTCCACCCTTCACGACCTTCGCCACGCGGTTGATGGCGACGGTCTTCTCGATGAAGTTCGTCTCCTCTTCTTGCCGCCGCGCGTTGCGCATCTTGGCCATGCTTCCTCCTGCAGGGGGTCTCCCTGCGTCATTCCTCAGAAATCGAGCCCGGCCTCACGCGCCGCGTCCGCGAGCGCCTTGATCCGGCCGTGGTACAGAAATCCGTTTCGATCGAAGGCGACCCGCTCCACGCCGGCCTCCTTCGCCTTCCGCGCGACCAGCTCGCCAACCTTGGCGGCAGCGCTGCGGTTGCCCTTGTGGCCCTCGAGCTCCTTGAGCTCCGGGGACAGGGTGCTCGCGGCGGCCAGGGTGGTCCCGGACACGTCGTCGATGACCTGGGCGTAGATGTGGTTGGCGCTGCGGAAGACGCACAGACGCGGACGAGCGGCGTCGCCGCGGACGGTCTTGCGGATGTGCGCCTTGCGGCGCTGACGAGCGACCCAGGAAGGATTCGTCTTCGACATGGGCTACCTCACTTCTGACCGGACTTGCCGGCCTTGATGCGGACGTGCTCGCCCTCGTAGCGAACGCCCTTGCCCTTGTAGCTGTCCGGAGGGCGGTACCCGCGGAGCTCGGAGGCCACCTGGCCCACCTGCTCCTTGTCGATGCCGCTCACCACCATCTTGGTGTTCTTCTCCACCGCGATGCTGATCCCCGTCGGGAACGGGTACTCCACCGGGTGGCTGTAGCCCAGGCTCATCACCAGGGTCTGCCCCTTGATCTCCGCCTTGTAGCCGACGCCGACGATCTCCAGCTTCCGCTGGAAACCCTTGCTGACGCCAGTCACCATGCTGTTCACGAGGGCGCGCATCAGGCCGTGGTTGGCACGGGTCGTCGGGCTGTCATCGCCACGCTCGACGATCACGCTTCCCCCTTCCTCGCGGAAGGAGATGCCGGTCGCCACCTTGCGGCTGAGCGAACCCTTGGGGCCCTTGACCTGAACCACCCCTCCGGCCGACACGAACGTGACGCCGCTGGGGAGCTTGACGGGCTGGTTGCCGATTCGGGACATGTCACTGTCTCCAGAAATTCTCGCCCACCGCTACCAGACGTAGCAGAGGACCTCGCCGCCGACGCCCTCCTGACGGGCCTGGCGATCGGTGAGCACCCCACGGGGGGTGGTGAGGATGGCCACGCCGAGGCCGTTCCGCACGCGCGGGACCTCGTGCTTGCCCACGTAGAAGCGACGGCTGGGCTTGCTGATGCGCTCCAGTCCGCGGATCACGGCCTGGTTCGCGTCGTCGTAGCGCGGGAAGACCTTGATGTAGCCCTGGGCCCCCTCGTCCACCTCGATGTACCCCTCGACGAAGCCCTCGGACTTGAGGATCTTCACCACCTCGAGCTTCAGCTTCGAGCGGGGAACCAGCAGGCTGGTGTGGCGGGCCTGGACCGCGTTCCGGATGCGCGTCAGCAGATCGGCGATCGGGTCGGTCATTTGATGCTCCTGAAGATGATGACGCGGCGCCGTCTACCAGGACGCCTTGACGACGCCCGGGATCTCACCCTTGAGCGCCATGTCGCGGAAGCAGATACGGCAGAGGTCGAACTTGCGCAGGTAGGCACGGGGCCGACCGCACTTCCCGCAGCGGTTCTTCTGCCGGACCTTGAACTTGGGCGTGCGCTGCGACTTGGCGATCATGGACTTCTTGGCCATTTTCTACTGCTCCCGGAAGGGCATGCCGAGGTGCTTGAGGAGGGCCCGGCCCTCGGCATCGGTCTTGGCCGTCGTGACGAAGGTGATGTTCATCCCCGTGATGCGCTGCACCTTGTCGTAGTCGATCTCGGGGAAGATGATCTGCTCGGTGATGCCCATCGAGTAGTTCCCGCGGCCGTCGAAGCCGTTGGGCTCGAGGCCACGGAAGTCGCGGATTCGGGGGATGGCGATCGCGATGAGCCGGTCGACGAACTCCCACATCCGCGCGCCGCGCAGGGTGACCTTGGCCCCGATGGGCATGCCCTCCCGCAGCTTGAAGTTGGCGATGGAGGTGCGCGCCTTGCGGATGATCGCCTTCTGGCCCGTGATGACGGACAGCTCGTCGGCAGCGGCATCCAGCGCCTTCGCGTTGGTGATCGCCTCCTTCAGGCTGACGTTCACCACCACCTTCTGGAGGCGGGGGATCTGCATCGGGTTCTTGTACGAGAACTCCTCCCGCAGGGCGGGAGAGACCTTCTCGTGGTAGCGCTGGCGGAGCCTGGCTTCCATGTTCTCGGTCCTCACTGGGCGTAGCGTCCATCGGTGCAGATGCACCGGCGACGACCACTCAGACGTTGTCGATGATGGCGCCGGTCTTCTTGTCGACCCGCACCTTGCGGCCGTCCTCGAGGGTCTTGAAGCCGACCTTCACAGGGCGCGACTCCTGGGAGTTCCAGAGGGCCACGTTCGAGATGTGGAGGGAGGCCTCCTTCTCGATGGTCCCGCCCGGGCGGTCACCCTGGGGCTTCACCTGGCGCTTGACCAGGTTGACGCGCTCCACGACCACCCGGCCGTCCTCGGGCAGCACGCGCAGCACGCGACCCGTCCGACCCTTGTTCTTGCCCGCGGTGACGACGACCACGTCGTCCCGCTTGATCTTCATGCTGGCCATGGGATTCCTCGAGCCTCAGAGGACTTCGGGAGCAAGCGAGACGATCTTCATGAACTGCTTCGCGCGCAGCTCGCGGGCCACGGGCCCGAAGATCCGGGTTCCGATCGGCTCACCCTCGGCGTTCACCAGGACGGCCGAGTTGGAGTCGAAGCGGATGTAGGACCCGTCAGGGCGACGAAGCTCCTTGGAGGTCCGGACGATGACCGCGCGGGCCACCTGCCCCTTCTTCACCTTGCCGTTGGGCATGGCCTCCTTCACGCTCACCACGATGATGTCACCCACCGAGGCGTACTTGCGCTTGCTGCCGCCCAGCACCTTGATGCACTGCAGCTTCTTGGCGCCGCTGTTGTCGGCGACGTCGAGCGTCGACTGCATCTGGATCATTTGGAGCCTCCTGGGAGCTGCGTGTTCGAACGCGCATCCCGATGGGGTTCAGGCGTCGGAGCGCCGCTGGTCCACCACGACCCACCGCTTGGTGCGGGACAGCGGCCGCGACTCCTTGATCACCACGACGTCGTCCACCTGGCAGGTGTTCTCCTCGTCGTGGGCCTTGTACTTCTGCCGCCGGTTGACGTACTTGCGGTACTTGGGATGGAGCACCCGACGCTCGACCTCGACCACGACGGTCTTGTCCATCTTGTCGGAGACGACCCGCCCGACCAGGACGCGACCGCCGCTGCTGTGCGACTCGGTAGACATTGCACGCTCTCACAGTTCTCCCGCGCAGGAGCGCGGGACTGGGGTGATGGCGGTTCGGACCGGGTCTCCCGCCGAAGCGGGACTCACGGTGCCGGCGTCGCTCACGCCTGACACCAACCATGGGATTGGTGTCGTCTAACCGGCGGGCCGGTGCCTGAGGTCGCCCTCAAGCCCCGGCCTGCTAATCGGCGCTGCCGATCTTGTCAACCATGCCCTTCAGGAAGCCGCCGGAGGCGGCCGCCTCCGCAGGCACGACCGAGGCCGGCTGGAAGGTGGCCCGGTAGCGGTTGCGCAGGCTGTCCGTCTTGAGCCCCTGGCCGAGCTCACGCTGCCGCTGCGCCGTGCGCAGCCGAGCGATCTTCCGCCGCATCCGCCCGAGACTGGAGGTGTCCTCCAGCTGCCCGGTCCGAAGGCGGAAGGTCGCGGCCAGCAGGTCGCGCTCGAGCTGCAGCTCGGCGTGGACGAGCTGCTCGTCCGTGAGGCTGTTGATCTCGTTGGCGGCCATCACAGCACCTCGTTCCGCGTGACGAAGCGGGTCGCCACAGGGAGCTTGTGGCCGCAGAGGCGGAACGCCTCCTTGGCCGTGTCCTCCGGCACGCCCTCGAGCTCATAGAGCACGCGCCCCGGCTTGATCACCGCGACCCAGTACTCCGGCGCGCCCTTTCCCTTGCCCATTCGGGTCTCGGCGGGCTTCTTGCTGATCGGCTTGTCGGGGAAGATGCGGATCCACACCTTGCCGCCGCGCTTCACGTGCCGGGTCAGCGCAATACGACCTGCCTCGATCTGGCGGGAGGTCAGCCAGCCGCACTCCGTGGCCTGCAGTCCGAAGTCGCCCAAGCTGACCTCGTTGCCGCGATAGGCCAGGCCGGCCATGCGGCCCTTCTGACAGCGGCGGTACTTCACTCGCTTCGGTGAAAGCATGACGATCTCCTCGAGGCGTCACCACGCCCCGGTTGAAGCCTAGGCGGCGCGGTCCTCATCGCCCGGGAGGACCTCACCCTTGAAGACCCACACCTTGACGCCGATGACGCCGTAGGTGGTCTTGGCCTCGGCCGTACCGTAGTCGATGTCCGCGCGCAGCGTGTGGAGGGGAACCCGGCCGTCCATGTACCACTCGGTCCGGGACATCTCGGCGCCGCCGAGGCGACCGGAGCAGCGGACCTTGACGCCCTTCGCGCCAGCCCGCTTGGCCTGGGTCAGCGCCTTCTTCATGGCCCGGCGGAAGGACACGCGCTTCTCGAGCTGGGCGGCGATGTTCTCGGCCACCAGCACGGCGTCGGTCTCGACCTTCCGGACCTCGATGATGTTCAGGTAGATCTCGGTCTGCGTGAGCTTCTGCAGATCCGCGCGCAGGGCGTCCAGGCCGCTCGCCCGCTTGCCGATGATCACTCCCGGCTTGCTGGCGTGGACGAACACCTTCGCCTTGTTGGCCGCGCGCTCGATCGTCACGCGGCTCACGCCCGCGGTCTTGAGCTTCTCGGTCAGGAACTTGCGGATGGCGAGGTCCTCGTGCAGGAACCGCACGTAGTCCTTCTCCGCGTACCACTTGCTGTCCCAGTCGCGGATCACGCCGAGGCGAAACCCGACCGGATGAACCTTCTGACCCATCAGGCCACTCCTTCAGCCACCACGACGGTGATGTGGCTGGTCTTCTTGTGGATCCGGGTCGCCATTCCGCGGGCCCGGGGGCGGAACCGACGGAGGGTGGGGCCCTGATCGACGTAGATCTCCTTGATGACCAGGTCATCCACGTCGAGGTTGCGGTTCGAGCGAGACGCCATGTGCTCGGCGTTCGCAACCGCGGACTCGACCAGACGCCGGATCATGGGCGCGGACTTCTTGCGCGTGAAGGTGAGGATCTCGATGGCCTCACCCACATCACGCCCACGCACCAGGTCGGCAACCAGTCGGGCCTTCTGGGGGCTCACTCGCGCGAGCCGCAGCATCGCCTTCGCTTCCATTTGATTCCCCTGCGCGGTCGACGGCGTACCGTCAGACCCGATGAGCGGGTCAGCGGCCCTTGGACTTCTTGTCGGCCGCATGGCCGTAGAAGGTCCGGGTGGGTGCGAACTCGCCGAGCTTGTGCCCGACCATGTTCTCGGTGACGTAGACCGGAACGAACTTCTTACCGTTGTGCACCATGAAGGTCAACCCGATGAAGTCGGGCAGGATGGTGCTTCGGCGGCTCCAGGTCTTGATGGTGCGGTTGGCCCCGTCCTTTGCGGTGGCCACCTTCGCCATCAGATGCTGGTCGACGAAAGGTCCCTTCTTGATGGAGCGGGCCATTGGGCCGTCCTCCTGGCAGAGTGCTGGCGCGTCCCGCAGGACGCGCTGGGCTCAGGGATGAACCGTGAACACCGCTACTTGCGGCGCTTGACGATGAACTTGTTGGAGGGGTTCTTGCGCGAGCGGGTCTTGTAGCCCTTGGTGGGCTTGCCCCACGGGGTCACCGGGTGGCGACCCTTCGCCCGACCCTCACCACCACCGTGCGGGTGGTCGATCGGGTTCATGGCCGTTCCACGCACCACCGGGCGCCGACCCAGCCAGCGGCTCTTGCCCGCCTTGCCGGTCACCTGGTTCTCGTGATCGAGGTTGCCGACCTGGCCGATGGTCGCCCGGCAGCGCCGGTTGACCTTCCGCAGCTCGCCGCTGGGCAGCCGGAGGAGCACGTACTCTCCCTCCTTGGCCATCACCTGCGCGAAGGAGCCCGCGGACCGGCAGATCTGCCCACCCTTGCCGATCTGCAGCTCCACGTTGTGCACCCAGGTGCCCAGCGGGACCGCGTGCAGGTGGAGACAGTTCCCAGGGGTGATGTCCGCCTCGTCGCTGGTGATGACCGAAGCCCCCACCTCGAGCTTGGCGGGCGCGATGATGTAGCGCTTGTCGCCGTCGGCGAAGTGAACCAGCGCGATCCGCGCGGTGCGGTTCGGATCGTACTCGATCGACGCCACCGTCCCCGGAACGTTGTCGTTGTTGCGCTGGAAGTCGACGATGCGGTAGCGCCGCTTGTGCCCACCACCGCGGTGGCGAGCGGTCATCCGGCCGCGGTTGTTGCGGCCGCCCGACTTGGTGAGCGACACCACGAGCGACTTCTCAGGGGTCGCACGGGTGACCTCGGAGAAGTCCGCGACGCTCATGAAGCGCCGGGACGGGGTGGTCGGCTTGAACTTGCGAGTGCCCATCTCTGCTCCCGCTACGCCTCGAGGAAGTTGAGCTGGTCCCCGGAGGCAAGGCGCACATACGCCTTCTTCCAGTTGGGACGCTTGCCGAAGAAGCGACCGAAGCGCTTGGACTTGCCGCGAACCACGACAGTCCGGACGTCTTCGACACCGACGCCGAAGGCCCGCTCGACCGCATGCTTGATCTGGATCTTGTTGGCCTTGAGCCCGACCTCGAACACGTAGACGTTGTCCGCGGCCTGCGCCAGGGACGACTTCTCGGTGACGATCGGACGGACCAGGATGTCGTGAAGCTCAGCCACGGCTCACCTCGTCAGCCGCGCGACCACGCCGGCGACGGCGTCCTTGGTCAGCGCAAGGTTCTTGTGCTTGAGCACGTCGTAGACGTTCAGGCCTTCCACGGGGAGCACGGTCACGCCCGGCACGTTGCGCGCGGAGCGGATCACCGTCTCGTCCTTGGCCGGCAGCACCAGGAGCAGATCGTCGAACTGGAAGTTCTTCATGACCTGGACGAAGTCCTTGGTCTTGATCTGGCTCAGGGCGAACGCGTCGAAGACGGTCAGCGTCTCGTCCTGCAGGCGCTTGCTCAGCGCGCTGCGGAGCGCGGCGCGACGCACCTTCTTGGGCAGCTCGTGGGCGTGGGACCGGGGGTGCGGCCCGAAGACCACGCCGCCGCCGCGCCAGTGGGGCGCGCGAGTCGTGCCCTGGCGAGCGCGACCCGTTCCCTTCTGCTTGAAGGGCTTCTTGCCGCCGCCGGAGACCTGCGCACGCGTCTTGGTGGCGTGCGTCCCCGCCCGCCGCTTGGCGAGCTGGTACCGAACCACCGCGTGGAACAGGTAGGGCTTGACCTCGGCACCGAAGATCGTGTCGTCCAGATCGATGGATCCGACCTTCACGCGCTCGGTGTTGTACATGTCGATGGTAGGCATCTCGCCATTCCTCCACGATCGCGTCGTGGCCCTCAGGTGGTCTTGATCTCGACGTGCACGCCCGCCGACAGGTCGAGCTTCATCAGCGCGTCGACCGTCGACTGGGTGGGCTCGAGGATGTCGAGGAGACGGTGGTGCGTCCGGCGCTCGAACTGCTCCCGGGACTTCTTGTCCACGTGAGGACCGCGGAGCACGGTCCAGCGGCTGATGGTGGTCGGCAAGGGGAAGGGCCCCCGCACGATCACGCCGGTCCGCTTCGCCGTCTCGACGATCTCGCGAGCGGACTTGTCGAGCAGCTTGTGGTCGTAGGCCTTGAGCCGGATGCGGATCTTGGGGTTGCTGGCCATGACTGGTTCCTCAGGGGGTCTGCGTCTCCCGGGCGCCACGCGGCGCCCGAGGACGCGTTCGCTCTACTCGATGATCTCGGAGACGACGCCGGCGCCGACAGTGCGGCCGCCCTCGCGGATGGCGAAGCGCAGCTGCTTCTCGATGGCGATCGGCGTGATGAGCGACACGGTCATCTCGATCCGGTCACCCGGCATCACCATCTCCGTGCCCTCGGGCAGCGTGATGTTGCCCGTCACGTCCGTCGTCCGGAAGTAGAACTGCGGCCGGTACCCGTTGAAGAAGGGCTTGTGGCGACCACCCTCCTCCTTCTTCAGGATGTAGGCCTCGCACTTGAACTTCGTGTGCGGCGTGATCGACTTCGGCTTCGCCACCACCTGGCCCCGCTCGATCTCCTCACGCTTGATGCCGCGCAGCAGCAGGCCCACGTTGTCGCCGGCCTGGCCCTCGTCCAGGATCTTCCGGAACATCTCCACGCCCGTCACCGTCGTGGTCGTCGTGTCCTTGATCCCGACGATCTCCACCTGCTCGCCCGTCCGCACGATCCCGCGCTCCACGCGCCCCGTCGCCACCGTGCCGCGGCCCGAGATGCTGAACACGTCCTCCACCGGCATCAGGAACGGCTTGTCCACCGCACGCACCGGCGTCGGGATGTACGCGTCCACCGCAGCCATCAGGCTGTGGATCGCTCCCTTGCCGATCTCGCTGGCGTCTCCCTCCACAGCCTTCAGAGCGCTGCCGCGGATCACCGGGATGTCGTCGCCCGGGAAGTCGTACTCGTTCAGCAGCTCACGGACCTCCATCTCCACCAGGTCCTGCAGCTCCGTGTCGTCCAGCTGGTCCACCTTGTTCATGAAGACCACGATGTACGGCACGTTCACCTGCCGAGCCAGCAGCACGTGCTCACGCGTCTGCGGCATCGGGCCGTCCGTCGCCGACACCACCAGGATCGCGCCGTCCATCTGCGCCGCGCCCGTGATCATGTTCTTGATGTAGTCGGCGTGTCCGGGGCAGTCCACGTGCGCGTAGTGACGGGCAGCCGTCTCGTACTCCACGTGCGCCGTGTTGATCGTGATCCCGCGCGCCTTCTCTTCCGGGGCCTTGTCGATGTCCTCGTAGTTCATCTTCTTGGCGCCGCCAGACTCCGCGAGCACCATCGTGATCGCCGCCGTCAGCGTCGTCTTGCCGTGGTCCACGTGACCGATCGTCCCGATGTTCACGTGCGGCTTGTTCCGCTCGAACTTCTCCTTGGCCATGTTGGCTGCCTCCGGCGGACCTGGGTCCGCGATCGAAATGGGGTGCTCCTCGAGCGGCCCCAGGCAGGGACCGACGGAGGAACCGGATGAGATGGAGCCCATGACCAGACTTGAACTGGTGACCTCCTCCTTACCAAGGAGGTGCTCTGCCGACTGAGCTACATGGGCGAAGATCGAAGGGGGTGCAGATGGAGCGGGAAACGGGGCTCGAACCCGCGACCCTCAGCTTGGAAGGCTGATGCTCTACCAACTGAGCTATTCCCGCGAGTGGGCGTGCTGCCCAGGGTCAGCGTGGTGGGGAGAAGTGGATTCGAACCACTGTAGGCGGATGCCGGCGGGTTTACAGCCCGCTCCCTTTGGCCACTCGGGCATCTCCCCTTTCGTCGCTGTCAAGGTCGCCGAGGCGACGCGCGCCACGGGTCTCGTTCTGGAGCTGGCGGTGGGACTCGAACCCGCAACCTGCTGTTTACAAAACAGCTGCTCTGCCAGTTGAGCTACGCCAGCAGGGCCGAGGCCCGGCTACCCGGAGGTGAGGACCAGCCGCACCGACGAGCGGGGCCCATATATTGACGCAGGCCCGAGCTGTCAACCGCTCCACTCAACGGCGCGCCGCGATGCTCAGGGAGCTGCGAACATCCCCGGCTCCAGCGGCGTATCGAGCAGGAGCTGGAGCAGCCGGACCTGCTCGACCGGGCGACCGTTGCGCGTGATCGACGTCCGGAACGGCACGACCACCCCCGGGACCACCTCCCGGTAGTCCGCGAAGTCGAAGTCGAGTTCGCCGTTGGGCGAGCGCCACCGGGCGGCGATGAGGTGGCCCCCGCGCTGCGCGAACCACGCCGCGACGAGCCCCTCCACCGCAGGGTTTCCCCCGGCGGGTTCGAGCCGCCAGCAGGCCGTTCCGTGCCGCGGCTCCGGCCCGGCGACCCGGAGGTCGTCCCAGGCTGCGGCCACCGCGACGTCGCGCGCAAAGCCCAGGGGGATCTCGAGCAGGGAGTCCGGCGCGAAGCGGGCCAACACCTCGCGGGTCCGCGCCACGTCGCGCGGCGTGGGCTCGCCGCCGGCGACGACCCAGCCCTCGTTCCCGGTGGTCACGATCGTGGTGCTGTCGGTGCCCGCCCCCTCCAGGATCTCCACCTCCAGGCGCAGCGCATCACCCAGCCGGTAGTAGCGGTTCGCGGCGACCAGGCGCCCCTGGTCGATCGCGACCTCCCGCTCGAAGACCAGGGTCACGGTGGATGCCACCTCGACCAGGTCCAGGCCGCCCCGCTCCCCGCCGTGGGCCTTGACGGCCTCCCGCAGGACCGCCCGTGCGTCGGGGAGGCGATCCCCCCCTTCGGCCGACGGGTCGCTGGCGGCAGTCGGCGGGACGGAGGCGGCGCCGGTGTCGACCAGGGTCCGCACCTGGTCGCCCTCCCGCTCCAACACCAGCGCGCGTCCACCGGCCCGCTGCAGCGCGCGCGCGACCTGGTCGGCCTCCTCCGGTGCGCCCATGCCCTCGACCCGCACCACGTACTGCCAGCCTGCGCCCTTGACGAAGCGCCGCAGCACGCGGCCCGTCGTGCTCTCCTCTCCCGCCGGCAGGGCCGCGAGCAGGGCCTCCGCGGTGGCGCGGTCCGCCACGGGCGCGGACTCCACCCACACCTCCGCCGCCCGCGCCGGACCCGGCAGGGCCAGCAGGAGTGCGAGCACCAGGAGGTGCTGCCGGAGGAGGCTCAGCCTGGAGGACGGGTACATCGATGCCCTGGGTCTGCGCGGCGGCCCCTCCTACCGTCGGGACGCCGGCAGGGCCAGGGGCTGGCCGGTGGGGTCCACGAAGCGGATCTGGTCGAGGGGGAGGTGCTCGACCTCCAGCGGGCGGGGCATGAAGCAGGAGAGGAAGGTGAGCCCCGCCAGGAGGGCCACCACCCGGGCCCGGGGGCGGGGGCCGGGATGCGGCGGCACCGGGAGGCTGCGCCAGGCCCGCAGGCCGAGCAGGAGCAAGCCCCAGAAGGCCCAGCCTGGCCACCACAGGCCGGCGAGGATCGCCAGGCCGACGCCCAGGCGCGACAGGCGCCCGGCGAACCGGGGCGCGAGGGCGTTGAAGACGTGCCCACCGTCGAGCTGGCCGATGGGCAGCAGGTTGACGGCGGTGACCAGGCAGCCGACCCACCCCGCCATCGCCAGGGGGTCGAGCACGTCGTAGCGCCCCGGCACCCGGCCGAGGAACACCAGGCCCAGCAGGTCCATCACCGGCGGGTTGGCCAGGATCAGCATGGGGATGGTGCCCGGCGGAGGCGCGGCGAACAGGTGCCGCAGGACCGGCGCCTCGAAGATGACGTCCCACGGCCCGGGCTCCGGCGCCGGCAGGGAGGCCAGCTCCGCCAGGACCTGGGCCGAGGCCACCACCAGCTCGGGCTGGGTATGCGCCTGGGTCTCCGGCAAGCCCAGCGCGAACAAGAGCAGCGCCACGGCGAAGCCCGCCAGCGGGCCCGCGGCGCCCATCTCCAGGAGCGCGGTCCGGGAGCGCGGCAGGCTGCGGAGCTGGATGATCGCGCCGAAGGTGCCGAAGGCGAAGGGGACGGGCAGGAAGAAGGGCAGGGACAGGCGGAAGCCATGCGCCCGCGCGACCAGGTAGTGCCCCATCTCGTGGGCCAGCAACAACCCCATCAGCCCGGCGGCGAAGCGCGCCGCCCCGCGCGCCGTCGGCCCATCGGAGAAGGGAGCCCCCTGCATCCACTGGGTGCCGTAGACCCAGTAGACGCACAGCCCCGTGATCAGGAAGAGCGCGGCGGAGGTCACCCTCCCCCGCAGCCCCTCGCCCCCGACGGGCGGTCGCCCCGGCTCCTGCACGCCACCTCCCCGACCGCATGCCGGCGCGCGCGCCGACCGCCGCGCCCCTCGCTCAGTCGAGGCGGCGGATCTCCAGCTCGTAGGTGCCGGTGTAGGTCTCGGCGCCCACGATCACCAGGTAGTCCTGCCCCCCCTCGAGGGTGGCGACGAGCGTCGCCTCCTCCCCGGAGGCGGAGGTCATGCCGCCCAGGTTGCGCGAGCGATCGAACCACGACAGCTCGTCGTCGTCGAGCGAGTCGACGTCGAAGAGATCGGATGCGGTCACCGGCTCGAACAGGCTGGCGTCGTTGCCGTTGAGCGTGCAGAGCATGGCGTTGACCTGGTCGACGAAGGTCTCCGGCGCCAGCTCGTCGGCGTCCAGGACGCCGTCCCGATCCCAGTCCTCTCCGCAGCTCGTGTCCGGGCTGACGTCCCCGCAGGTGAAGTCGTCGCCGACCTCCGTGACGTCCAGCCCGGGGTCGGAGCTGAGGAAGAGCTGGTAGTACAGGTACTCCAGCATCGACGCCGGGTACTGGAAGTCCACGCCCTCGGCGCAGCTCCCGCGCTGGGTGCCTTCGACCGTGGGCGTGGGGATCCAGCGCTCCGGCACCACCGCGATCCACGGGTCGAAGGGCGCGGCATCGCCCGCGGCACCCTGGTAGCGGCGCGACAGGTGGACGGCGATCTCCACCTCTTGTCCCGCCGGGACCCCGCCCAGCGTCAACAGCCAGCGGTCGGTGTCCTGCACACTGGCGTTCACCGCCTCCTCCTCGTCGGAGACGATGCTGGTGTAGCCGGGGTCGGTGATCTCGCCGACGCCGCCGATGGGCCCCGTGTCCGCACCGAGCAGGGGGAGCTCCACGTTGTCCGCCTTGGTGGCCGAGAAGATCTGCTCCACCACGACGTCGGGGGACAGCAGGTCGCGGTCCTCCCACCGCACGACGGCGCCGACGAAGCCCTCCGACCCACCCTGCAGGTTCAGCCAGGCGCTGTCCAGCGTGATGTCGGTCAGGCGGACGACCTGGGCCGCATGGGCCCCCTCCACGTAGCCCCAGTTCTCCAGGCCGGTGACGGCGGTCATGAAGTCGGGCCCACCGGTCACCACCCGCTGCCCGGTGTTCTCCAGCGGCCGGTCCGTGGTGCCGCCCTCCATGTAGCGGTTGACCCCGCGGATCTCGATCCCCGACTGGTAGCCGTTGGCCCCGTAGTAGTCGCCGGCCGACGGCCCGGAGGTGGGCGCCGTCAGCGTCGTGGCGCCCGCGTAGGGGGGATAGTCGGCGTCTTCCAGCAGCGGCGCACCGTCGTCCAGGGTCACCCCCGTCGTGAGCAGCGCGACCTGCCACTGCACGACCAGGTCGTCGAAGTCCTGCCCCGTGACCACCTCGACCAGCCCGGTCCCCCGGGTGGTGTCACCGGTCTTGGTGCCCCCGCCGCCGGCGGAGCCGTCCACCTGGACCAGCGAAGCCAGGATGCCCGCGCCGAAGCGGTCGTAGAGGTACCGCGCGAAGAGGTACTGCGCCCCGATGGCCGAAGTCGAGAGCGACCCGGTCCCGTCGCTGCTCACCAGGGGCTTGAGGTGGCTGTGGTCGAGGTAGTCCCAGGCGTCGTCGTAGTACACCGCGCCGAAGCCGGTCAGGTCCGCCGCCAGCGCGCCGAGCCCCTGGTTGAGCCAGTCCTCCTCCGCCTGTCCACCGCCGACCAGCACGTGCTGGTTGTAGGAGATCAGCTCGAAGAAGCTCCGCGCGATCTGCGCGGCCAGCTCCATGGTCGTGTACTCGTCGACCGTCGCCGTGGCGAGCGGGTTGAGGAAGCCGTAGGGATCCGGCGCGAAGACGTAGATGATCTCCTGCTCGTTGGACCCGGGGTTGGAGCTCCCGTTCCACTCGGTCAGGTCGACCTCGGGGTCGGCGTAGGAGGGGACCAGGCTGCCCTGCTCGTCCTCGTCGTCGCTCGTGTAGCTGATGACGTTGAGCTCGGGCGTGATGAGGACGCTGACCAGGCCGTCGCCGTTCTCGTCGGACTCCGCGCCGAAGAGGTTGCGCAGGTTCGGCACGATGTTGTAGTCGACGATCGCGACGATCTTGGCGAGGTCGCAGTTGTCGAAGCCGTAGGCGTCGTAGTCGGCGGGCACGTCGACTTCCCCGTCGCAGTCGATGTCCCAGTCGATGGGCACGCCCTCGTCCACCCAGATCGCCACGGTCTCGCCGATGCCCCAGAGCGTGGCCGAGGAGGTGGAGTAGGACGAGTCCGAGACCATGGAGTCCCGGACCTTGAACTCCCGCTCGGCCACGCCGATGTCGCTGGAGTCCAGCGGCGGAGGCGGCACGGCGGCGGGCTGGACCCGGCGGAGGCTACCGTCCCGCACGCTCTCGCGGAGGGCGGCCCGGTGCCGCGAGGGAGCCGCTGGCGCGACCACGGCCGGCGCGGGGCTGCCGGTGCTGCTGCTGCTGCTGTCGTAGCGGAGCTGGTAGCTCAGCGCGCTGCTGCCCGTGTTCACCAGGATCATGTAGAACTGGTGGGACAGGTTGGAGTCCCCGGACTCGTCCCCGAGGAAGACGGAGGCCTCCCCCCCCTCGTCTTCGAAGGGGACCAGGTCACCGGGCTCGTCGAAGCCCGAGGTCACCGTGGTGCCGCCGTCCGTGCCGCCGCCGTCGGTGCCGCCGTCCGTGCCACCGTCGGTGCCCCCGTCGGTTCCGCCGTCCGTGCCACCGTCGCCGCCGCCGTCCCCGACCTGGCCGAAGGTCGGATCATCCTTGTCCGTGCATGCGGACAGAAGCAGCGTGATCACCAGGCCAGTACGGGTCCAGCTCGCCATGTTCTCCACCTCGATGCGGGCCCGACGGGCGCCGCGTAGCCCTCGGCCGTCGCATCATAGCCGCAGGCGGGGTCGCTCTGCACGGACCGGAGGAAAAGGCCGCCGGCGCGGTCAAGGGCGAGGCACCTCGGGTCGGGTCCTCCACGAGGCCGAGCTGGCCAGCGCCTCCCGCAGGGCGC
>JAKLKF010000061.1 GCA_023150805.1 Myxococcota bacterium | reverse complement strand
TGAGGCCGGAAAAGATCCACGAGGGGAACATGGAAAACAAAGGGGGAAGTCCGGCTTTTTCGTTTCCGGGTGGGAACTATCGAGATGAGTGGAGCTTCGAGGGATGCCGGCCGGTGGTGACCGGCGAGATCGACTGGCGGAGCCACGGGACGGGTGGACCTGGAGGAGGAGCGCGATGAAGACGCTGTCACGCCCAGGTGCGGAGTGGGTCGACGGGCCAGCCAGGCTGATGGGGGTTCTACTCCTGCTGCCTCCCGCGGCCTGTGCTTTCGGGGGCTGCGACGGGAAGGACACATGTCCGGACTTGAACGGGGTGTTGTGCGTCGATGTCGGGATTGAGGACGAGTCCCGCAAGGCGTATTGTGATGAGTGCGGAGAGGTCTGGGTGTGTGACAGTCGTTCTCGCGTCGACGAGTCCGGGACCTGGTTCGAGTACGCTCTGGGAAAGGTCGGAGTCCCCTGTACCTGCATCAACGACGCCGGCTACGTGGACCTGTACGACCCCGAACGCGACACGGGCGACCCCTACGACTGGGACCCGGACTGCTGGGTGGAGTACTGACGCCGCGGCGGCGCATGCAGGAGACCTCGTGCCCGACGACATCCCCATCCGGATCGATCCAGGAGACCACCTCTTCGAGCGGAGCTGCCGTCGGGCGGGCACCGGATGACCGGGCCACCCCTTCGTCCCCCGAGTCAGGCCCCTCCTCCCCCCTCGTCCACCCCCGGGTCCCAGCACCAACGCGCCATGTCGACCCGCCCGTCGACGACCTCCACGCCCTCGGCGGTCAGCAGCTCGGCCTGCCGCGGCCCGCGGTCGGGGTCCCCCTGCATCGCGATGCTGCCGTCGCTGCGCAGGACGCGCCACCAGGGGACGGCGGTGTCCGGGGGCAGGGCGGCCAGGGCGTAGCCGACCTGGCGGGCGGCGCGGGGGCTGCCGAGCATGGCGGCGACCATGCCGTAGCCGAGCACGCGCCCGCGGGGGATGCGGGTGACCCGCTCCCAGACGGCGCGACGGAAGCCCGGGGGCGGGGAGGGCCGGGAGGGGGGCTGCGGTGGCATGGAGTCCGGCTAACCCTGGAGATGGCACGGTCGCTGCAGTTGGCCCCTGGTCCCCGGAGTCCCCATGCCCGCACGAGACGTCCTGACCCTCTGCGATGACGCCCAGGCCTGGCACGTCACCGCGCGCGCCACGCTGGCGCGCCTGGACGACCGTGTGCGCTCTGGCACAGCGGACCCGCGCCTGATCGCCCCCTGGACCCACTTCACGCGGGGGATCCGGGCCCACCTGGCCGAAGAGGAGCTGGTCCTGTTCCCCGCGCTGCGGGAGCTGGCCCAGGGCAAGGCTCCGCCGACGGAGTCCTGGCGAGGGATGCTGGACGACATGGAGCGGGAGCTGTCGGAGATGGAGACCCTGTCGGCGGCCCTGCGCAGCGCGGCGCGGGACGCTGGACCGCTGGAGGCCGAGCTTCTGGACCTGCTGGACGACCTCGAGGTGCACGCCCGGGTCGAGGAGCAGGAGCTGCTGCCCGCGGCGCGTCGGATGCTGTCGGCTTGGGAGGCGGGCCCGCCGTCGCCCCGCGCCTCCCAGGCTCCCCCCGAGCCCCCCCCGCCTCTCCGCAAGGAGGGCAGCGTGCTGCGCCGGACCGCGCGGCGGATCCTGGAGCTGGTCGCGCGCTGACGCTCAGCCCCCCACCTGACGCCGCACCAGGGCGGCGTAGGCGCCCTCGGCGGCCATGAGCTGGCCGTGCGTGCCCCGCTCGACGATGCGACCCTGGTCCAGGACCAGGATCTCGTCGGCGTCCTGGACGGTGGAGAGCCGGTGGGCGATGGCGATGACGGTGCGATCGGCCATCAGCCGCTCCAGCGCCTCCTGGACGGTGGCCTCGCTCTCGGCGTCGAGCGCGCTGGTGGCCTCGTCCAGGACCAGCAGGGGCGCGTCGCGCAGCACGGCGCGGGCGATGCAGATGCGCTGGCGCTGGCCGCCGGACAGGCGCATGCCCAGCTCGTCGATGCGGGTGTGGTAGCCGCGGGGCAGGGCGACGATGAAGTCGTGGGCGTTGGCGACCCGGGCGGCGGCCTCGATGGCGGCGTCGTCGGGCTCCACCCCGGGGGGGGCCCCGAACGCGATGTTGGCGCGGATGCTGTCGTCGAAGAGGAAGCTCTCCTGGCTGACGATGGCGACGTGGCGGCGCAGGCTGTGCAGGCTCAGCTCGCGCAGGTCGTGGCCGTTGATGGTGATGCGGCCCTGGGTGGGATCGCGGAAGCGGGGGATCAGCGCGGCGGCGGTGGACTTGCCGGCTCCGCTGGCGCCGACCAGGGCGACGACGCGGCCGCGGCCGACCTCGAAGTCCAGGCCGGACAGCACGGGGCGGCCGGCCTCGTAGGCGAAGCCGACGCCCTCGAAGCGCACGGTCACCTCGCGGGCATCCAGCTCGACCCGGCCCTGGTCGGGCACGCCGGGGGTCGTGTCCAGGATGGCGAAGACGGCCTCGGCGCCGGCCAGGGCCCGCTGGGTCAGGCTCTGGATCAGGGCGATGCCCTTGAGCGGGTCGTTGACCAGGGCGATGGCGATCATGAAGCCGACCAGCTCGCCGGCGCTCAGCTCGCCGGCGAAGACCTGGCGGCCGCCGACCAGGATGCAGGCGCCGATGCCGACGCTGGCGATCAGCTCGACGATGGGGCCGGGGACGAGCTGGGCGGTGAAGACCTTGAGCTGGAGCTGGCGCTGGCGCTCGTTCTCCTGGTCGAAGCGGCGCAGGCGCAGGGCCTCGCCGCCGAAGGCCTGTACGACCCGGATGCCGGCCAGGGTCTCGCTGCTGCTGGCGGACAGGCCGGCCATGTTGTCCAGCGTCTGGCGCGAGGTGCGGCGCAGGCGCTTGCCGAAGCGGTCGATGGGCACCGCGATGAAGGGCAGGAGCGCCACCGCGACCAGGGCGAGCGTGCCGTTCATGTGGAAGGCGGTGGCGACCAGGACCAGCAGGGTGAGCGGCTTCTGGACGGCGGTGACGATGCCGGAGACGCCGTACTGGACGTTGGTGACGTCGTTGACCAGGCGCGCGATGCGCTCGCCGACCGGGTGGGCCTGGTGCCAGCCGGCGTCCAGGCGCAGGTACTGGCTGAACAGCTCGCGGCGCAGGCGGGTGACGACCTCCCAGGCGACGTCGCGAGTGATGAGGCCGCGGCCGATGGTGACGGCACCATTCACCAGGTACAGTCCCACGATGGCGAAGGGCAGGACGGTGAGCATCGCCTGGTCACGGGCGATGAGCACGCGGTCGAGCACCTGCTGGATGAGGAAGACCAGGGCCCCGGGCACGGCGGCCTGGACGGACATCAACAGCAGGCTGAGCCCCAGCTTGGGCAGGTGGGGCCGGAAGTAGCCGAGCAGGCGGCGCAGGGCGGGGCTCATCTGCCGCCTGTCTCGGGTCGCCAGGCCTCGTAGACCTGCCAGCGGTGGATCGGCACGCTGACGGTGGGGTCGGCCGTGGGGGCGTAGGCGGTGACCAGGTTGGGCCCGCCGCGCTCCCAGCCCAGGTCGTCGAGCGGGATGGGGGCGTCGGCGCGGTAGGGGCGCACGAAGAGCACGCGGGCCTGGGGGCCGGTGGGGATGGGGGGCTCGGGCCAGAGATCGTACTGGTCGGCGCGGCCGTGCTGGGGCAGGGCGTGGGCCGGCACGCCGCCGTAGAAGTGGATGAGGGCGGCCTCCTGGTAGCGGGTGGTGTAGACCGGCGAGATGCCCCACGCGGCGACGCTCTCGCCCAGGACGCGGCCGCCGCGCAGGCGGTGCATGGGGTCTCCGTCCAGGGTGAACAGAGGGTGGATGGCGTGGGCGGACAGGGCGAGGGAGAGCATGGCGGACAGCCCCGCGCCGAACCAGGCCACCCGCGACCAGCGGCCTCCCATGCGGGCCAGGCCGACGATGGCGCCCAGCCAGGCGGGGGCGGCCCAGTTGGCCTCGCCGCCGGTGAGGGTGGCCAGCAGCAGGACGGGCGCGCTGGTCCACCAGCAGATCCGGTCGATCCGGCCACCCTCGTCGGACCAGGCGAAGGCCTGGCGCAGGTGGCGCAGCCCCCACCACAGGGCGGCCAGGAAGAGGACGGGGCCGACCAGCCCGGCCTGGGCCCCCAGCAGGGCCAGGGAGCCGGCGCCCGCCTGGGCGCCCTGGCCGGCGGCGTGCTCGAGCTGGAAGCGCCAGGAGAGCAGGCCGCGCTCGACGTTCCACAGGGCGTTGGGCAGGTAGACGGCGAAGGCCAGGGCCACGGCGACCCAGGGGCCGCGGCGCAGGGCGGCCCGGGGCTCGGAGAGCAGCAACAGCGGCAGGAGCAGCACCCCCGTGTACTTGCCGAGCATGGCCAGCCCGGCGGCCAGGCCCAGCCAGCCCCAGCGCTGGCGGGCGGCGGCCCACAGGCCCAGGCTCCAGGCGGCCAGCAGCGGCACGTCGGGGCCGGCCAGCGCGCCGCCCAGCCACAACAGCGGGGTGGCGACCAGGGCGAAGGCGGCCAGGGCCCGGTCGTGGGCCAGGGAGATCGCGGGCAGCAGGCCCAGGGCGCCGACCAGGGCCGGGACCAGGCGGACCCCCAGCTCGCTGGGCGCCAGGCCGGCGGCGCCGAGCAGGCGGGTGCCGGCGGCGATGAGCCAGGCGATGGCGGGCGGGTGGTCGAGGTAGCCGGCGGCCAGGTGCTGGCTCCAGACCCAGTAGTAGGCCTCGTCCTCGGTCAGCTCCAGCCGGCCGCCGATCCACAGGTGGAAGAGCAGCAGCGAACCCAGGCTGGCGGCCACGATGGCGCGCTCGCCGCGGTCCCAGGGGGCGGGGGCCTCGGCGGGGGAGGGGGGGAGCATGGCGGCTCCTACCCCGTCGCCGGCAGGCCGAGCACCTGCGCCACGACGGCGGCGGCGCGGGCGGCGGCGCCGGGCGGGCCCAGCGGGGAGAGGTCGACGGGCTGGACCGGGGGCAGGGCGAGCAGCTCCTGCGCCAGCGCCGGGGGGTGCAGGTGCTGGAGGTGCTCGGGCACGACCGGATCTACCTTGTGGCCGGCGGCCTGGTCGGCCAGCACGTTGGGCAGGGCGACGTGGTGGACCTGGCGCACCAGCAGGCGGCCGAGCGCGTAGGTCAGCGGGTGCACGCGGTGCGCGACGACCATGGGCAGGCCGAGCACGGCCAGCTCCAGCGTGACGGTGCCGGACTTGGTGAGGGCGCCCCGGCAGGCGGACAGCTCCTGCACCGAGGGCACGGCCTGGACCCAGGTGGGCAGGCCCGGCGGCGGCGAGGGGCTGGCCAGCAGGAAGCGCGCGCCCTGGCGTTGCTGGCGCAGCAGGGCGGCGGCCTGCAGGAAGGGGCCCAGGTGGCGGCGCAGCTCCTGGGCGCGCGAGCCGGGCAGCAGGGCCCACAGGTCGGGGTCGACCGTGGCCGGGTCGCGGCGGGGCAGGCGGTCGACGACGGGGTGGCCGGTCCAGACCGCCTGGAAGCCGCCTGCCGGCGTGTCGGCGTAGACGGCGGGCTCGAAGGAGAACAGGCAGCACAGCCGGTCCATGCTGGCCGCGATCCGGTGGACCCGGGACCGGCGCCAGGCCCAGACCTGGGGGCTGACGACGCCGATGACGGGGATGCCGCGGGCCCTGGCGCGGGCGGCCAGGGGCAGGTGCAGGTCGGGCGCGTCGACGACCACCAGCGCGTCGGCGCCCTGGTCGCCCCCTGCCTGGTCGCCCCCTGCCTGGTCGATCGCGGCCTGCATCGCGGCCCGGGCGCGCCGGATGCGCGGCAGGTGGCGCAGCACCTCGGCCACGCCCATGACGTTGACCTCCTCGGCGCGGGCGACCACCTCGACCCCCAGCTCCCGCATCCGCGGGCCGGCCAGGCCGCGGGCCTGCACCGGGCCGTGGGCTTGCAGCGCCACGAGCAGCTCGGCCGCCAGCCGGTCGCCCGAGGCTTCGGCGGCGCTGATCAGCAAGCGGCGGGGTGCGCTCAACCCACCACGCTCGGCCAGTTGGCGGAGAGCCAGGCGCGGCGCTGCGCCAGGGCCTGCCAGGCGGGGTCGAGGGTGTCGAAGGGGATGGCGCGGGCGAGCAGCGCGTCCAGCGCGGCCTCCAGCCGGCCGGCGCAGGTGGGGCTGTCGACCAGGGCCAGGGCCTCGCTCTCCCAGTAGCCGGCGGTGACGTCGAGGTTGGCGCTGCCCACGGCGGTGAAGCGGCCGTCGGCGATGAGCAGCTTGGCGTGCACGTGCGGGCGCACGGGCCCGCGGGCGGGGTCCCAGCCGGGCAGGTCGTCCAGGGCGACCTCGCCGACGGTGGCGCCGGCGCGGGCCAGGGCGTCCAGGCGGCCGTGGATGACCTGGGTGGCGACCTCGCGGGCGGTGGTGGCGGCGGGGAAGGGCACGCGGCCACCCTGGGCCGGGTCGCTGTAGACGGGGCGCACGTTGCCGACCAGGGCGCGGACCTGCACGCCGCGGGCGCGCGCCCGCAGCAGGGCGGCCAGCAGCTCGCGCTGCAGCGGGAAGGTGTTGACGACCCACAGGCGCTCCCGGGCGCCGTCGATCAGCGCCCGGTAGGCGTCGAGGGTGTGGGTGTCGCGCAGCCCCTCGTGCAGGACCAGGCGCACGGTGGCCTCGCCCTCGCCCGCGGCGGGCGCCTCCTGCGGGGGGACCTCGCCGCCGCCGGCCGCGGCCCACGCCGCCAGGAAGGCGGCCTGCACGTCGGCGACGACGGGGCCGGCCAGGCGCGCGCCGGCGTCGAGCCAGGGGATGGTCATGCCCGGGGTCTGCGGCGTGACCAGCACCTCGTCGAAGCCGGTCAGGTAGCGGGCGCCCAGGTTGCGGCCGGTGACGACGGCGACCCGGCCGTCGGCGATGAGCAGCTTGCGGTGGCTGCGCAGCTTGAGGTCCTCCAGCGCGGGCAGGCCCAGGACCGGCCGGTGCTGGAGCACGGTGACCCCGGGGGCGGCGGCCAGGCGCTCCAGCAGGGGGTTGCGGGCGCCCAGGCTGCCGTGGCGACTGAAGAGCGAGTCGACCAGCACCCGGACGGCCACCCCCCGGGCGGCGGCCCGGGCCAGCGCGGCGGCGATGCGCACGCTGACGGCGTCCTCCTCGACGATGTAGGTCTGCAGGTGGATCGAGGTGGTGGCGCGGTCGATGAGCGCCAGCCAGCGGCGGCGGGCCGCGGCGTTGTCCAGCTCGACCTCGACCCGGCAGCCGGGGCGGGCGAGGGTGCCGCAGAGGGCGTCGAGCCGGCCGGGCAGGTCGAAGGTGGGCGTGGCGGCGACCGCGCGGGGCGGGGGAGGCGCGCCCTGCAGGTCCCACAGGTGCAGGCCCGGCGCGTGCAGGCCCTGGGGCTCGTGCAGGCCGACCCGGTCGACGGGCAGGCCGTCGGCCCCCAGGTGGCGGGCCAGCCGGACCAGGCGCACGGCGTCGACCCGCTCGGGCAGGTCGGCGTCGGCGGCGTCGTCGAGCTCGATCGACGCGTCGAGCAGCAGGGTCCCGGGCGCGGCGGCGAGGGCCCGGCGCGCCAGGTCCAGCCGCAGGCCACGCCCCAGGCGGACCAGGGCCAGGCGCCGGCCGGCGGGGGCGTCGGCGGACAGCGCCTCGGCGGCGGCGGCCAGCCCCTCGCCGGCCTGGAGCAGGTCGAGCGAGGCGGCGGTGGCGACCTGCACCAGCGGCACGCGCACGCGGGCGGGGGCCTCGGCGTCGGCCAGGGCCACGGCGCCGATCCCCTCGCCCGGATCGGGCAGGGTCAGGACCCCACCCTCGACCTGCACCCGCGCCAGGACGCGGCCCTCGACCAGCACGGCCAGCGCACCCTCGAAGGGCAGGGGCGCGCCCAGCCGGTCGGCCTGCTCGACCCGCAGGCGCAGGGGCTGGCCGGGGCGGCGCAGGGCGTCGGTGGCGGCCAGCGGGGCGCCCTCCTCGCCGCCGGGCGCGGGCACGACCAGCAGGGCGGCGGGCAGCGACTCCGAGGCGCGGCGGGTGAGGACCTGGAGCACCAGCGGCGCGAGTGGCGTGGCGGGCGAGAGGGCCAGGGCGACCAGGTCGACCTGGTGGCGGGCGAGGGTGCGGCGGGCGGCCTCGGCCAGGTCGAGCAGGGGCGCGTCGAGGCGGTCGTGCCGCAGGTCGGGCCCCAGCCCGGCGACGCGGGCCGAGGCGAGGTCCTGGGCGGCGGCCTCGGCCGGGCCGCGGAGCTGGAGGAGCAGGGCCTGGGGCGGGGCGGCGCCCAGGCGGGGCAGGACGGCGCCGAGGGGGGCCAGCAGGCGCACGTCGTCCAGGTAGGGGCAGGCGACCACGCGGGGGGGCCGCGGGGGGCCGGCGGCCTCGCCGACCAGCAGGTGGGGCAGGCGCCGGCCGTGGGCGACCAGGCGGCTGACCAGGGCGCCGCCGTCGTCGCCGACGGGCCCCCAGGCGATCAGCTCGGCGTCGACGGCCTTGACCGCGGCCTCGATCGCGGCGGGGTCCAGCTCGACGGCGACCTCGCCCTGGACCTGCGGGCCCCAGCCGGCCAGCGCCTGCCGCACGGCGACCAGGGCGGCCTCGCCCTCCTCCAGGCGGCTGGCGGCGCGCACCCAGCGGGCCTCGGCCCACCAGCCGCTCTCGGTCGAGGCCCAGATGAGCACGCCCAGGCGGGCCAGGTCGGGCGCGAGCTGGCGCAGCCAGGCCAGGGTCCTCGCCGGGTCGCGGCCGGCCTCGACGACCAGGAGGGCGGCGCGCACGGGTCAGCCCGGGACGGGCAGGGGGTGGAAGCCCTGGTCCAGGTCGGGGCCGCAGATCCACCAGCTCATGCCGGGGGTGCTGTGGGCGGTGGCCCAGGCGCCCTGGGCGTCGAGCGCGACGAAGCCGGCCTGCCAGCCACGGTGGACCATGGCGGAGAGCAGCTCGTCGCGGACCTGGTGCAGGGGGCGGCCGGCCTGCACCAGGGTGACCAGGCGGGCGGCGAGGGCGCCCTCGACGATGTGCTCGCCGACACCGGTCAGGCTGGCGGCGGCCAGGTCGCCGGCGAAGGTGGCGGCGACGGTGGGCGTGTCGGAGACGCGGCCGGGGCGCTCCATGCCGCGCCCGCCGGTGCTGGTGGCGGCGGCCAGGTGGCCGTGCAGGTCCAGGGCGACCGCACCCACGGTCCCGGTGCCCAGGGGAGGCGATCCGGCGGCGGCCACGGCCTGCTGCCACTCGGCCAGGCGCTCGGCGGTGCGGACCTCGCCCTCGGCCAGGCCGAGCTGCCGGGCCCGCTCCAGGGCGCCGGCGCCGGCCAGCACGCGGCTGTCCTCGTCCATGAGCGCGCGGGCGAGCAGCACGGGGTTGAGCAGGCCCTCGACGTTGACCACCCCGCCGAAGCGGGCGGCGTGGCCGTCCATGACGGCGGCCGAGAGCCGGGCGGCGCCGTCGGCCTGCAGCTTGCTGCCGGTGCCGGCGTTGAAGCGCGGGTCGTCCTCCAGCCCGCGCACGGCTCGCACCACGGCGTCGAGCGCCGAGCCGCCGGCGGCGAGCGTGGCCTGGCCGTCGCGGGCCAGGGCCGCCAGGGCGGTGGCCAGCGCGACGGCGCGGTCCGGCGAGATCGCGGCGCCGGCGCCGCCGTGCAGGATCAGGGTCGGGCGAGGGGTCACGGGGGGCGTCTCCGAGCCGGCGGTCGAACTTGCACACCAGACATCGCGTGACATCGGGTAGCATGCTTCGGCCCCGGAGGATCTCGATGGCTCGTCTCGACACGTCTGCCCCGCGTCTGCTCGTCGCAGGGGGGCTGCCCCTGGCCCTGGCCTTGCTCGGCGCCTGCAACGACTACGACCTGGTGCGCCCCGACGACAAGAACGAGGGAACCGAGCCGGATCCGACCGTCCCGACCTCGCCCGACATCGAGGTCGAGCCCGCCGCGCTGGAGTTCGGCGGCGTGCTCAAGGACTGCCCCTCGGCCCCGCTGTCGATCACGGTGCGCAACGTGGGCGACGCCTACCTGGACGTGACGGAGCTGGCGTCGGGCAACAGCAGCTTCACTCTCGACTGGGACGGCGCGGCCTTCCAGCTCGCGCCAGGCCAGGAGCGGGACTTCGAGGTCAGCTTCACGCCGGACGCGTACGCGACCTTCGAGAGCGAGATCACCGTGGCCAGCAACGACCCGGACGAGGGCACGGTCGCGGTGCCCACCGAAGGCTTCGGCGACGAGAACGCCATGTACGAGGAGGGCTTCACCCAGGAGTCCTACGCCTCGCTCGACGTGCTGTGGGTGATCGACAACTCGGGCTCGATGGGCGAGGAGCAGCAGCAGGTCCGCGACAACTTCGAGAGCTTCATCAACGAGTTCGTCGGCCTGGGGCTGGACTACCACCTGGCTGTCGTCGCCACCGACATGGACGGCCCGATGTTCCAGGGCAAGTTCGTGGGGGACGTGATCACGCCGGCCAGCGACGACCCCATCTCGGAGTTCCTGGCGGCGGCCGACCTGGGCAGCTCCGGCTCCGGCTCCGAGCGGGGCATGGACGCGGTCAAGGCGGCGCTGAGCGAGCCCCTGATCAGCGGGGAGAACGCCGGCTTCCTGCGCGAGGACGCCGCGCTGGCCGCGATCGTGCTCTCGGACGAGGACGACAGCAGCACCATCTCGGACAGCGCCTTCGCGAGCTGGTTCATGGGCTTGAAGGCCGACAGCGCCATGGTGACCTTCAACGCCATCGTCGGGGATCCGACCACCACCACCGACTGGCTGGGCGGGTGCACGGACTGGGCGGGGGCCACGATGCTCCAGGCCAACGCCGGGGACCGCTACGTCGACATGGCGGACACCACCGGCGGCATCTGGCGCTCGATCTGCTACTCGGACTACGACGAGACCCTGTCGCACGTCTCGCTCACCTCGGCCGGCATGATCACCACGCTGCAGCTCTCGCAGACGCCGACCAACTGGGGCCTGATCGAGGTCTACGTCGACGACACCCAGTGGCTGTACAGCCTCTTCGACGGGTGGACCTACAACGCCGACGACAACAGCATCACCTTCCACGGCGAGGCCATCCCCGGGCCGGGGGC
This sequence comes from Myxococcota bacterium, assembly GCA_023150805.1. Lineage (GTDB taxonomy): Bacteria > Myxococcota_A > UBA796 > UBA796 > UBA2385 > UBA2385. Next base: position 32,884 of record JAKLKF010000061.1, on the reverse strand, counting down.
CTACGTGCGGGTGCAGTACCCCATCGCCGGGGAGTGCGAGTAGGGGCGCGGCTCAGGCGGCCGGTGCCGGGCGCAGGGCCCGCTGGATGCGTGCGACCAGGGTGAGGGCGGCGACGGCGTCGGCCCCGGGCACGGGGAAGGGTGCCTGGCCCCGGACGGCGGCCAGGAAGGCCTGGTGCTCGGCCTCCAGCGCGTCGACGGCCGGGACCGGCACGGGCTGGCTGGCCAGGTCGTCGGCGCCGGCCGCGCCGCCCCAGTCCACGCGGTGGGCCTGGCGCTGCTGCAGGTCCAGGCTCCAGTAGCGCCCGTCCTCGAACAGGCGCGCGGTGCGCACGGCGGCCGGCGAGACCCGGCTGGCGCGCAGGACCGCGACGCCGCCGGGGAAGCCCGGCGAGGGACCGATCTCCAGGCGCACGTCGACGATGTCGGCGGCGCCGGACAGCACGCCGACGCCGACGGCGCGCAGGTCCAGCACCGGGCCAGGGCCCAGCCAGGCGCGGGCGAGGTCCAGGTCGTGGACCATCAGGTCGGCGACGACGTCGACGTCGGTGCCCCGGGCGCCGGCGCGGGGGGCGCGCCAGGGGGACAGGCGCGTGCACTCGACGAAGCGGGGCCGCGCGTCGCCGATGGCCGTGACGGCGGGGTTGAAGCGCTCGACGTGGCCGACGCTGAGGCGGGGGAAGGCGGCCAGGTGGATGGCGTCGTCGAGCGAGGCGGCCAGCGGCTTCTCGACCAGGCAGGCGACCCCGCGCTGCAACAGCGGCAGGGCCAGCGCGGCGTGCTGGGCCGTGGGGGCGGCGATGACGGCGAAGTCCAGGTCGTCGGGCAGCGGGCCGGGGTGGCCCTTGTCGGGGTCGACCAGGGAGAGGCGCACGTCGTCGCGCGCGGCCAGCTTGCGCGCGTGGTGGCCGCCCATGTGGCCGACGCCGATCACCGCGCCGTGCAGGCGGGGCCCGGACATGGGGCTCAGCCCTCGGGCTGGGGCTCGGCGCCGACCGACCGGCAGACGCCGCGGCGGCTGGTCTCGATGAAGGTGACCAGCTCGCCCACCTCGGGCACCTCGGCGTAGACCTCGCGCACCTGCTCCAGCGCGATGCGCAGGGGCGTGCCCTGGTGGAACAGCTCGCGGTAGGCGTTGCGCAGGGCGGTGATGACCTCGAGCTTGTAGCCGACCCGGCGCAGGCCCACGATGTTCAGGCCGAAGAGCCGCGCCCGGTCGCCCTGGGCGATGGTGAAGGGCGGGACGTCCTGGGCGACCATGCCGCCGCCGCCGATCATCGCGCAGCGCCCGACCCGGGTGAACTGGTGGATGCCGGACAGCCCGCCCAACACGGCGTGGTCCTGCACCTCGACGTGGCCCGCCAGGCTGGCGCAGTTCGCGAAGACGCAGTGGCTGCCCACCACGCAGTCGTGCGCGACGTGGGTGTAGGCCATGAACAGGTTGTGGTCGCCGATGCGGGTCTCGCCGCCACCCTGGATCGTCCCGCGGTTGGCGGTGGAGAACTCGCGGAAGATGTTGTCCGTGCCCACGATCAGGCGGGTCGGCTCGCCCCGGTACTTCTTGTCCTGCGGGTCTTCCCCGATGACGGCGTGGTGGAAGACCTGGGTGCGCGCGCCGAGCACGGTCGGGCCCGTCACCACCGAGTGCGCGCCGACCTTGACCTCGTCGTGGAGCACCACGCCGGGGCCGATGATGGCGAAGGGGCCGACCTCGACGGTGGAGGCGAGCTCGGCGCGAGGGTCGACGATGGCGGTCGGGTGGATGGACATGGGCGCAGGCTAACGGAAGAAGCTGAAGAACGCTTTCTTCTTGCGCGTGTCCGAGACGTCGTGTCCGCCGATCATCTGCGCGAGACGCGCGATGTCGCCCCGTACGGCGGAGGAGGGCGCCGCCTCGCGCAGCACCTGGGCACGCTCCATCGCCCCGTACACGTCGCGCCAGGCGTTGGACACCCGCCCCACGATCTTCAGACCCGAGGCGTCCTCGATGGCGGGCAGGTCGGCCCCGGCGGCGCTGCGGTTGAGCAGGCCGCCGGCCACGGGCGAGGGCAGCTCCAGCGCCTGGAGGGCGATCACGCGCCGCCGCGCGCCCAGCAGGGAGGACAGCTCGTCGGTGAGCACGATGAAGCGCTGGTCGGCGGCGGAGCAGGCCGCCAGGCTGATCTCGCCCAGGTTGCTGCCGCAGTCGATGACGACGTAGTCGTAGTGGGTGCGCAGGGCGTCGAGCAGGAAGACCACCTGCTCGGCGTTGGCCTGCTCGGCGTTGCGCAGGTCGCCGTCCAGCCCCAGCACCCGGAAGCCGGCCCGGTGGGTCGGCGGTCCGGCGGTCCACATCCTGCCGTTCGCCTGCCCGCCGCGGGTCAGGAACCACAGCGCCGAGGGGTCGGGCACCAGGTCGAGGTTGGCCGCGACGTCGCCCAGGTACAGGTGCAGGTCGACCAGGATGACTGCGGCCTTGGGGTCCGCCGCCAGCTCGGCGGCCAGGTTGATGGCCAGCGTGGTGGTGCCCACGCCGCCCTTGGCGCCGATCAGCGCGATCACCATGCCATCGGCGACGTGGGCCTCGGCCTTGCGGGCGGCCAGGCGGTGCAGGGCGCCGATCAGGTCGGCCGTGCCGTTGGACAGGACGGCCAGGTCCGCCAGCCCGGCCTCGGCGGCGAGCTGCACCAGCTCGGGCGTCTCGGCGTCGGCCAGCCCGACGAACTGCACGTTCGGGTAGACCGTCATGATTCGTCGCGCCATGGCCAGGGCCTGGCCGGGGCGGGCCCCCAGGTAGAGCAGCACCGCCTCGGGGCGCGCCTGCTCGACGGCCTTCTCCAGGTGGCGCCAGTCCGGCAGGGCGCCGCCGTGCTCGACGACCGGGCGCAGCGCGTCGAAGATGATCTTGCTGTCGGCCTCGGAGAGGCCCGCGATCAGCAGGCGCATCGCCGCTCCGGGGACGGGCACGGGCCCATGGTTGCGGTGCCGGGCGATCGCAAGGCGGTCCTCGGGAGGCGGATGGGAGCCACCGGGTCGGTGCCCGGCAGGTCATTCTACCCCCGTCAGTACCGGACGGCTTCGACCACCGCCCGGGGATCCGGGTTGGCCCGCCAGGCGTCCAACAGGTCGTCGGCCGGGCAGCGGCCGACGTCCAGCCGGGCCAGCAGGGGCTGCAGCAGGTGCGCGTCGGCGGGCTGGACCCGGCGCAGGCCCCGGTCGGCGATGGCGCCCAGATCGCGGGCCCAGTCGGCCAGCTTGCGCCCGCCGACCGTGGCGTCCAGCGCGTCGCGCGAGGCCAGGGCCAGGCGCTGCGTCGGCGTGCCCTCGCGCTCGAAGTCCTCGATCAGGGCGAGCCCCTCGCCGAGCGCGCCGTCGTCGTAGAGCAGGCCCGTGAAGAAGGCGCAGAAGGCGACGGCCAGGTCGGCGTCGACGCAGTCCGCGCTGCGGATCTCGATGGTCCGCTTGACCCGCACCTCGGGGAAGACGCTGGTCTGGTGCAGCTCCCACTCCTTGGCGTCGGGGAAGTGCCCCTCGTGGCCGTGGGCCATGTAGTCGCGGAAGGTGCGCCCCTCGGCGGGCTTCCAGGTGCCGCCGTACTTGTAGAACATCATCGGGACGTCGAGCAGGTAGTCGACCCAGCCCTGGTGGCTGTAGCCGTGCAGCAGCGCGGGCGGGAAGCCGGTGCGGCGCGGGTCGGTGCGCGTCCAGATGTGGGCTCGGTAGCTCTTGAAGCCGGTCCACTGGTTCTTGTAGAGCGGCGAGTGGGCGAAGATGGCGGTGGTGAGGGGCGCCATGCCGGCCGAGAGCTGGACCTTGCGGGCGCAGTCCGCCTCGTCGCCGAAGTCGAAGTTGACCTGGACGGAGGCCGTGCCCTTCATCATGTAGTGGGCCAGGTCGCCGTAGAGCGGCAGGAAGCGCCGCATCACGTCGTAGCGGCCCTTGGGCACCCAGGGCACGTCCTCGATGTCGGCGACCGGGGTCAGGCCGGCGGCGATCCAGCGCAGGTCGTGGCCCTCGACCACCTCCAGCATGGCCTGGCGGTTGTCTCGCAGCTCCTGCGCCAGCGCGCCCAGGCTGCGATGCGGCGCACCGGACAGCTCGACCTGCCCGCCGGGCTCGAGCGTGATGCTGGCGCCGTCCTTCCACAGGGCGATGGGGTGGTCGCCCTCGTACTCCTCGTCCCAACCGTCGCGTCGGGCCAGGCGGTCGAGGATCCAGCGGATGCCGTCGGGCTCGAAGTAGCCCACCGGACGGCCGTCCGACCGGACGACGGTCCGCTCGAACTCGCCGCCGACCAGCCAGCGCTCCCGGGGCTGGGCGTAGCCCTCGAAGGTGGCGACGAGCTGCTCCTGCTGTACGCGTTCCGACGACATCCCGACCTCGTGGGGCCGGCACTTGGGGCCCCGGGGCGGGGCGCCCACGCTGGCGCGTCCGCGGCATATCTCCGCCGCGCGGAGGTGCCGACCGGCGCGGCGACGACCGGGTATGCTGGGTCGAAGAGGAGCAAGGGATGCGCATCGCTTCGACCTGTCTGCCCTGGATCCCGCTGCTTGCGACGGGCTGCGTGCCCGAGCTGACCTCGCCGGGCGACGACACCGGCGCGGGCTCCTGGGTCGCTCCGGACAACACCTGGTCCATGTCCAGCCCGCCCGCCGGCCTGGTCGGGGAGGGACACGGCGAGGGCCAGGTCGCGCCCGACTTCCTGCTGATGGACCAGCACGGGGACATGGTGTCCCTGTGGCAGTTCTACGGATCGGTCATCGTCATCGACATCAGCACCATGTGGTGCGGGCCCTGCGTCGCGCTGGCCGACGAGGTGACCGAGACCTGGCACGAGTACCAGGACCAGGGCTTCATGTACCTGACCCTGCTGCCCGAGGACGACATCGGCCAGGTGCCCGACCTGGCCGACGTGCAGCGCTGGGCCAGCGACCACGAGATCGAGGCCCCGGTGCTGCTCGACGACGCGGGGCGCTCCTACGAGATGGCGCCGGACGCCACCTACCCGCGGCTGTACGTCATCGACCGCCAGATGCGGATCGCGGTGGACCAGGTCAACCCGGCCACCGACGCGGCGATCCGCGCCGCGGTCGAGGCGCTGCTGTAGGGCCAGCCGGTCCGCTGGGGGCCGGGCCTACTCCAGGCGCACGATGACGTGGAAGCCCAGCGGGCTCTCCACCAGCTCGCTGACCTGCCCGGGCGCCAGGGCGAAGGCCGCCTGGTCGAACTGCGGCAGCATCTGGCCCCGCTGGAACCAGCCCAGGTCGCCGCCGCGCGAGGCGCTGGGCCCGTCGGACAGCTCCTTGACGACGGCGTCGAAGGGCTCGCCGGCGACCAGGCGGGCCCGGGCCTGCTCGGCGCGGGCGCGCGCCTCGTCCGCCGACCGCTGGCTGGCGGTGCGCTCGACGCCGACGTGCTGGACGAGCACCTGGGCCACCCGGATCTCCTCCAGCGGGTAGCGCTGGATCACGTGGAAGCCGAAGGGCGTCTGGACGACGTCGGACAGGCCCAGGTTGGGGTCCAGCGCGAAGACGGCCTGCTCGAAGGCCTCGACCATCGCGCCCTTGCCGAAGGCGCCGAGATCGCCGCCGCGCGTCTTGGTGCTGTCGTCGCTGTGCACCCGCGCCAGCGAGGCGAAGTCCTCGCCGTTGATCACCCGCTGGCGGAGCTGCTCGGCCAGGACCCGCGCCTCGTGCTCGGTGCGCTTGACCTCGGGCCCGGCGGCGACGCTGCCCGAGTAGGTGATGAGGATGTGGCGCGCGGCGGCGCGGTCGGGGCGGGGGGCCCCCACGAAGGTCGAGGGCACCGGCGAGGGCGCGGGCGCGGGGGCCTCTTCGGCGGCCGGGGGCGCGGCCGGCGGGGCGGGCGGATCCTGGCAGGCGAGGAGCAGGGTCGCGAGGGCGAGGAAGGAGGGGCTCATGGGCCGGTGCCCTAACGCGGGGCGGGCCCACCTCGCCCGGCTGGGCGCGGACGCGGCCGGGCGCTACGGGCTCGCGTGCGCCCCACCCTGCCGCGCCTGCCGGCCCTGTGCCTGGCCCTGTGGACCCTGCTGCTGCCGCGGCCGGCCCGGGCCTGGCAGCCCGAGGCGGTCGCCGCCTGGTCGGAGAGCGTGGTGCGCCTGACCACCGGGGGCGCCGCCTGCACCGGGGTGCTGGTGGACGACCAGGGCACCGTGGCCACCGCCTACCACTGCGTCGCGGGGCCGCGCCGGCCCCGGGTCGAGGCGCGGGGCGGGCCGCCGCTGCCGTCGCGGGTGGTCGCCACCTCGCCGCGCGACGACCTGGCCCTGCTGCGGGTCGAGGGGCTGGCCGGGCGCGCCCCTCGCCCGCTGCGCGCAGAGGTGGTGCGGCCCGGGCTGTCCGTCCTCGCGATCGGCCACCCCTTCGGCGGCGCGCCGCCCGGCAGCGGCGCCTTCGCCGGGACGCTGTCCTGGTCGGTGGCCCAGGGCCTCGTGAGCGCCGTCGGCGAGCGGCTGATCCAGACCGACGCCGCCCTGAACCCGGGCACCTCGGGCGGACCGGTGCTCGACGAGCAGGGCGCCATCGTCGGCATCGTCTCGCGCAAGCTGCCGGGCGAGGGGCTCGCCTTCCTGGCCCCCGTCGACCGCCTGCGCGCGCTGGTCTCCGCGCCGACGGGGGCGCGCCGCCTGGGGGGCACGGTGGGGCTGGGGGTGCACCTGCCCTCGCCGGTGATCTCGCGCGCCGCGCGGTCGGCGGGGCTTCGGGGCGAGCTGGCCCTGCGGGATCGGCTGGTCCTGGGCATGGGCGCCGCGCTGCCGCTGGACGCGCGGGGGCAGGCGCTGTCCTGGGGGGGGGCGACCTTCCAGTCCCTCGACGCAAGCCTGGCCCTGCGGCAGCGGCTGGGCCAGGGCCCGTGGAGCACCACGGTCGAGCTGGGGGGCGGCGCCTGGCAGCTCGTCGACGTCACGGCCGAGAGCGAGGGCGCGGACGACGGCGCCGACGACGCGCTGCGCCTGTGGACCGTGCAGCGCCCGCGGCCCTTGTCGCCGGGGCTGACCGGCCGGCTGTCCACCCGCGCGGTCGGGCTGCGCCTGAGCTGGCTGCCGACCGAGCCGGCCTGGGTCCTGGGCCTGGAGGTCGGCTGGCCGGGCACGCTGGGCACCTTCTGACCTGCCACCTCCGGCCGCTCAGACCTCCTTCGTCGCCTCGCGGCGCATCAGGCCGTCGATGGCCAGCCGCGCCTTGAGCTTGCCGGCCGTGATCTCGGCCACCGCCTCGCAGAGGGGCAGCTCGACCTTGTAGCGGCGGCCCAGCGCCACCATCGCCTCGGCCTTGGTCCGGGTGTCGGGGTCGGCCACTCCGCCCTGGGCCAGCCGCAGGCCCGCGGCGGTGCCCGGGTGGTCGGGCAGGCCGGCGGCCGCGACCAGGTCGCCGACGCCGGCCAGGCCGCGAAAGGTCTCGGCGTCGGCGCCCAGCGCCCGGCCCAGCCGCACGACCTCGGCGATGCCGCGGGTCACGATGACCGCCCGCACGCCCACGCCCAGCTTGAGGCCGTCGGCCACGCCCACGGCGACCGACAGCACGCTGACCGCCGCGCCGGCCAGCTCGACCCCGCGCAGGTCGCGGCTCGTGTAGATGCGGCAGATCGGGCTGTGCAGGGCCTGCTGGGCCAGCAGGGCGACCTCCTCAAAGGGGCTGGCGGCGACCATGGCGGCCGGGCGGCGGTGGGTGACCTCGTTGGCGATGGCCGGCCCGGTGATGGCGCCCACGCGCAGGCAGGCGCTCTCGCTGGTCACGATCTCCGACAGCCACCCGCCGGTGCCGGGCTCCAGGCCGCGGCATGCGATGACGACGCGGGCGCCGGGCCCGGGGCGCGCGGTGCGGATCACCTCGCGCACGGCGGCGGGCGGCACGGCGACCAGGACCAGGTCGCTCTCGGCGGTGAGCGCGGCCAGGTTGGGGCTGCCGGGGAAGCCGCCCGGCGGCCGCCCGCGGTAGCCGATGCGGGCGCGGTTGCCGGCCTCGGCGGCCAGCGTGGCGAGGGCGCGGCCCCAGTTGCCGCTCCCGAGGATGCCGATGTTCACGAGGTCTCCGGGGATGGGGGCCGAGGGGGGGACGGCGGGCTCACATCTCGCCCTGCAGGCCGTAGCCGTGCAGCCGATGACCGTAGTAGAGCACCAGGCGGGGGTCCAGCCCGACGCTGCCGCCGCGGTCCTCCAGCGTGCGGCGGCTGTGGAAGCCGCGGAAGCGCCGGAGCGCCTCGTCGAGCACCGCGGTGGCGCGGGCCTGCGGGTCGCCGGTCCCGCCGGGCAGGCGCGTGCGGATCCGGCCGGCGGCCACCATCGCGTCCAGCTCGGCCAGCAGCTCCGCGATCGCCGCGAGCAGGTCGGCCCGCGCCACCGGGCGCTCTGCGGGGGGCAGCAGGACCAGCTCGGCGGTGGGCCGGCGGGGGTGGGCGCGGCGCAGCAGGCGGCCGGCGGCGAAGCAGGCGACGTGGGTGGACAGCGCGGTGCTGTCCCGGTGCCAGGCGTCGACCAGGCGCCGGGAGAGGATGTCGGTGTAGACGTGGTCCCGCTGGTCGTCGCGGGCGACCCGGCCCTGGGCGTCGGTGACGTAGGCCCGCCGGTCCAGGACCAGGCCGTCCTTGTCCAGGCTGCGGCCCAGCGGGTCGACGGGGTTGCCCAGCAGGTCCAGGGGAGCCCCGAAGCGCAGCACGATGGCGTCGTCCAGCTCCAGCACCTGCCGGGCGAAGGTGGCGACCGTGCGCGGCTCGCTGAACTCGTCGTCGGTGATGATGTAGCGGCGCTTGCCCTCCTCCTCCAGGCTGTCCTCGATGAGCGTCTCGGCCTCGAGCACCAGCGAGAAGGACAGCGTGACCGGCACCACCAGCACCTCGGGGTGGGGTCGGCCCTGCAGCAGCCCCTCCTGCCAGGCGATGATGCCGGTGCCGAGCAGGCCCTTCTTGACCCGGTCCTCGACCCGGCCGGAGCGGCAGCGCGTGCCGCCGGGGAAGAACAGGCTGTGGCAGCGCCGACCCAGGCTGTCGATCGAGTAGTCCTTGAGCACGTCCTTGTAGAGGCGGTGCTGCTTGCGGCGGTCGACGGTGTAGGCGCCCAGGCGGCTCATGAAGAAGCCCATCACCGGGCTGCTGAACAGGTTGAGGCCCGCGCCGTAGATGGCCGGGGGAAGGCCCAGGCGGTCCAGCGCGTAGCCGATCAGCGGGCTGTCGAGGTTGCTGACGTGGGTGGGCGCGAAGATGAGCGTGTGCTCGCGGGCCAGGGCGCGCAGGGCGGCGCCGTCGTCGCCGGCCGCGGTCTCGATGATGAGGCGCTGGTCGGGGTCGAAGGCGCCCCGGCGCACCAGCTCGCGGGGGCTGGTCGAGGTCAACAGGCGGGAGAGGGCGCTGGGGATGACCCGGGTCGCGACCTTGTAGGTGCGCTGGCTGAAGACGTTGTGGATCTCGTGCGCGTAGGCGTCGACCAGGGCGAGCACGGCGCGCTCCTGGTCGCCGCGGCCCTGGTGCGTGGCCCGCGCGGCGGCCTCGATGGCCTCGATCTCGGCGGGCGGGGCCGGGTCGCTGTGCCGCCCCGCGTGGAAGCGCTTGCGCTCGAGGTAGACGGCGTCGGCGAGGTAGGCTTGGACGGCGTCGTCGGGCATGCCGGCCATGCGGGCGCGGCAGCGGTCCTGCAGGACCCGGCTGACCTGGCTCGGGCTGGGGCGATCGTAGATCCCGGACACCACCCACCTCCGCGGGGAGCATAGCCAGCCGCGCCCGTCGGGACCCTGGGGCGCGGCTGTCCCAGGCCCTGGGGCACCCGCACCCCACAAGGGGGAGCAGCGCACGCGACACGGGCATCTTCCCCCTGGCACGTGCCTTGCTTTACACTGGGGCTCGGAGACAGCGGACGATGCCCGGCACGACCCCCGCTCGCCCCCTGGCGGCGCGCGCCCGACCCCTCGTGATCCTCCCCCTGCTCGCTGCGGCGGCCTGTGGCTCGCCGGGGCTGGAGACCACCGTCGACACGTCGGCGCTGGACGCGCCCCCGGGCATCCTGCGCGTCGAACCGGCGGGGCTGTACGACTTCGGTCGCCTGTCGCCGGAAGCGCCGCGCGCGCGTGGGGAGCTGCGGCTGTGGGTCGAGGGCGGCACGCCGGTGCGCGTGACGGAGCTGCACCTGGACGGCAGCTCCTCCTCGGCCTTCACCCTGCCCGACGAGCTGCCGCTGCCCGTCGAGCTGGGCCCGGGCGAGGAGGCGCTGCTCGGCGTCTACTTCGAGCCCTTCGCCGCCGGCCAGTACTTCGGCGACGTGGTCGTCGTCATGGTCGAGGAGGGACAGGAGCGCGAGCTGACCCTGGCCCTGCAGGGGGAAGGCTGCGTGGACGTCGACGCCGACGAGGTCTGCGACTGAGAGGCCGCTCCGGTGGCCGTCGCCTCGCCGTCACCGGGGCGTCGACAACGGGCTACCATGCGGCGCAGGCGCCCCCAGGCGCCCTGGAGGCCCGCATGCATCGCCGCCCTGGCTCCCCCCGCGTGTTCCCGACCCGGCCCGCCCTGCTGCTGGGCCTGCTCCTGCCCCTGGGCGGGGGCCTGGCCTGCAAGGACAAGGGCGACGACACGGGGGGCGGCGGGGACGGCGGGGCCACCGACGGGGGCACCACCGACGGGAAGCTGCGGGTGACCATCCTGCACACCAACGACTGGCAGAGCCACATGCTGGGCTGGGGGCCCGCCGCCGAGTACACGCCGGACACGACGGGCGACGACCCCACGGTCGGCGGGCTGGCGCGGATCAAGGCCCTGGCGGACGAGATCCGCGCCTCGTCCGGCCACCCGGTGCTGCTGCTGGACGGCGGCGACTGGATGGCCGGAGACCTGTTCCAGCTCCTGGGCACGACCCACGCCGCCGAGCTGCAGGCCATGCAGACCATGGGCTACGACGCGATCACGCTGGGCAACCACGAGTTCGACTGGGGGCCCGGCACCCTGGGCCAGATCATCGCGACCGGCGACGCCAACGGCGTCACGGTGCCCATCCTGGCGACCAACACCGTGCCCGACCCCGCCGACCCGGCGGACGACGCGCTGGAGGCGCTGTTCGACAGCGGGCGCATCCAGTCGACCCTGGTGCTGACCCTGGACAACGGCCTGAGCGTGGGCCTGCTCGGCCTGGTGGGCGACGCGGCCGGCGGGCTGGCGCCGGCGGCCGTCCCGACCACCTTCGGTCCGGCCGGCGAGGCGGCCGCGCTGGCGGTCAACGACCTGAAGGGGCAGGGCGTGGACCTGGTGGTGGCGCTCACCCACAACGGCGTGACCGACGACCCGGCGACCTCGCCGGACGAGGTGCTGGCCAACGAGGTCGACGGCATCGACGTCATCGTCGGCGGCCACAGCCACACCCCCCTGTTCACGCCCAAGGAGGCCAACGGCACGGTCATCCTCCAGGCCGGCTGTCACACGCAGTACCTGGGCCAGCTCGACCTGGCCTTCGACGGCAGCACCTGGACGGTCGAGTCCTACACCCTGCACGAGCTGGACGACAGCATCGCCGGCGACGCCGAGGTGACCGCCCTGGTCGACGGCTTCGTCGACGCGCTGGAGTCCGGGCCCCTGGCCGACCTGGGCTACGACTTCGCCGAGCCGGTGGTGTCGGTGCCCGGCGACATCCAGTACGAGGAGTGCGTCGAGTCCACCATCGGCAACTTCGTGACCGACGCCTACCTCCGCGTGATGAACGAGGTGCCGGGCGTGGACCCCATCGACGTGGCCTTCGAGACCCAGGGGGTGATCCGCGAGGGCCTGCTGCAGGGCAACACCGGGATCCAGGCCTTCTCCGACCTGTTCCGGGTCCTGCCGCTGGGCGCCGGCCAGGACGCGCGGCCCGGCTACCCGCTGGTCGACTTCTACGTCACGGCCAGCGAGCTGGCGGACGCCTGCGAGGTGACGGCCTCGGTCTCGCCCTTCTACGGCTGCAACTACTTCGTCGAGCACGCCGGGATGCGCTGCACCGTGGACATGGTGAACACCCCCTTCGCCCGCGTCGAGCAGATCGAGCTGTGGCAGGACGGCGCCTGGCAGGTGGTGGACCACTCCGCGGCGAACACCGCGCTGTACCACGTCGCCGTCGACAGCTACACGGCCAGCCTGATGTACACGCTGGAGGGCCTGACCAGCGGGCTGCTGGTGATCACCCCCAAGGACGCGTCGGGCACGCCCTTCTCCGACCTGGCCGACGCGGTCTTCGACGCCGACCCCGCCACCGACGGGGTGCAGGAGCTGAAGCTCTGGGAGGCGCTCGTCGGCTATGGGCGGGCGTGGCCCGACAGTGACGGGGACGGCACGCCCGACCTGCCGGACAGCTACCTCTCGCCCGCGGGGCGCATCGTGGGCCTGGACGGCTGAGGGCCGCACGGTGCCGGCGCCGGACGCACGACGGCCCCGAGGCGGTGAAGCCCCGGGGCCGCGGGGAGACGGGCGCTACTCGGCGATGACCGGGGCGAAGATCACCGACCCGGGCGAGGAGCCCAGCGTGTTCGTCGGGAAGGTGTAGCCGACCGCGGTGGCGCTGTAGCCGCCGATCGGCGCCTCGGGGATGAGGAACAGGGCGCCACCCGAAGCGATGGTGCTGGTGTTCAGGCCGGTCTTGGCGTTGGTGAACAGGCCGTCCGCCGACACGGCGTCCTGGTAGTAGACGGTGCCGGAGGCGCCGGTGACGGTCGCGCCCTCGATCGGCATGTAGGAGCTGTCCCACACGCCGCCCATCAGGCCGCCGACCTTCCAGATGCTGCCGACGTAGCCGGCCGCGGCCAGGCTGGCGTCGATGCCGTCGGCGTAGGCGCCGCTGATGGAGAAGGCGGTCAGGCCGGAGATGGTGTCGCCGGTCATGACGTCGGCGTACAGCGGCGGCAGGACGGGGGTGGCGGTGGCGAGCACGGCGCCGGCACCCTTGCAGTCGAAGACGCTGACCAGGATGCCGAAGGCGGGCGTGTCGTTGACGCCGGCGATGCTGAAGGCGCCGCCCGCGCCGATCGTGGACTCGGCCATCGTGACGGGCTCGCCGCCGGTCACGGCCGGGTCGGGGTTGATGGCGCGGATGCACAGGCCCTCGGCCGCCGGGGTGCTGGTGGCCAGGTCGATGGCGGTGCCGGCGAGCGTGAAGCTCAGCTCGGTGCCGCCGTCGGTGGTGCCGCCGTCGGTGGTGCCGCCGTCGCCGGTGCCGCCGTCCATGGTGCCGCCGTCGGTGGCGCCGCCGTCACCGGGGGTGCCGGTGTCGTCGCCCTTGTCCTTGCAGGCCATCGCCAGCGGAAGGGTGGCCAGGCTGGCCAGGATGATGATGCGGGTCATGTCTCCTCCTCCTCTCTCTGCTCGGGGAGTCCGACGCGGTGAAGCGCCGGACGGTGGGTCTCCGATCCGGTCGATCAGAGCGCGTCGAACTCGATGAACACGGCGTACTCGGGCAGGCTTCCGAACAGGTTGCCCTCCCAGGAGTGCACGCCGCCGTCATCGCAGGTGTAGGTGGTGATGCGGGCGGCGGGGATGAGGAACATCCCCCGCGCGTCCGCCGCGGTGGAGGTGTTGAAGGTGCCCGAGGCGCCCCACAGGCCGTCCTTGGAGTTGGCGTCCAGGTAGAAGGTCGGGCGGTCGGCGCAGGAGCCGCAGGAGACGGTGGCGCCGCCCACCGCCGCGCCGGAGGCGTCGGTGACGAAGCCGGCGAGGAAGCCCTCGGCGCCCAGGTCGCGCTCGGTCGTCCCCAGGTCGGCCTGCATCGTCGCCAGGTAGGTGGCCGAGACGGAGTGCGCCGTCACTCCCTCCAGCGTGTCGCCGGCCCCCATCCCGTCGAAGGACTCGGTCGCCACGCCGGTGACGGTGCGCATGACCGTGCCCTGGCCCTCGCAGTCGTAGACCCCGACCATCACGCCGATCGAGGGGACCTCCTCCAGCCCGGCGAGCACGAAGCTGCCGTCGTCGCAGAGGGTGGAGACGATCAGGTACTCGGGGTCGCCGCCGGTGACGGCGGGGGCGGGGTCGATGGCGGCCACGCACAGCGCGTCGGCGGAGGTGTCCGCGCGGGTGATGGGCTGGCCGGTCTGCAGGTCCACGGCGGTGCCCCGGATGTTGATGCCGGCGGTCAGATCCAGGTCCTCCCCGCACTCGCTGGTCTCGGGGGGGCTGGTGTCCTGGGGCTGGCCGCCCTCGTACTCGATGCCCCGCCCCCAGCAGCCCGGGAGCAGCAGGGCCAGCGTGAACAGGGACGGTGCCGGCAGGGTCGGGGAGGCGGGAGCCAGGGGGCGCAGGATGGCTGCCGCGGTACGGTTCGGCGACATGCGGTCTCCGGGGAGTCGTGCGGGCAGTATCGCGCCGCGCGGTCCACGTCAGTGACGATCATGGAATCAAGGGGCTTGTCGGGGGCTCTCGCTCCTCGCCGGTCGGCGGACGCGGGTTAGCCAGACGCACGCCCGGAGTCCCCCATGGCCCTCGCCGTCCTGCTGCTGTCCCTGCTCTCCGCCCCCGCCCACGCCGGCTCCATCGCCACCGCGGGCATCACCGGCGGCCCGGACTCGGGCGCCGCGACCCCCAACGTGGCCGCCATCGCCTACAACCCGGCGGCGCTGGGCGGCGCCGAGGGCTTCCAGGTGATGATCGACGGACAGCTCTCCTTCGTGCGGCTGGAGGTCACGACCACCCGCAACGGCGGCATCGACCCCAACACGGGCGCGGCCTACCTGCCCGCCACCGCGCGGGCGATGGTGCCCAACGGGGTCGTCGGACTGTCCTGGCAGGCGATCCCCGACCGCCTGACCGTGGGCTTCGCGGCCTATGACCCCTTCGTGGGCGGCGGGGACTACACCAGCACCGAGAAGGGCGAGGTGCCTCCGTACACCGGGCACCAGCGCTACCACATCATCAACACGAAGATCATCACCCTGGCGCTCGAGCCGGCGGTCGCGGTCACGCCGGTCGAGGGCTTCCACATCGGCGGCGGCGCTGCCTATGTGATCGACATGATCGACGTGCTGCAGGCCAGCGACCCGCTGGGCAGCGAGGGGATCCTGGCCGAGGAGATCGGCATGGACGTGCCCGATCACCCCTACGCCCTGGACACCCAGCTCGCCGGCAGCGCGCGCGGCGGCCACTTCATGTGGAACGCGGGAATCTACGTCGACAAGTGGGACTACCTGCGGGTGGGCGCCTCCTTCGCCAGCGGCGGCACCTTCAAGACCGACGGCGACGGCTCGGTCACCGTGCCCGAGTACCTCTCGACGGTCGAGGGGGGCGTGACCGTGCCCGCCCTGGTCAGCGTCGAGTTCCCGCTGCCGCCCGTCGCGCGCCTGTACGTCGACTCGCAGGTCAGCGACAAGGTCAACCTGGGCCTGGGCGTGGACTACCAGATGTGGAACGTCTGCTGCGGCAAGGAGGACGGTGACATCGCGATCGGCCTGACCAACGAGCAGGGCGCGGCCATCGGCCCCGACGACGGCGTCACCATCGAGATCGACGCCGAACAGTACAGCCCGCGCCGCCTGTGGAACTCGATGAACGTCAGCCAGCTCGGCGGCGTGCAGTGGAACGAGGATCTGTGGACGGGCTGGCGGCTGATGTACAACCAGAACGCCGTGCCCGACTACGCGGTGAGCCCCAGCAACCTGGACTTCCAGAATGCGGGCTTCTCGCTGGGCGCACGCTACGACGTGGTCGGTCCGCTGACGGTGGGTCTGTCCTACACCAAGTACTTCCTGTTCACCCGGGAGATCACGGACTCGGCCTGGGACCTGCGCGACGGCAACCCGCGCTTCAGCCCCGAGCTGCCCTACAAGGCCAGCACGAACGGCAGCTACGCCGGCAACGTCGACACGCTGGGCTTCCGCGTCTCGCTGGCGATGTAGGGCCGGGCGCCCGGGCCGTGCGCTCTCCCGAGGCGCTGGCGGCGCAGGCCCTGGTCGCGCGGGGGCTCCCCGTGAGCGAGGTCGACGCCGCGGCCCTGGTCGTGCACGTCGAGGATCGGCAGGCGAGGGTCGGCCTGGGCAACCTGCGCCGGATCCTGGCCCTGTCGCCGCCCGAGGAGCACGAGGCGCGCGCCGCCGCGTGGGCGCGTGCCGTCCAGGAGGGGCTGGCCGGGCAGGCCGAGCAGGGCCCGTGGGCCGAGCGCCTGGTGCCACGCCTGCTGGCCCAGGCCGACCCGCGCCTGTGGACCGCGCCGCTGGCGCCCGGGCTGCACCTGGCCCTGGCCCTGGACAGCCCGCTGCACCAGCGCCTGCTCTCGCCCTTCGACCTGCCGCGGCTGGGCCTGGGGCTGGTCCCGGCGCGCGCCCGGGCGGTGGCGAACCTGCGGGCCGCGACGCCGCCGCCCGCGTGGCAGGGCCCGGTGGCGACCTGGGCGGTGGGCGACGGGCTCGACGCCGCGCGCATGCTGCTGGCCGGCGCCTGGGAGCGCGGCGCGGCGGGCGCCCTGGCCGTGGCGCCGACCCGCGACCTGTGCCGCTTCCTGCCCCTGCGCGCGCCCGCCGACCTGGAGGCGGTCGGGCGCCTGCGGGCCGGGCTGCCGGACCTCGCGACCGCGCCCTACCCCCTCTCCTCCGCCCTGTGGTGGGTGCCCTCGGGCGAGGGGTCCATCTGCGCCGTGCCCCACCGCGCCGAGGGCGGGCGGGTGGTCCTCTCGCTGCCCGACGACCTGCTGCGGAGGCTGCGTTGACCCCCTTCTCCCTGCGCGCCCACACCCACCTGCTCGTGCTCGCGGGCAGCCGGGCCCAGGGCATCCACACGCCGTCCTCCGACGTCGACCTGCGCGGCGCGGCCGTCCCGCCTGCCCCGGTACTCCTGGGCTTCCGCCAGCGCTGGGAGCAGGCCGACCAGCCCGGGACCATGGCCGGCTTCGTCGACCTGCTGACGCCGGAGGAGGCGGCCGCGGGCGCAGGCCACGGCCTGGAGGGCACGGTCTACGAGCTGCGCAAGGTCTTCGCCCTGGCCGCTGACTGCAACCCGAACCTGCTCGAGCTGCTGGCCTGCCGGGACCAGGAGGTGCGCCTGTGCTCCCCGCTGGGCGAGCGCTTGCGGGCGATCCTGCCGCTGTTCCTCAGCCAGAAGGCCCGCCACACCTTCGGCGGCTACGCGCGCAGCCAGCTCGCCCGCATCCAGACCCACCGCCGCTGGCTGCTCGACCCGCCGCGGGCGGCCCCCGCTCGCGCCGCCTTCGGCCTGCCCGAGCGCAGCCTGCTGCCCAAGGACCAGCTCGCCGCGGCCGAGGCCGCCGTGCGCAAGCGCATGGACGAGTGGGTGCTGGACTTCGGGGACCTGCCGCAGAGCGAGGTGATCCGCATCCAGGACCGGGTGGCGGCGACCCTGGCGGAGATCGGGCTGGCGGTGGGGGCGCCGGGCCTTGCCGCGGGCGACACCTGGCTGCCGGCGGCGCGCGCCGTGGGCCTGGACGACAACCTGATCGAGGTGATGGACCGGGAGCGGCGCTACCGGGCCGCCCAGCGGGCCTGGGAGCAGTACCAGGGCTGGCGGGTCGGCCGGAACCCCGCGCGGTCGGCCCTGGAGGCCCGGCACGGCTACGACACCAAGCACGGCGCCCACCTGGTGCGCCTGCTGCGCATGGGCCGGGAGATCCTGGAGCAGGGGCGGGTGCGGGTCTGGCGAGGGGATCTCGACGGCGAGGAGCTGAGGGCGATCCGGGCCGGCGCCTGGCCCTACGAGGCGCTGCTCGCCTGGGCGCAGGAGGCCGACGCGGAGCTGGACGCCCTGCTGCGCGAGGGGCGCGCGGTGGTGCCGGCGCGCCCCGACCTGGGCGCCCTGGACGCCGCGTGCGCCGAGCTGGTCGCCCGGGGCATGGCGGCGGGCTGAGGCGGGGCCGGCGTCGGCGCGCGGCTCAGTCCGGCTTCCAGCCCAGGACCAGGTGCTCGATGCGGATGGCCTCGCGCGCGTGGTCGGGGCGGTCGGCGCTGGCGCGCGCGCGCACCACCAGGCCGGCCTCCTCCATCGCGAGGGAGGTGGGCTGCAGGGCGTCGACCAGCCGATCGCCGACCAGGCCGTCGCCCACGACGACGGCGAAGTAGCCGCCCTTCTCCAGCCCGCGGGCCTGGGTGGCGATCCACGCGGCGTTGTCCTTGCGCCAGCGCTGGAGCGCCTCGGCGCGCCCCTTGCTGCGGAACTCGCGGCGGCTGCCCAGCTCGGCGGCCATCTCGCGGCCCGGCGTGATCCCCAGCCAGGCGTAGCGGAGCTGCTGCATGGGCAGGTAGTCGTAGACGCCTGGGTAGGGCGGGCTGGTCACCACCAGGCGGGTGCCGGGCGGGGGGCCGACGTCGCGGGCGTCGGCCCGGCGCAGGCGAGGGGAGGGCCCCTCGGGCAGCTCCTCCAGCATCCGGCCCAGCTCGCGCGCCTTCTTGTGGAAGAGGATCGCCGTGGTGCCCGGCGGCCGGTGGTGCGGCTCCCGCACGTTCTTCGTGTCGCTCTGCCGGTAGCTGGCCTTGATCACGATGCTGCTGAGCAGCGCCCACAGCAGGTCGCGCACGGCGGCGTCCTCGACCGCGCGGATGCCGTCCCGCAGGCGGCCCAGCTCCTGGGCGACGTGCGGCTCGTACCAGCGCACGCACTCCTCGGGCACCTCGACCTCGACCCGCTGCCGGGCCGCCTCCGCCAGGCGCCGGGCGGCCGCGCGCATGGGAGAGGCCAGGGCGGGCTGGGCGGTCCGGGCGTTGGCCACCAGGCAGGCGATGGGCGAGAGGTCGGTGCCGCTGGCCGTGCGCCCCGCGAGGCGGGCTTCGACCAGCACGGTGCCGCCGCCACAGAAGGGGTCGTGCACGTGGCCGGGGAAGGCGGCGAGGAGGTCCGCGGCGGCGTCGGGGTGCAGGCCGGCCGGGTAGGTGTGCCAGCCGTGGGTGGCGCGCGGCTCGGCGCCAGCGTGGGCCAGGGCGCGGGCCAGGATCGGTGCGAGCGCGGGGTCGCCGTGCTCGCGAACCGCGCGGACGGTGGGGGCGCCGGGGCGGCGGTCGGTGTGCATCCGGCGCCATTAAGGCGTCGCCCGCGGCGGCGCCGCTCCCCGCGACCCGCCCGGATCAGCCGCGGTAGGCCTCGTCCTGCTCGATGCGCGACAGCACCCAGTCGAAGTCGCCGCTGGTGATCTTCGCCTCGCAGTAGCCGCAGACGCCGGCCTGGCTCACGTTGTCCAGCGGCGCGCCGCAGGAGGGGCAGTGCTCGGCGTCCCAGGTGTCCGCCTCGGGGCGGGCGGCGCCCCCGATGCGGCGGATGAAGGTCCAGTACTCGCTGAAGACGCGCGGCTGGTCGGCGCTGCCGGCGACCACCTTGCCGTCGCTGACCCGCTCGGTCCAGTCCAGCATGCTGGCGAAGACCCGCACGGTGACCCACTCGTAGTACGCGTCCTTGCCGATGCGGGCGGGCTCGACGCGGCGCACCGCGACGCGGTCGAGCTTGTTGACCAGCCCGTGCCGGCGGTAGCGCTCCATCCAGAAGCGGTGGGTCTGGAAGAGGGCGTCCGTCTCGAGCGGGCGGGCCAGCTCCCAGCGCTGCTCCGACCAGGCCTGCTGCAGCTTGTGGAAGACGACCTCGACCGTCTGGTGGAAGGCGGGCCAGGCGAAGCCCGGGTGGCGGGTCGTGAGCGCGCGGGCCTGGACGCTGAGGTCCGGCGCCGTGCGGGTGGGCAGGCGGGTACCGGGCTCGACGCCGCCGCCCAGGTGCAGCTCGGGCGCGGCCAGCGGGCGGGACTGGACCACGGCGATGTCCTCGACGCACCACTGGCTGGCGCCGCCGGTGCGCACCGTCTCGCAGTTGGGGCAGCGCCCGTCGGAGCGGAGGTCCTGGGTGGAGCCGCAGGAGGGGCAGCCCAGGCTGCGCATCTGCTCCGGGCCGGGCGAGAGCACCGCGCGATCCCGCCCGAAGGTCCAGCGCTCCTGGCGGAGGAGCTGGGCCTCCTTGCCCAGGCGCACCTCGGTCAGGTTGGTCTCCAGCTCGACGACCAGGTGGATCCGCCCGCCGCCCCGGCGCAGGCCGGTGATGGCGGTGGTCCCGAAGATCACGTCGCGGACCTCGCCCAGGTTGCCCCGCTGGGCGGAGAGCGCCTCGCGGAGCTTGTCGGAGACCAGGGGGCGCAGCGGCTCCAGGTCGCCGTCGCCACGCCCTTGCTGCACCCGTCGGTAGACGAGCTGGACGAAGTCGACGAACAGGGGCTCGCTGAAGTTGGGGTCGTCCTGGAGCAGGGCCGAGAGGTCGGCGGGGGCGGCCCGCGGCGGCGGGGCCGGCAGCGGGGGACCGCCGGAGGGCAGGGTGGGCGGCAGGCCGGGCGAGGGCCGGTGGCTGCGGTAGCCGCGGTCGGGGTGCTGGACCTTGGTGTAGATGACCACGGCGACGACGAAGAGGGTGAGCGGGATGCCGATGGCGGGGTGCTTGATGCACAGCCACAGCAGCAGCTCGATCAGCGCGCCGCCGTCCCCGCCGCCGCCACCGCCGCTGTAGCCGCCGCCGCCGCCGCTGCTGCTGCCGCCGCCGCCGCCGGAGTAGCCCTGGCCGCCGCCGACGCGGGCCCAGGCCTCGGTCGCCACCAGCAGGCCGGGCGCCAGGAGCAGGAGCACCGGCAGGGCGCGGGCCGCCAGGTGCCACAGGTGCGCGCGGCGGGCGGGCTCAGGAGCGGATGCGGGGCGCATCGGCGATCTCGTTGGGGTTGGACCCGGTCGGGGGCACGTGGCGGGCCAGCACCTTGCCGACGGCGTCCAGCCCGGCCAGGAAGGCGTCGAGGTCGTGGCAGGTGTGCGGATCGGCGCCCGCTCCCCAGCGGATGGCGTTCCACTCGGCCCCGGGGACGCGGGCGTCCAGGCCCAGGTCGGGGCGCAGGGCGACGCGCTGCTCCAGGGCCGAGAAGTAGATGAGCAGGCCGGTCCGCCCCTTGGTGCCGTGCACGACCTCCTGGTGGAAGGTGGCGTCGGCCGCGGCGTCGACCTGGGCGCGCTGCCGGCGGGCGCTGCACAGGCGGCGCAGCAGGCCCGGGCGCTGGTGGGCGGCCCAGGTGGCCAGGACGACGATGAGCGGCAGCTCCAGCGGGATCCAGGCCGGCTGGAAGTGGAAGGGGCTGAACAACACCACGAGCAGCACGCACCAGGCCACGCCCAGCCCGAAGGCCAGGGCCAGGTCGCGGTAGCTGCCGGAGCGGGGCGCGGCCACGACCACCACCTCGGCGTCGGTGTCGGCCTCCAGGCGGCCGACCGCGGCCTCCACGGCCTCGGAGAAGCGAGCGTTGGTGTGCAGCATGGGGGCGGAGCGGGGGAGAGGGGGAGGCCAGCCTATCGGGTGGCGGGTGCGGGAGGCGACGGGGGAGGCGCGGCCGGGCGGATGTCGAGGACCTGCCAGCCGGTCGCGGGCGCGTGCAGCGGCAGCCCGAGCAGCCAGCGCTCCTCCGCGGGGGGCTCTGGCGCGTCCGAGGCCGCGGGGCCAGCGGCCGGCGCAGGCCGGGTCACGGCGAGGGTGACCAGCTCGAAGGCGGGGTCGACGGCGACGTCCACGATCCGCGGGGGCGCGATCTCGGCGGGCGCGGGCGCGGGCGCGGGCGCGGGCGAGGGGGCGGTCCCTCGCAGCGCCGGCAGGGCCCGACGCCACCACGGCAGCAGGGCGGCGGCGGGCCCGGCGAAGCGGTCGTCGAGCCCCTCGGCGACCTCCCCGGTGGCCTGGACCTGCGCCACGGCCTCGGCCCAGGCCTGGACGCGCCGCGGGAGCGGGTCGGCCTCCAGGTCCGGGTGCCGCGCCACGAGGCCACGCGCGCGGTCCTCCAGGTCGGAGGCGTCGGCGCCGTCCGAGGGGGGGCGCCGGGCGAGCAGGGTCCGCAGGGCGGCGAGCGTGGGCGGCCACAGCTCGGCGTCGACGAGCTGCGCGACCACCCAGCCGCCGGTGTCGGCGGGCAGCAGGACGCCCTCGTCCTCCTGCAGCGCGCGGCGCACCCGGGCCAGCACCTGGGGCAGCGGCACCTCGGCGGCGCCGGTCGGGCGCTGCAGCCGCAGCCGGTCGTGCCGCAGCCGCAGCCGTCGCTCGTCCTGCCAGCGCTCGTCGACCAGGGCCAGGCAGGCGACCTCGGCGACGCACCAGCCCTCGTCGGCGGCGCGGCTGGCCAGCCACGCCGGCCCGGGGATCACCTCGTGTACTGCCTGCACGCCGGCACCGGCGGCCAGCGCCTCGCGGGCCCCGGGGCGCAGCAGGCCCTCCAGCGGCCCCAGGTGGTCCTGCACCCGGCGGCGGAGCAGGTCGGCGTGCAGGACCTGGCCGAGCTCGACCAGCAGCGGCTCGCTCAGCTCGGCGCTCCAGCGGGCCAGGGCGGCCCCGTCCGGAGCGGTCTCGACCGTCGGGGAGGCGCCGGGGGTGGACAGGATCCGCGCCACCGACCGGGCGCGCCGCTCCTCGCCGGGCAGCAGGGCCAGGACCACGCCGGCCGCGCCGTCCGTCACCCGTGGCAGCTCCCCGCGGTGCCACCAGCGCCAGGCCACGGTGGCCAGGGCGACCAGCACCAGCAGGAGCTCTCCGGCGGGCAGGGAGTCGATCGGCGCGGGGCCGTCGCCGACCCGGGCGAGGGCAGGCGCGCTGGCGACCAGGGCGGGGAGGAGGGGAGCGTTCATCCGGACCGAGGGAGACGGGGGCCGGTACGCGGTCGCGGGCGCGGCATTGCGCGGCGGGGCCGCATCGTCACAGGCTGGCCAGCCGGAAGGCCGCGGCCGGCCGGAAGCCGGCGGCCAGGTAGGCCCGCACCGCCGGGGCGTTCGCCTCGTTGACGTGCAGGGTGACCGCGGGCACCTGCGCCAGCAGCAGGCGGGTGGCGGCGCGCATCCCCGCCGTGGCCAGGCCCGCGCCGCGGCGGTGCGGGGGGACCCAGGTGCCGCCCACCTGGGCCCCCTCCTCGGTCCGGGTGCCGACGTCGAGCTTGAAGACCAGCTCGCCGTCGGCCTCTGCCACCAGGACCCGCCCCGCCAGCAGGCGCGCCCGGACCAGGCGCAGGTGCCCCTCCGGGTCCCGGGCCCGCGGGTCCTCGCCCAGGTCCTCGGCCATCATCCGCCCCGCCATGTCCGCGACCCGGTCCAGCTCGTCGGGGCGCGCCGGCCGGATGGCCAGGGCGGGCCCCGGCGCCACCTGCCGGCAGGCGTACAGGCGCTGGTCGTACCAGACTCGCGGGGTGGGCTGCCCCAGGCCGCGCCACAGCGCGTCGCTGGAGGCGCGAGGGCCGATGACCAGTCGGGGGGGGCCGGCCGCCGCCAGGGCACGCCCCACCGCCTCGGCCGCCGCCTCCTCGCCCCAGGGCACGGCGAGCCCTGCCGGCGTCCGCGGGCCCGGGTCGGGCACCGGGCGGCCCACCCAGACCGCCGCGCGCAGCCGCCGGGCGTCGCCGACCCCCCACCAGCGCGCGCCCTCCTGCCCGTCCAGTCCCCAGGTCCGCAGCACGCCCAGCGAGAAGAGGTTGGCGTCGACGTCCTCCTGGAGGGTGGCCCGCAGCGCCGGCAGGTGGGCGGCGCGCAGCCGGAACGCGCGCGGCGACATCAGCTCGTGCGCTCCACCGTGGCGCCGTCGGCGCTCTCGGCCAGCAGGCCGCGGTCCAGGAGCGGGTCCAGCAGGTCCAGCAGGTCGTGCTCGCCCAGGTCCAGGCGCCTGGCGATGTCGACGACGGGGACGGGGCCGCGGCTGGCGAAGAGCAGGATCTCGCGCTCCCGGTCGGAGATGTCGGCGGGCATGGCCTGGCGGCCCAGCAGGGTCTTCAGCGCGCCGGGCCTGCCGCCGCTGACCAGGTGCAGCTCCGCCGCGGTCGCCGGGTCGTGCCCCAGGTGCAGCAGCAGCAGCTCGGTCTCCTCCACCGAGAGCGGCGAGGGGGACAGGTGGCGGGCCCCCAGGGTCAGCAGGGCGCCGATCGGGCGAGGGGCGCGGACCAGGATGAGGCCGGGCACGCGCCGGGAGAAGAGGCGGGCCGCGAGCTGGGGGACGCCGTCGTGGGTCGCGTCCATCACGACGACCGTCGGCCGGCGGCGGGCCTCGGCGACGATGCCCTCCAGCGCCTGGGCGGTGTCCTGCCCCGGCTGGTGGCGGACGAGCTGCATGCCCTCGCGCCGCGCCGCCTCGGTCGCCTCGCGGATCAGCGTCGACCGACCCGAGCCGGGCGCGCCGTGCAGCACGGCCAGCACGGGGCGGCCCTCCGAGGCCTGCACCACCATGCGCCGCAGGCTGTCCCGGTCGCGCAGCATGCCCAGCACCACCGGCCCGGCGGTGCCCTCGACGCAGGAGCGCAGGGCGGCGGCGACCACGCCCGCGTCGGCCGGGCGCTGGGGCGCCGCGCGCGTCATCATGCGCAGGACCAGCTCGCCGAGCTGCTGCGGCAGGTCCGGCACCAGCGCCGAGGGCGGCAGGGGCAGGGTCTGCAGCGGCAGGACCGCCAGGGCCGCGGGGTCGGAGGTGGGGAAGGGCGTCGTGCCGGTGACGAGCCGGTAGGCCAGCGCGCCCAGCGCGTAGATGTCGGTCCGCGGCGTGGGCGGCAGCCCCTGCAGCAGCTCGGGCGCCGCGAAGCCCAGCGTCCCGCGGAAGCCGTCGCGGGCCGGCGGGTCCTCGGCGTCGCGGCGGATCGCGGCCAGCCCCAGGTCGATGATGCGCGGCTGGTCGTGGTCGTCGACCAGCACGTTGCTGGGCTTCAGGTCTCCGTGGACGACCTGGTGCGCGTGCAGGAAGGCCAGCCCCTCGGCGACCCGCGACAGCGCCAGGGCGACGTCCCGGTGGCTGCGGGCGCGGGCCCAGGCGTCGATCGGCCCGCCCTCGACCAGCTCCACCGCCATCCACGCGCCGTCGAGGTCGCGGGCCTCCAGGCGGACGACGCCGGGATGGCGCAGCGGGTCGAGGATCGCGGCCTCGTGGCGGAGCATCTGGCGCCCGGCCGCCGAGGTCGCGATCTTCAGGGCGACCGGGCCCCGGGGGCCCTGCGCCCGCCAGACCTCGGCGTGCGGGCCGGCGCCCAGGCGCAGGGTCCGCGTGTAGCTGGCCACCTTGTCGGGCTTGCCGTCCATGGCGGCGACCTTATCAGCGCGGGCCCGGCGCCGGGTGCCGGGGTAGGTGCCCGACCCCGGGCCGGACTGGAGGAAGGATGCTGTCGTGCTGGCTGCTGTCCGCGGCGCTCGCCGCCCCCGCCCCCGCCTCCGATCCCGTGCCGCAGGCCAAGGGGCCCGGGCCGCAGGCCAAGGGGCCCGAGCCGCAGGCCAAGGGTCCGGGCTGGGAGACCAAGCTCTACGCCCAGCCGCGGGTGGGGGGCCTGCTGTTCTCCGACGGCGAGCGGACCGCGACCGGGGTCAGCATCGGCGCCGAGGGCGGCCTGCGCTACTGGCAGGTCGGGCGGCCGCGCCCGGTGCTGCGCGGCGTGGCGCGCGTCGCCGGCGACTACGTGCTCACGACCTCCGACGCCGCGGGCATGGAGCTGCGGGTCGGCAACCAGCTCGGCCCGTACTGGAAGAACGTCGGCCTGCAGACCGGGCCGGACCTGTTCTGGAACCGCTACAGCTTCGGCCAGGTCGACCTGGACCCGACGGTCGGGCTGGCCTGGCCGCTCACCGCCCTGGCCTGGACACGGGGCCTCTCGGTCTACGGCGGCGCCGAGCCGGCCTGGCTCTCCAACCCCGACCGGCGGGTGGACTGGTCCGAGCAGGCGGTCCCCGGCTTCGGCCACGAGTTCACCTGGCTGGGCGGGGTGGGCGTGGACGTCGGCGGCCTGTCCCTGTCGCTGGGCTACCGCTACCGGATCACGGCCGGCGGCGGGCAGCACGGCGTCTCCGCCGGCATCAGCCTGTAGCCGGCGACACCCTCAGCCCAGCGCCATCATGCGCTGCAGGGGGGCGAGCGCGGCCAGGCGCAGCTCCTCGGGCATCTCGATGCGCGGCTGCAGGTCGCGCAGGGCGTCGCGGATCTTCTCCAGCGTGTTCCGCTTCATGTGCGGGCACTCGTTGCAGGCGCAGGTCTCGTCCATGCCCGGCAGGGGCAGGAAGGTGCGGTCCGGCGCGGCCTTCTGCATCTGGTGGAGGATGCCGGGCTCGGTGCCGACGATGAAGGTGTCGGCGTCCGGCGTCGTGGTCGCGTAGCGCAAGAGCTGGCTCGTGCTGCCGACGAAGTCGGCGTACCGCAGCAGCGCCGGCTCGCACTCGGGGTGTGCGATGACCTTGGCGCCGGGGTGGCGGACCTTGAGCTTGACCAGCTTCTGCTCGCTGAAGGTCTCGTGCACGATGCAGGTGCCCTGCCACGAGATCAGCTCGCGCCCGGTCTGCTTCTGTAGCCAGGCGCCCAGGTTGCGGTCCGGGCAGAACAGGATCTGCTTGTCCGCCGGGATCGACTCGATCACCCGCACCGAGTTGCTGCTGGTGCAGATGATGTCGCTGACCGCCTTCACGCCGGCGCTGCAGTTGATGTAGCTGACCAGGACGCTGCCGGGGTGCTCGGCCTTCCACCGGGCCACCCGGGCCGCCGGGGCCGCGTCGGCCAGCGAGCAGCCGGCGTTCATGTCCGGGATCAGCACGATCCTGTCGGGGTTGAGGATCTTGGCTCCCTCGGCCATGAAGTGCACGCCGCAGAACAGGATCACGTCGGCCTGGGTGTCGCGGGCCGCCTTGGCGAGCTCCAGGCTGTCTCCGATCCGGTCGGCGAGATCCTGGATCTCGGGCTCCTGGTAGTAGTGGGCCAGGATCACGGCGTTGCGCTGCCGGCGGAGCGCGTCGATCTCGTCGAGCAGGTCGGGCTGCGCGCCGGTGGGGGCGGGCAGGGCGGCGGGCTGTGCCATGGGGCCTCCTTGGGCCCGGGCCCTAACCCGTGGGGCCCCCTCCAGGGCCCTGCCGCTCGCGGAGCCCCCCCATACGCGGCGCCAGAGGATACAGTCTTGACGTGACGAGAGCACACCTCCTGCCCCTGTTCACCCTCCTCCTGTCGCAGGTCGGCTGCGGCGCGGCGCGCATGCGCATGCCCGGGCCGGTGGACCACCTGGCCCGGGAGCGCTCGGAGGAGGAGCTGGCCACGGGCTGGAACGCGGCCGCGCGGGCCGAGGCCATCGCGGAGCTGCAGCGAGAACAGGCGCCCCGCACCGGGCGCAAGCGGCGCGGGGGGCCCGAGGGCGAGGCCATCGCGCGCCAGGCGGCGCGCCTGGTGGGAGACCGCAGCCTCATCGTCCGCGGAGAGCGCTACCGGGCCGACTGCTCGGGCTTCGTGGCGGCCGTCTACGGGGGGGCCGGACGGGCCCTGTCGGGGTCCAGCCGGGACCTGTACGAGCGCGCCCGGGAGGCGGGCCTGCTCCACCACCGCAAGACCCCCGAGGTGGGCGACGTCGCCTTCTTCGACGACAGCTACGACCGCGACGGCGACGGGCGGCGCAACGATCCCCTGACCCACGTCGCGGTGGTCGAGGCCGTGGCGGACGACGGGACCGTCGTCCTGGTCCACTACGGCGGCAAGGGGGTGGCGCGGATCAGCATGGACCTGCGGGATCCGCACACCCACGTCGACGCGCAGGGGGTGCTGCGCAACAGCATCCTGCGCACCGACGGCAGAGGCGAGCGGCTGACCGGCGAGCTGTTCCGGGCCTGGGGCAGCCTGTGGCGCGCCGAGGGGCAAGGCGAGAGCTAGCCGGCCGGCGCGTCCTCGCGCTGCACCAGGTAGGGGCCCAGCCACAGCGCGTCCAGCCCGGCGGCCTTCCAGGCGCGCACGCCGTCCTGGGCCGTCGCCACGATCGGCTCCTCGTGCATGTTGAAGCTCGTGTTGACCAGGACGGGGGTGCCGTTGCGCTGGCCCACCGCCGTCAGCAGGGCGTGGACCTCGGGGTTCTCGGCCGCGTCGACGAGCTGGGGGCGCGCGGTGCCGTCGACGTGGACGGCCGCCGGACAGCGCCGCCGGAACTCGTCGGTCACGTCGAAGCACACCGTCATGAAGTGGCTGGCCCGGGGCGCCTTCTCCACGCCGCGGAACCAGCGGGGGGCGTCCTCGGACCGGCAGATCGGGGCGAAGGGCATGAACTCGCTGCGGCGCAGCTTCTCGTTGAGCCACCGGTTCACGTCGGGCTCGTCGGGCCGGTAGAAGACGGAGCGGTTGCCCAGGGCCCGGGGGCCCCACTCCATCGGCCCGGCGCAACGCGCCAGCACCTTCCCCTGCACCAGCAGCTCGGCCGCGGTGGCGACGACGACATCGGGCCGGGCGCGCGGGATGCCGGCCACCGACAGGGCCTGGGCGCACTCGCGGTCGGTCGGATCCACGCCGAGGTAGGCGTCGGGCAGGGCCCGGGGGGCGGCGCCGACGCTGCCGAGCGCCCCGCCGAGCGCCAGGCCGCCGTCGCCCATGTGGGGGTAGACCCAGATGTCCTGGACCTCGGGCAGCTCCGCCAGCCGCTGGTTGAGCTTGACGTTGGCGAAGGCCCCGCCGGCCAGCGCCAGCCGCCCGCAGCCGGTCTCGCGGACCCAGTGGCGGGTGAAGGCGACCACCGCCTCCTCCAGCGCCCGCTGCGCGGCGGCGGCCACCTCCTCCCGCGACCAGCGGGCCACCTCGGCCCAGAAGGGGTCGTCGGGGCGCTCGACCCGGCGGAACGGGACGGTGGTGAAGCCCGGGGCCCGGAAGCCGATGCGCGAGCGCATGTGGGCGAGCAGCTCGGGCGGCGGCGCCACGTAGGCGGCCAGGCCCGTGACCTTGCCCTCGTGGCGGTTGGCCTTGAAGCCGAGCAGCTCGGTGACGCGGCTGTAGAAGGTGTTGACGCTGGCCATGCCGGACTGGCGCCACAGCAGGTCGAGGTCCCCCCCTTGCCCGCGGCTGACCGTGGCCGAGGTCCCGTCCCCCATCGCGTCGACCGTCAGCACCAGGCAGTCCTCGTGCGGCTGGGTGCGGTAGGCCCCCTCGGCGTGGGCGCGGTGGTGGTCGGCCAGCACCACCTGGGCGCGGTCGAAGGGGCGCTGGCGCAGGCGCCGGCGCAGCACCGCCTCGCAGGCGTCCACCTCCAGCGTGAACAGGCCGGTGGCCTTCAAGAGCGACTGGTAGACGATGTAGCCGTGCAGCAGGGGCGAGAACTGGCCCCGGTCCCGCGCGCGGTGGTGCTGGGAGGGCAGCGCCCGCAGCGCGGCCGAGGGGGTGAAGCCGGTGCCCACGACCACGCGGTCGACCTCGCGGGCCGAGATCCCGGCCAGGTCCAGGCAGGCGTCGATGGCGCCCCAGGGGAAGGCGCCCGAGTTCTTGACCCGGTCCACGCGCTCCTGGTTGACGGCGGCGACGGGCCTGCCGTCGATGACGACGGCGGCGCCGCTGTCGTGGTTGTCGGCGATGCCCAGGACGATCATGGGCGCAGCCTATCGCACGGCGGCGGGGCTGCCGGGGCGGCGCCCCCCCCGGCGGATTAGCGGTGCTCCGCTTCGAGGGGAACGATGGCCTGGCTGCACCCCGTCCTGGGCATCACCGCCGTCCTGCTGATCCTGTGGCTGGGCATGGCCGGCCTGCGGGCCCGCCAGCGGGATCCGCAGGCGCCCGCCGCGCGCCGGAGCCACCGGCGGTTCACGCCGCTCGCCGTGGTGCTGGTCCTGCTCGCCCTGGCGGGCGGGATGGGCAGCGTGGCGCTGCTGCGCGAGGACCTCTCGCTGGGACAGAGCTGGCACTTCCGGGTCGCCTTGCTCTGCGCCGGCCTGGCGGTGGCCTCCTGGCTCAGCTCTCGCCGGCTGCACCAGGACCCGCGCCTGCGTCGGCTGCACCCCTGGATCGGCCTGGCGCTGATGGCCTCGGCCGCGGCGATGGCGGCCCTGGGCGTGGGGATGCTGCCCTGATCAGGCCAGCACCTCCATGCCGGCGTCGTCGCCCTTGCCCGGGTCGTTGACCAGCATCTGCCAGGCGGTGCGCAGGCTGCGGGACAGCTCCTCCTTGCTCTTCAGGCGGGAGACCGCGCGCGCCACGTACTTCGGCCGGTAGTAGAAGCGCAGGTAGGCCAGGCGGCACCAGCGCTGGATCTCGGCGTCGGTCATGTCGCAGAGCGGGCGCGGGATGTCCTCGTCGACGCCGGCCTCGATGTGCTCGCGCCAGTAGTCGCGCCCCGTCTCCTTGAGCAGCAGGGTGTACATCTCGGTCGCCGGCATCGGCGTCACCTTGCTGAACTGGGCGTAGTCGAGGTCGAGCTCCAGGGCCAGCCGGATCGTCTGGCGGATCGTCGCCTCGGTCTCGTAGGGGTTGCCGACCATGAAGTAGCCGAAGGTGTGGATGTCGTTCTTCTTGGTCAGCGAGACCACGTCCCGGTACATCTCCAGGCTGGTCGACTTCTTGAGCGTCTGCAGGATCTCGCGGTTGCCCGACTCGATGCCGTAGTAGATCCGCGTGCAGCCCGCGCTGCGCATCGCCTTGAGCACGTCGTCGGTGATGCAGTCGACCCGGGTGCGCGCCGCCCACACGATGTCGAGCTTGCGGCGCTTGATCTCGTCGCAGATGTCGATGACGCGCTGCTTGCGGATGGTGAAGGAGCTGTCGAAGAAGTCGAGCTCGCGGATGCCGTGCTCCTTGACGCAGATCTCCAGCTCGTCGACCACGTTGCCCGGCGACCGCGCGCGGAAGGGCTTGCTGCCCTGCTCGCAGAAGATGCACTTGTAGGGGCAGCCGCGGCTGGTGATGAAGCAGGTGAAGTTGCGGTACTGGCTGATGAAGCTGTAGTAGATGCTGTTGTCGATGAGGTGGCGCGCCGGGAAGGGCGCCAGGTCGACGTCGACGTCCGAGGCGGCCGGCGTGACGACGACCGCGCCGTCGGGCCGCTTGAAGGCGATGCCCTTGACCTGCGAGAGGTCGCCGCCGTCGACCAGGGCGCCCAGCAGCGCCGGCAGCGCCCGCTCGGCCTCGCCGGTCACCGCGTAGTCGATCTCGGGGTAGCCCAGCGTCTCCCGGGGGTAGATGCTCAGGTGCACCCCGCCGACGATGACCGGGGCGCCGACCTGGGCCTTGATCGCCTTGATCCAGTCCATCGACTGGAAGAACAGGTAGGTCGTCAGCGTGTAGCCGACGAAGGAGGGGCCGAAGGCCTGCAGGCGCGCCACGGTCTGGTCCAGCGTCAGGTCCTCGGCGTGCGCGTCGAGGAAGAGGACCTCGCAGCCGGCGGCCTCCAGGATGCCGGCCACGTAGAGCAGCGACAGCGAGGGGAAGATCCCGTAGTTCTCCTTCACCGTCTTGATGCCCGGCTCGTTCCGGACGGGCCCGTAGGGTGGGTAGACCAGGGCCACCTTCAGGCCGGACAGCCGCGACATCGGCACCTCCGCGCTCCCGCTATCCCAGGGCCCCCGGCGCGAAAGCGGCGCCCCGCGCGGGGCCGGCACGGGCAGCGTGGGCTAGGCAGCGCCGTGCGCTCGACCTTCCTCCCGCTGCTGCTCCTGGTCCCGGCCGCGGCCTGGCTGTGGTGGTGGGCGACCCACAACCCGCTGCCCGACGGCTTCCAGAACGAGTACCTGCTGATGGGCAACGCCTACGACCTGTGGGCGGCGCTGGTGGACCTCGACCAGTGGCACCTGCGCTGGCACGCCTACACCGGCTACTGGCCCTTCGGCCTGTACGTGGTGCCCTGGCCGTGGATGGCCCTGCTCGGCCCGTCGCGCGCCGCCCTGCTGGCAGGCAACCTGGTGCACCTGGGCGTGCTGCTGTGGGCCACCCACGACCTGGGGCGCCGCCTCGACGCGCCGCTGGCGGCGCCGCTGGTCCTGCTCTGCCCCGGAGTCTTCGGCAGCCTGGTGCGCTTCGAGCCCAACC
Source organism: Myxococcota bacterium (assembly GCA_023150805.1). GTDB lineage: Bacteria > Myxococcota_A > UBA796 > UBA796 > UBA2385 > UBA2385. Next base: position 1,213 of record JAKLKF010000061.1, on the reverse strand, counting down.
TGGCCGCGATCGCGTGGACCGCGGCCGGCCTGGCCTTCCTGCTGCAGAGCCAGGGGCTGCGTCGGCTGGGACCCGTGCTGGGCTTTGGATGCGCCCTGGGGCTGGGCCTGATGATGGACCGCCTCTCGGTCGCCTTCTTCTTGCTGCCCGCGGCCGCGGTGGTCGCCCTCGCCGGCGTCGGCCGCGACCCGCGGGGCACCCTGCTGCGCCTCGCAGCGGGCCTGGGCGTCGCCCTGCTGTGGTCGGCCGCCTGGTACCGCGAGTTCTTCCTGCGCCACGCCGACGAGCTGCTCTCCCAGGCGCCGGTCGGGGAGATCGACGCCGCCGGCCAGCTCCACGCGACCGAGGGCCCGCTGGCCCTGCTGTACTACCCGCTGTCCCTGGTCGACTCGCAGGCCGGGCCGGTGCTCGGTGGGGTCATGGGGGTCGGCCTGCTCGCCGCGGCGGCGCGCCTGGTCCGGCGGCCGCGGCTGGACGACCCCCGCCTGCCCCTGGTGGCGACCGTCGCCCTGGCCGGGGCCTTCTTCACCCTCGTCGCCAAGAAGCAGGTCTTCTACACCCTGCCCCTGCTGGTGCCGCTGGCGGTGCTCGCCGGCGGTCACCGTCGCCTGGCGTGGCTGGGTCTGGCGGGCGGGCTGTGGTCCTTCCTCTCCACCGGCGTCGGGCTGCTGCCGGGCGGCGGCCCCTGGCTGCCCGAGGCCTGGGTCGCGCCCCGGCACACCCTGGCCCGGCCCCCCAACATGCAGCGCTGGCCGCTGTCCCAGGCGACCGAGGCGCTGGGCCGGCCCGCCCACGTCGCCATCTTCAGCCAGGACTCCACCCTGTTCGAGGGCTTCGTGGTCCTGGCGGCGCGAGAGGCCTGGCCCGCCGTGCCGGTGCGCGGCGTCGTGCTCGACCCGACGGGGAGCTACGAGAACATCGACGCGATCGACGCGCTCTTGTGGGTCGGGCCCCCAGGTGGCGCCTGGCCGACGGCCGAGCAGGTCCGCGAGGAGCTGTCCCAGGACCACTACGACCTCTCGCAGGTGCCGCCCATCGACCAGGTGCTGGTACAGGCCGCTCCCGCCTTCGAACAGGTCGGTCGCTGGACCGTCGAGGGAGGGGACGGCCCCCGGGACGTGGTCGCCTTCCGCCGGCGCTAGCAGCCTGTAGCCCATAGCGTCCACCCGTCGCGCCACGGGGCCGGGGCGCGCCTCGCCCGCGGGGTTGGCGA
>JAKLKF010000060.1 GCA_023150805.1 Myxococcota bacterium | reverse complement strand
CGCCCCCGTCCGCCGCGCCCCCGTCTCCGCCTGCGTCCTCGGCGTAGATGATGCCCTCCTGGTCACACCAGGAGCGGCGCCCGTCGGCGCAGGCCGCCCGCATCTGCGCGTCGATCCACTCGAGGTAGGCGTCGACGCGCGTGTCCACGCCGCCGGTGCGTCGACAGTCGCTCTGGTCGTAGGCGTGCGAGGTCACGCCGATGACCCGCAGCGACTCGGGGGTCGTGCTGTCCACGTGCAGGAAGGTGGGCCCGCCGGAGTCCCCGTGGCACTTGCGCACGTCGTCCACGTCGGCGCCGATCTGCATCTCCCACTCGCCCACCAGCGAGATGTGGGAGGTGCCCATCATCTTCACGCCGTAGGTGCCCGCCGGCGGCATCGGGTCGCTGGTCTGCTGGCCCCAGCCGACGACCTCCACCTCGGCGCCCTTGACGATCTGCGAGGCCTCGGCCGGCGAGATGGGGAAGGCGTGCTGCACGTCGAGGACGGGCTCGTCGAGGAAGAGCAGGGCGATGTCGAAGTTCTGGGTGATGCCCATGCCGTAGTCGTAGATGTCGTAGTCCTCGTGCAGCACCCAGTTGCTGGCGGGGACCCCGTCGGTGGGCAACGGCTGCTCGGAGCTGCCGTCCCAGGCCGTGAGATCGGCCTGCCGGGTCCAGACGAAGCTGGGGTCCCGCAGCCCGGGGAAGTAGTACTCGAACAACACCAGGTCGACGCAGTGTGCGGCGAGCAGCACCACGTCCGGCGCGATGAGGGTCGAGGAGCACATCAGCATCGGCAGGGCGTAGCCGCCGCTGCGCACCTCGCCGTCCACCAGCACGCCGCCGGTCATCGGGTAGTCGGACTCGGCGGCGGACTGTCCGTTGATGATGTGCTGCGGCCCCACCTCGCCCGGCTCCCCGTCGTCGGCGTCATCGGAGGGCAGGTCGTTGGCCCGGGCGGCGAGGAGGCAGAGCAGGACGGTGATCATGGGGCCCCGGGGGGTGGGAGACGGGCGTGGTCGAGGGCAGCAGCATGGCCCACCCGCGCAGGCTCCGCCACCGCACCCCCGCGGCGTCCTGCCCGCCCCGCCTGCCCCGCCCGCCCCGCCGGCCCTGCCCGGGGCCGGCGCCTCCCATGCGCCGCTCGCCTCTGCCACACTGCGCCCTCCCCTGCCCTGCCCCCTGGAGCGCCGGATGCCCCCCTCCCTCGACGACCTCGCCGGCCGGATCCAGGCGCTCCGCGCCACCCTCGCACAGGCCGTGATCGGGCAGCAGGCCGCCGTGGACGAGGTCCTGGCCGCGCTGCTCGCCCAGGGGCACGTGCTCCTGGAGGGGGTGCCGGGCCTGGCCAAGACCCTGCTGGCGCGCAGCCTGGCGCAGGCGCTGGGCCTGTCCTTCACCCGCATCCAGTTCACGCCCGACCTGATGCCGGCCGACATCGTCGGCACCAGCATCTTCGACTTCCAGAGGGGCGAGTTCCGGGTCCAGCGGGGTCCGGTCTTCACCCAGGTGCTGCTGGCCGACGAGATCAACCGCACGCCCCCGAAGACCCAGGCGGCCCTGCTGGAGGCCATGGAGGAGCGGCAGGTCACGATCGACGGCACGACGCACCCGCTGGCGCCGCCCTTCTTCGTGCTGGCCACCCAGAACCCGCTGGACCACGAGGGGACCTACCCCCTGCCCGAAGCGCAGCTCGACCGCTTCCTGGCCCGGGTGGTGCTGGGCTACCCCGAGCCCGCCGACGAGATCGAGGTCTACCGTCGCTACCTGGACGGACGGCTGGGGCTGACGGCGCAGGCGGTGCGGGTGGAGCCGGTCTTCGCCGAGGGGGAGCTGGCGGCCTTCCAGGCGCTGCTGCGGCAGGTACACGTCGAGGACAAGGTGCTGCGCTGGGTGCGGGAGCTGGTGGGCGCGACGCGGCAGGCGCCCCGGCTGCTGGCGGGGGCGAGCCCGCGGGCGGGCCTGGCGCTGCTGGCGGCCGGGCGGGCCTGGGCGGCCATGGAGGGGCGGGCCTTCGTCATCCCCGATGACATCAAGCGGCTGGCGGCGCCGGTCCTGGCGCACCGGCTGGTGCTGAGCCCCGACGCCGAGCTGGAGGGCCACGGCGCGGCCGAGGTGCTCGCCGAGCTGCTCGACGGGCTGCCGGTCCCGCGGTGAGCGACCCGGCGGTCCTCTCGGGCGCCCTGCTCCCCACGGCCCGGGCCTTCGGCCTGCTCGGGCTGGTGAGCCTGCTGTCGATCGCCGGCTTCGTCTCGCCCTGGCTGGGGGGGCTGGCGCTGGCCTTCGACGCGCTGGTGCTGGCGCTGGTGGTGGTGGACGGACGGCGGGCGGCGCGGACGGCGGTGGAGGTGCGACGAGAGCTGCCGGCGGTGCTGCACCAGGGCGAGGCGGTGGTCCTGCGGCTGCGACTGTCCACGGAGGCGACGCGGCCGGTCGTGGTCCGGGGGCGCGAGGTGCTGGGGCCGCGGCTGACCGAGGCGCCGGTGGATCTGTCCATGGTGCTGCGCGGGGCGGGTGAGGTGCAGATCCCGCTGGTGCCCCTGCGGCGTGGCGCGCAGCGCCTGGCCCCGCTGGCGCTGCGGGTGCAGGGGCCGTGGGGGCTGTGCTGGGCCGGTCGGGAGGTGGAGCCGGGGGCGGCGCATGGACAGTCGGTGCGGGTGTTCCCGCGGGCGCACCTCGAGGGCGAGGCGGGGCTGCTGCTGCGGCAGGCGCTGCAGCGGCGGACGGGCGCGAACGTCGTCCAGCGGCGGGGCTTCTCGGCGGAGCTGTACGCGCTGCGGGAGTACCGGGCGGGCGATCCGCAGCGCAGCATCCACTGGAAGCAGACGGCGCGGCGGATGGTGCCCGTCGTGCGGGAGGACGCCTGGGAGCAGCACCAGCACACGCTGGTCCTGGTGGACTGCGGGCGGCCGATGGCGGCGCTGGCGGGCCGGATGAGCAAGCTCGATCACACGCTGGCCGTCGTCCTGGCGCTGGTGCGGGTGGTGCGGGCCCAGGGGGACAGCGCCACCCTGGTTCTGTTCAGCAAGGAGGTGCGCGCGGTGGTGCGGGTGGACCGGCGCGGCGCGGGGGTGGCGGAGGCCTTCGAGGCGGTGCACGCCCTGCAGGCGGACCTGGAGGAGCCCGACTACGAGGGGGTGGTGGCCTGGACGGCGCGGGACCTGCCGCGACGCAGCCTGGCGGTGATGTGCACTTCGGTGGGCGACCTGGTGGGGGCCGAGGCGCTGGGCCGGGCGATGGCGGGGCTGGGGCGGCGGCACCACCCGGTGCTGGTGAACCTGGAGGATCCCGGGCTGTGGGCGCACGGGCGGGGGGTGCCCCCGGACGTCGTGGGCGCCTACGCGAAGGTGAGCGCGATGCGGCTGGCCCACGACAACCAGGCGCTGGCCGGGCGGCTGCGGGCGCAGGGGATCGAGGTGGTGTCCTCGCCGGCGGACGGGCTGGCCCTGGCCGTGCTCCAGCGCTACCTCGACCTCAAGGCGCGGCGGCGGGGATGAGCCGGCTGTCGCTGCTCGACCCGGACAACCTGGTGGGCGGTGTGCCCGAAGGCTGGTGGCGCGACCGGCAGGGGGCGGCGCGGCGGCTGGAGGGAGTGGAACAGGTATTATAACGTATTGCCTGACACCCTATTGCCTGCCACCCTACTGCCCGAGGGCGACGCGCATCAGGGTCTCGTACTCGGCGGCCGGGCGCTCCCAGGACCAGTCGCGGGCCATGCCCCGGCGGACGATGCCGCGGAAGCTGTCGGGCCAGTGGCGCAGGGTGTGCAGGGCGTTGCCCAGGGCCAGGACCAGGTCGTGGGTCTGTCCGGGGTGGAAGTGCCAGCCGGTGCCGTCCTGGGACAGGGGATCGTAGACAGAGACGGTGTCGACCAGGCCGCCGGTGGCGGCGACGACGGGCACGGTGCCGTAGCGCATGGCCTGGAGCTGCGTCAGGCCGCAGGGCTCGAAGCGGCTGGGCACGACCAGGATGTCACATCCGGCGGTCACCCGGTGGGCCAGGGGGCCGGAGAAGCCGATCCAAGGACGGACGGTGGGGCCCGCCACGCGGCGCAGGGCATCTTCCAGGTCCGGCGAGCCGGAGCCGAGGACCACCACCTGGGCCCCCTGGGACCGCAGCCACGGAATGGCCTCGACCAGCAGGTCGACGCCCTTCTGCCAGTCCAGGCGCCCGACGAAGCCGACCAGGGGGGCGGCGGGGTCGACGGGCAGGCCCAGCTCCTGCTGCAGGGCGGCCTTGCAGGTGGCCTTGCCCGAGAGGTCGCGCACGTCGTAGCGCGCGGGCAGGTGCGGGTCGGTGGCCGGGTCCCACTCGACGGTGTCCAGCCCGTTGAGCACGCCCTGGACGACCGGACCGCGCAGGCGCAGCACGCCGTCCAGGCCGAAGCCCCCCTCGGCGGTGCGGATCTCCCAGGCGTAGCGCGGGGAGACGGTGGTCAGGCGATCCGCCGCCATGATCCCACCCTTGAGCAGGTTCATGTTTCCGCCCATCTCCAGGGTGCTCCACCAGCGGGGCTCCAGGTCCAGGCCGCCGAAGTCGCCGCGGCCGTAGACGCCCTGGTGCGCCATGTTGTGGATGGCCAGGATGGAGCGGGCGCGGGTCCGGCTGCCGTGGGCGCGGTAGCGGGCCGCCAGGTAGAGCGGCACCAGCGCGGCGTGCCAGTCGTGCGCCAGGTAGATGGTGTCGGCGCCGTCGGGGGGCATCTGCAGGCCGACGCTGTAGGGGGCCTCCATCGCGGCCCGCGAGAGCAGGGCGAAGCGCAGCAGGTTGTCGGGGTAGGACCCGTTGTGGTCGCCGTAGATCCCGCCGCGGCGCAGGACCGGGTGGTCGACGAAGATGCGGTCGACCTGGCCGATGCGGGCGTGGAAGTAGCGGACCTCCAGCATCTGGCCGAACAGGCCGAAGCGCGCGGTGCGCTGGGTGTCCCAGGCGTGGTCGTACTCCTGGTACCGGGGGGCCACGCCGATGACGTGGTGACCTCGCCCGGCCAGGGCGACGGGCAGGGCGGCGGCGACGTCCGCCAGGCCGCCCACCTTGGACCAGGGCGTGACCTCGGCGCTGACGCTGACGACGGTGAGGGGCGAGGCCATGGGCGCTCCAGGGGCGGGCGATGTGCCTATCACGGGGGGAAGGAGCGCCGGCCGGCGGCTACTCCCGCCACCACTCCGGGTCGACGACCTGCTGCCAGCCGTCGACCTGCAGGGCCAGCTTCAGCTCGGCCTTGAGGATGGGGTCGCTCTGCCGCCCGGCCAGGGCGTCCTCGACGGCCTGGCAGCAGCGGTCGAAGCGCACCTGGTGCCCGCAGATGCGCTGCCAGCCGTAGTCGACGGCGCCGCCGGTCGTGATGACGAAGGGCCAGTCGCTGGACTGCAGCAGCAGCAGCTCGCGCGCGGCGTGCTCCAGCCACGGCCGCGCCCGGCGCTGCCGCGCGCCCCGCGCCTGGGAGACCCGCCAGCGCAGCCCGAGGAAGCGGTCCTCGGAGCGGTAGGCGGTCTCCCAGACCCAGCGGTAGCTGTCGCGGAACCAGACGCGGTGGTCCCCGCCCTCGCCCCAGCTCCCCTCGGGCAGGCGCACCACGATCTCCGGCGGGTGACTGTCCCTGCGCTCGCGCGCGGTCTGGACCATCACGTCGGGGTCGTGGTGCAGGGTCAGCAGCACGTCGCGCAGGAAGCGGGGCCCTTCGAACCACCAGTGGCCGAACAGCTCGGCGTCGAAGGTGGCGACGACGGCGCCCTGGTGACCGGTGTGGGCGTGGTGGCCGGCCAGGATGCGCTTGACGGTGTGGGCGAAGTGCTGGGCGTGCTCGTGCAGGGCGCCGGGGATGGCGTCGGGGTCGTAGAGGTGCTTGCCCCCCAGGCCGACGTCGCGGCCGGTGACCCGCCAGTAGCGCAGGCCCTCGTCGCTCTCCTTCTTGTGGAATTCCAGGTAGCGCCCGTCGCCGGGGTAGCCGACCTGCCCGGACCAGACGGTCTCGCTGACCTCGGGGTGCCGGGCGAAGGCGACGACGTCGGAGGGGCCGCCGTGGCTGCCGACGCGCTGCGGACGCATGACGTTGCGCCACAGGTTGGGATCCTGGCTGGCGGCGTGCCAGCCGATGCGCGTGAAGCCCTGCTCGTCCATCAGCCCCTCGGACAGCGCGCCGCGGGCGAGGTGGGCGTCGACGAAGAAGTGGGTGACGCCCTGCTCGGCCAGGATCTGCTCCACGCCGAGGCGATTGCGGGAGTCGCCGTGCAGCACGGGCGGCGTCCAGGGGCCCGCCGGGCGGTAGGCGCACTCCGGCAGCCAGATGCCGGTGGGGCGGAAGCCCAGGGTGCGCTCGCTGATGGCCAGCCCCGCCGAGAGCTGGGCCCGGACGCTGGCGTCGTGCAGCAGCAGGGGCGCGTAGCCGTGGGTGGCCAGCGAGGTCAGCAGCTCGATGCGGCCGCCGCGGGCGTGCGCGCCGAAGGCGGCGGGCAGGTCGCGCTCGGCGGCCCGCCAGCGCTGCTGCTGCGCCAGGAACCAGGCCTCCCAGCGCTCGGCGAGGTGCCGCAGGTGGGGGTTCTGCGCGTCGCGGCGGGCCCGCGCCAGGCGATCGTCGAGGTACCGATCGAAGCCGTCCTGGAAGCGCTGCGCGGTGAGCTGCTCCAGCAGCACCGGCGTCAGGCCCAGGGTGAAGCCCGCCCGCGCGCCCGCGGCGTGCACCTCCTCCACCATGCCCAACAGCGGCAGGTAGACGCCGAGCGCCGCCTCGAACAGCCAGTGCTCGCCGTGGGGCCAGCGGCCGTGGCCGAGCACCCAGGGCATGTGTCCGTGCAGGGCGAGGACGAAGCTACCGGTCGGCATGGGCACCTCGGCGGGGGGCGGCGCCCCTTAATGCCCCGCGACGCGCCCCGGGCCGGCCGGATCGACGCTCTCCACGGCCAGGCTGAGCTCGAAGCGGCGCTTCTCTTCGCCCCAGAGGTCGAGGTCCCAGGCCAGCAGGAGGCAGGTGCCCTGCGACTCCTCGTGGTAGCCCTCGCAGGTGCGCACGACGCTGCGCAGGCGGTAGAAGTAGAGCTGGGCTGGCTCGCTGCACTGCAGGCGCAGGCGCAGGCCCTGGTCGCCCCACACCAGGGCGAGCTCGCCGCAGCGCTCCCAGGTCCCGTCCTGGTCGAGCAGGCTGTGACGCTCCCCGGCGTGCAGGAAGCGGGCGCGCTCGTCGTCGCCGTCGATGCCCAGGTTGAGCTCGACGGCGAAGCGGCTGCGGACGGGCTCGCGGTAGCGGTTGGCCACCTCGTAGCTGACCTCGACCACGGGCGCGTCCCTGCGGAAGGTGTAGCGCTTGAGGACCCGCACCAGCCGCTGGACGCCGTCGCAGACCACGACCCCCTCGCGGGAGAGGGCGACCTGGACCTCGTCGCCGTCCCGCCGCTCCGCCGACATCAAGGCGTAGGGCTCGTCCAGGAAGTCGCCCTCCTGCGGGTGCTGGTCGCGGCGCAGGCTCTCCAGGCGGGCCCCCGCGCCCAGGAAGTGCTCCTGGAACAGCAGGCGATGGTGGCGATCCTGGGCCAGCGCGCCGGTCAGGTCGCCCTCGGGCACCGGCAGGGGGGGAGGCTCGGGCAGGCTGACGTCTTCGAGGTTCTCGGTGTGCACCTCCGACGAGGTCACCTCGTGGCCGTCGACCAGCAGCTCCTCCTCGTCGGTCTCCTCGTCGTCGGCGTCGGCGCCGTGGACCCGGCCGTCGTCCTCGACCAGGACCGGGAGCTGGGCGGCGAAGGCGATCTGGGCGTGCCAGCTCTCCTCCTGGCGGCGGAGGCAGGCGGCGAGGTTGCCCTTCCGCCACAGGCCCAGCTCGCCGAGCGCGCCGCCCATGGCCGGGCGCACGACGGTCGAGAACCAGGGCGTGGTGACCACGACCTCCCGGTGGCCGTCGGAGTCGACGTCGAGGATCTCGTGGTGGATGCCCTCGGCCTCGCCCAGGGCATGGCGCACCAGGTCCTCGGCGGTGAGCAGCGCCCGCCAGGCGGCGTGGCGCAGGTCGGGGCGGTCGATGCCCCCCGCGGGGCCACCGTGCAGGACACCGCCGGCCTGACCCGCGTAGAGCCAGCCGCGCGCCTGGTCGTAGGCGGCCTGTCGGGCCGGGTCGACCCGCCCGGTGCGCTCGTCCTTGAGCTGGCGGCGGAGGCGGTGCAGCGCGGCGCTGGTGCGCAGCATGCGCTTGTGGAGCTGGTTGGCCTCGTCCCGGCGGGCGAGGTGCGCCTCCCACGGCGGCCCGACGACCCAGCGACCGAAGCGCAGCAGGTTGGGGTCGATGCCCACGTCCAGGTCGCGTCGCAGCCGCTGCCAGACCTGCCCCAGGTGGGCAGGCAGGGCCTCGACGCCGCCGGAGCCGGTCGTGCCGGTCGAGGGGTAGACCCGCCCGCCGGGCCGCTGGCCGTCGATGGCCTGGCGGGGCAGCAGGGTCCGCAGCCAGACCGCCTGCTGGCGCAGCATCCGCAGCAGGGTGGGGACCCAGGCGCGGTCGCCGTTCCAGCACCAGTGGCGCGAGCCGTGGGCCAGGCCGAGGTGCTCGCCGGGCACGGCGGCGGTCACGAAGCGCTCGCCGGCCAGGGCGCGGGCCTTGAGCTCGTGGGCCAGGTAGCGCGGCAGGGCCCAGGGCAGCAGCGTCGGCAGGCGCGGGTCCAGCGGCAGCACGCCCACCGCGGCGCCCTCGCGCTCGGCGACGTACCAGGGGGCCCGCCCGTCACAGTCGCGGCCGCCGGTCTCCAGCAGGTTGCGATCGACGAAGGTGTAGTGCACGCCCGCGCGCGCCAGCAGGCGGGGCAGGCCACCGTCCCAGCCGCCGCCGCCCAGCCAGGCGCCGCGGACCTTGGTCCCCAGGCGGGCCTGGGCCCAGCGCGCCGCGCCCTGCAGGTGGGCGGTGGCGTCGCGCTCGGGCAGGGCCTGCAGCGCGGCGCCCGCCGGGGATCCGCCGATGATCTCCACCTGGTCGCGCTCGACCAGGGCCGCCAGGCGGTCCAGGCTGCGCGGCTGCTCGGCGTCCATCCAGTCGCCCAGCGGACCGGACAGGTGCAGCGCCAGCCGCACCGAGGGGCTGCCCTCCAGCGCCTCCAGCAGCGGGCGCCACACGCGCTCGAAGACGCGCGCGACGCGCTCTTCCCGCTCGCCGGGGACGAGCTGGTCGGTGATGACCAGGATGAGGGAGATCTGGCGCATCCGGCCCTGCCATGGGGGGGGTTGGAAGCCTATCAGAGCGAGCCGACCGGGTCGGTCACGCGGGGTCTCAGGGCGCGGAGAGGGCCGCCGGGGGGGGCCGGAGGACGAACCAGCCCTCGGCGGGGTGGCGGTGCCCGTCGGGCGAGCGGATCGCCAGGTACACCTCGCCGCCGGACCAGGGCACGGCGGCGACGATCAGGCCGGCAGCCCGCGAGACGGCGACGCGGGCAGCCCGCGGGTCGGCCGGCGGATCCCGCGGGTACAGCGCCTCGGAGAGGACGATGGGGGGCAGGTCCTTGCGCTCGAGCACCAGCTCGGGGGGCTCGCCGGGCACGTCCAGGCGCAGGTGCAGGTAGCCGCCGCCGACGCCGACCGCGCCGCCCAGCAGCCAGGACTTCCCGCGCGACATGCTGCCCTGCTGGGGCGGCGGCAGCGCGGCGGCGCCGGCCCAGTCCGAGGGGTGCAGGTGGCCGTTGAGGCGAGGCGCGACGACGTCGTGGGGCAGCAGCAGGCCAGCGTCCTCGCCGGCGCCCAGCAGCGGCGCGCCCAGCTCGGCGGGGGGCTCCTGGCCCAGCGCCAGCCAGCCGGCGGCGAGGTGCGCGCGGAAGAGGGCGTCGAAGAGGTCGGCGACCTCGGTGTGGTGCTCGGGCCCGAACCACCAGGTCCAGTCGCTGGACTCGGCGTTGGCCAGGTGGGGCCAGGCGGCCTCGGGGCGGCCGGCCTGCTCCCAGGCGCGTCGCAGGGCGGCGAGCAGGGCCCAGCCGGCGCGGTCCTCGGGGTCGCCGGCCCAGATGCGGAAGTCCCCGTCGATCCACGATCCGGTGTGCAGCCGGTGCACGCGCCCGGCGGCGGGCGCCTGGCAGAAGGCGTCCATGGAGCAGACGCGCCCGCTGGAGAAGAGGGCCTGGAGGAAGGCCTGGCCGGCGTCGGGGTAGGACTCCCAGGGGTTCTCGCCGTCGAGGATGACGGGGACGGCGCCGGGACCGTAGCCCCAGCGCTCCTGCGCGCCGTGCAGCAGGTCGGCAGCGGCGGCCGCGCCGGGCCAGGTGGCGTAGACGAAGCCGACGCGGTCGGAGAGCCCGTGGTCGCGGAAGGCCAGGCGCAGCCCCGCCTCGTCCCGGGCGCGGACCCAGGGACCGTCCAGGCGGGCCGGGCGGTCGCGGTCGCTGCGATGGAGGATCTCCTCGTCCGAGGCGACCCAGGTGAAGCCGGCGCGGGCGGCCAGGTCGAGCACCTCGGGCGAGACCGAGCCCTCCGAGGGCCACAAGCCGGGAGGGCGCCGGCCGAGCAGGCGCTCGCAGACGTCCAGGCCCTCGGTGAGCTGTCGCAGCGCGTCCTCGGGCCAGGCGAAGGTGCCGGCGAGGCCGAGGTCGGCGGGCAGGTGGGGCATGCAGCGGCGGGCGTGCCGGAAGTCGACCAGCAGGGGGAGGATCGGGTGGCAGAGGGGGGAGCAGGACAGCGAGGGGTGGGCGCGCCACAGGTCGAGCACGCCGGCCACCAGGCGCCGCTGGGTGTCCATGAGCGCCAGGAGCTGGTCGTGCGAGAAGCCGCGGTCCTGCTCCACCAGCGCGGCGACGAGCGGGTCGCGCCGCGCGACGCTGCCCATCCAGGCCAGGTTGCTCCAGACCTGCAGATCCCGCAGCTCGCGGGGGTCCCGCAGCCCCTCGGCCCGGCCGGCCAGCTCGGCGTAGCGCGGCGACTGCAGCCGCATCGACGGGTGGCCGTGCACGAAGCGCTGGCGGACGAACTGCAGGTCCTCTCCGTGCAGCTCCTCGGCGGGCAGGCGCGAGAGCTGCTCCCAGTGGTCGGTGCCGCCCTCCCGGTAGGCCTGCAGCTGCAGCAGCAGCGAGGGCACGACGTTGATGGTCGGCTGGGCCCCCGCCTCGGCCGCCAGCACGGGGACGTCGGTGTAGCCGCGGCAGGCGTGCAGCCGCACCCAGGGCATGTGGGGGCGCCCGGTCTCCGGGTCGCGGTACTCCGGCTGGTGCATGTGCAGCAGCAGGGCGATGTGGTCGGCCACGCAGCTCCGTGCCCGCGCCCGCGCCAGGGGGCGGGCCAGCGGGAGCGAGAGGTTACAATCCGCCGCCGCGCTGCGCACGCTGCCGATCGTCGGCGGGGGCCGGCAGGCCCGGAGGCGAGAGGATGCCGTCGCTGGTCGACCAGTTCTGTCCGAACGTGCACGACGTCGCCATCACGGCGGCCTGCTACGACCCCCACACCGGCGCCATGGCGACGGCGGACGCGGCGGGGGTGGTCGCGGTGCAGCGCCCCGGCGAGAGCACGCCGCAGCTGGTCTTCCACCCCGGCGAGGGAGTGCGCGGCGCGCTGGGCCTGATCGCCGGCGCCAGCATGGTCGCCGTGGGCGACGAGGCCGGCACCGTGGGCGTCTACCGCTGCGACAACGGGCTGGCCGTGTTCCAGGAGGCGCGGGAGGGCGCGCGGGGGCGTATCCGGGCGATGCGCGGCGTGGCGCTGTCGCCCGAGGGGCGCACGCTGGCGACCATCGCCAAGGACGGGCTGGTGCGGCTGTGGGACCTGGAGAACGGCCAGCGCACCGCCGCCTGGCAGGGCTTCGGGGGGGACACGGTCCAGTTCGACCCGCGCGGGCAGCGGCTGCTGGCGATGGACGACCAGGGGCAGCCGCGGCTGATGGACCTGATGAGCCTGCAGGCCCTGTACATGGACAAGCTGCAGATGCCCGCCGACCGGGCGGTGTTCACCCTGGACGGGACGATGATCGTCGCGGCCGGCCAGGCGGGCATCTCGCTCTTGCGGGTCGCCGACGGCGCGCTGATCGCCAGCTTCGCCACCCGCGGCGGCTCGGGCATCCAGAGCCTGATCCTCTCGCCCGACGGGCAGCAGGCCGGCGCGGTCACCCAGCGCAGCGTGCACACCTTCACGCTGCCCGACCTGCAGCCCTCGGGCAGCCTCAAGCACGGCGCGCCGGACCCGACCGGGGCCGCCGTGTGGACCCACCAGGGCATCAAGGTCGCCGGCAGCGACGGCCTGATGCACGGCGGCGGCAGCGGCGCCAGCGCCGGGCCGGTGACCTGCGTGGGCGGCTTCGGCGAGACCCGGCTGGCGGCCCACGGCGCCTCCGTGGCGGTCTGGCGGGGGAACCGGCGGGAGCTGGAGCTGCAGGCCGACGGGGCGCCGCGCGAGGTGCACGTCGACCGCGACGGCCGCCTGGCGGTGGTGGTGCCCCAGCGCGGGCCGGTGCAGGTCTTCGACTGCAAGCGGGGCAAGCGCGTCTTCGACGCCGGCCCGACCAGCAGCGGCTGCGCGGCGGTCGGCGTCGGCGGCAACGTGGTGGCCGTGCTGCTCAAGCGGGGCGGCCTGCGCTGGTGGGACCTGGCGCAGAACAAGGGCTTCGAGCTGGAGTGGCCCCGGGCGATGGCGCTCAGCAACGGCGGGACCTGGCTGGGCGTGGTGACGCCCAAGGGCGCCGTGAAGGTGCTCGACCCGGCGACCGGCCGCGACGCCGTGCCCGCCCCGGTCCCCCTGGCCGACGTGCCCATCAAGGCGATGGCCTTCGTCAACCGGCGACCGGACCTGCTGGTGATGGACGAGGACGGCGTGCTGGGCCACTACGACCTGGGCGAGGCGCTGCGCCAGGGGCGCCCGGGCGAGGGGCGCGACGTGCTCACGGTCAACGTCCCGGTGGACCAGCTCTGGGGGATCACCGGCGGCCAGCACTGCGCGATGCGCCTGCCGGAGGGCGACCGCTGCACGATCCTGTGGGTGGACGTGCACGCCTGCGAGGTGGTGCACGAGGTGACGGGGCTGGCGCCGAACACCTGGGTCGACGCCGAGCACGGGCTCATCCTGGAGCCGGCGCGCAGCGGGGCGCTGCTCGAGCGCGAGATGGACGGCCGGGAGCGCCGGGTCCTGCGCGCCCTGCCCGAGGGCGAGTGGCTCAGCTTCGGCTGGCGCGGCATCCTCGACGCCAGCCAGGGCGCCAGCGGCGCGATCTGAGCGTTCCGGATCGGGGCGTCCGGGTTCCACTTCGGAACAACACAACGGAGCCCTCTGCCCCGAGTCCGCCAGAGATCCGCATGGCAGCTGACCATGCGCCAACCACTCAGGCTGGCACGCCCGATGCAACGAACAGGTGACGAGCGGCCACGCTCACGATCCCCTCGCGGGATCGCCAGCGCCTTCGTCCCCGTGTCCCAGGGGGGCCGATGTCGCGGGCGGCAGGCGGATTCATCTCACCGCCTGCCGCCCTCCCCTGGCGTGGCACCCGGCTCCTCGGGGGAGGGGTCCGGCATCCCTGCCCGTCTCCCGCCGGGCCTCTCCCCTCCTCTTCCGGCCGCGGGGCCCCGCCGGGGCCCAGGCCGGGCCTCAGACCTCGAAGCCCAGGTCCTTGAGCTTGCGCCACAGGGTGGTGCGCCCGATGCCCGCGACGCGGGCGACCTCGGCCTTGCGCCCGTCGAAGCGGGCCATCAGCCAGCGCAGGTACTGCCCCTCCAGCTCGGCGGCGCTCGGCAGGCCGGCGAAGGGGTGGCTGGCGCCGGGCGCGCGCTCGTCCTCCTCCTCGATCTCGAACAGCTCCGGCCGCAAGACGCCGTCGCTGGCCAGCACCACGGCCGACTCGACGGCGTGGGAGAGCTGGCGGACGTTGCCCGGCCAGGGGTGGCGGACCAGCCGGTCCTGGGTGGCGCGGGGGATCCGGCACAGGCTGCGGCCGTGGCGCCGGGCGTGGACCCGCGCGAAGTGCTCGACGAGGCGCAGGATGTCGTCCTCGCCGCGCTCGCGCAGGGCGGGCAGGCGCACCCGCACGACCTGGATCCGGTGCAGCAGGTCGGCGCGGAACTCGCCCCGGCGCGCCATGGCGCCCAGGTCGCGGTGGGTGGCGGACACCAACCGGAAGTCGACGGAGCGCGAGCGGCCCCCGCCCAGGCGCTGCACGACGCGGTCCTCGAGCACGCGCAGGAGCCGGGTCTGGGCCTTGAGCGAGAGCTCGCCCACCTCGTCGAGGAAGAGGGTGCCCCCGTGCGCCTCCTCGAAGCGGCCGGCGGTGGCGGCGCCCGCGCCGGTGAAGGCGCCCTTCTCGTGCCCGAACAGCTCGTTCTCCAGGATGCTCTCGGGCAGGGCGCCGCAGTCGACCTTGACCAGCGGGCCCCCCGCGCGCCCGGAGTTGGCGTGGATGGCCTGGGCGAACAGCTCCTTGCCGGTGCCGGTCTCGCCGGTGAGCAGGACGCTGGCCTCGGTGGGCGCCACGAGCGCCACCCGCTGGAAGGCCTCGCGCAGGCTGCTGGAGCCGCCGACGATGCCCTCGGCCACGAAGGCCAGGCGCGCGGGCAGCTCCCCCCGCGGGCGGAGCTGGCTGGCCAGCGACGAGGCGCCCAGCACGCCGGCCATGCGCTCGACGATGCGCTCGGCGCGCTGGGCCACCCGCTCGTCCAGGGGACCGTCGAGCAGCTCCAGGACACCGACGACGTGGTCGTCCAGGCGCACCGGCAGGGCCAGCACCGTGCGCGGGCGGTAGCCGGTGGCGACGACCACGTCCTCCTCGGGCGGCGGCGCGTCGCCGGGCCAGCGGCGCACCCGCCCCGAGTCGATGACGGCCCCGACGATGCCGCGCCCGGCCGGCACGCGGATCTCGGCCACCTCGTCGAGGTGGGCGACGCGCGTGACCGCCTCGCCGGAGTTCGGGTCCCGCAGGAAGAGGCTGGCGCGCGCGGCGCCGGCCTGGGCGCAGACGCGGTCGAGCCAGCGGCGCAGCTCGGGATCCGGGTCGGCCAGCGGGCGCAGGCCGTCGGTCGGGTCGGTGAGGGAGGGGTCGACGGTCATCGGGGCCCGGCTCAGGCGAAGAGGGAGTCGATCTCCTGGCGGTAGCGCTCGGAGACGACGTTGCGCTTGACCTTCATGGTCGGGGTCAGCTCACCCCCCTCGACCGAGAAGTCCGCCTCCAGGATGCGGACCTTCTTGATGGTCTGGTAGCGGGCGACCTTCTGGTTGCAGCAGCGCTCGACCTGCTCCTGCAGCCAGGCCTGGACCCGCGGGTCCGCGGCCAGCGCGGCGGGCGGGCCCAGCGGCACGCCGGCGGCCTGGGCCAGCTCGGCCAGCGTCTCGGGGTTCAGGGTCACCAGCGCCCCCAGGTAGGGCTGTCGGTCGCCGACGACCACGGCCTGGGCCACGCCGGGGATCTGCTTGATGAAGCCCTCCATCTCCGCCGGCGCGACGTTCTTCCCGCCCGCCGTGATGATGATGTCCTTCTTGCGCCCGGTGATCCGCAGGAAGCCCTCGGCGTCGACGCTGCCGAGGTCGCCGGTGTGCAGCCAGCCCTGGTCGTCGAGCAGCTCGGCCGTCTGCTCGGGCTGGCGCAGGTAGCCGCGGGTCATCGAGCGGCCCCGCAGCAGGATCTCGCCGTCCTCGGCGATGCGCAGCTCGACGCCGGGCAGGGTCTGCCCCACCGTCCCGAAGCGCGGCCGCGAGGGGTCCGAGGAGGTGGCGACGCCGCTGGTCTCGCTCATGCCGTAGCCCTCGAGCACGACGATGCCGATGCTGGCGAAGAACTCCAGCGTCTCCAGCGCGATCGGGGCCGCCCCGGTGGCGGCGATGACCAGGCGGTCCAGGCCCAGCGCGGCCCGGACCTTGTCCAGCACCAGCGCCCGGGCCAGCTTGCGCGCCAGGCCGGCCTGCGGGACGCCGGTGGCGACCTGGGCCCGGAAGGCCTCCAGCTCGGCCTGGCGGGCCCAGGCGAGCAGGCGGGCCTTGAGCCCGGTGGCCTCGGCGAAGCGGGCGGAGAGCGCCGCCTGGAACTTCTCCCAGACGCGGGGCACGCCCAGGAAGACGGTGGGCCGGACGTCGAGCAGGGCCTCCTTGATCCGGGCCATGTCGGCGCAGAAGGTCACCCGCCCGCCGGTCGACAGGTGCAGCATGGTGGTGAAGATCTGCTCGGCGACGTGGCAGAGCGGCAGGTAGGAGACGACGGCGTACTGCTCGGGGTCGTTGACGCCGGGGACGCGCTGCAGCAGCCCGTCGGCGACCATCAGCATGCCGCGGTGGTCGAGCTGCACGGCCTTGGGCAGGCCCGTGGTGCCCGAGGTGTAGATGAGCAGGGCCGTCTCGTCGGGGGAGACCGTGTCGACGCGGGCCTGCAGCCGCGCGGGGTCGCTCGCCCGCCCGGCGGCCCGCAGCGCGGCCAGGCTGCTCACGCGCGGGTCGTCGACCTCCAGCGCGTCCATGGTGACGATGCGCTCCAGGCGAGGCAGCAGGCCCTGGTCCCAGGCAGTCCGCAGCTTGTCGAGCTGGGCCCTGCCGTCGCAGATGGCGATGCGGGCCTGGGCGTGGTCCACGATCCAGGCGGCCTGCTCGTGCAGCAGGGTGGTGTAGATCGGCGCGGGGATGCCGCGCACCGACATGATGCCCAGCTCGCAGAGGACCCAGTCGATGCGGTTGTCGCCGACCAGCGCCACGCACTCGCCGGGCTCGTGGCCCAGGGCGAGCAGGCCGGCGGCGATCTCGCGCGAGTGGTCGCGGTAGTCGCGCCAGGTGCGCTCGGTGAAGCCGCCCCCCGGGGCGGGCTCGCGCAGGGCGACCTGGTCCCCCCGTCGAGCGGCGAGGTCGGCGAGGCGGTGCACGAGGGTGTCGGTGCGGGACATGCGCGCGCGGCTCCGGGGTGCGAGGACCGGGGGAGGAGGACGAGGTCCGCGCGAGTGTAGCGGAGGACGCGATAGCTCCACCACATGAGCCCTCGATGCCCCCGCTGCGACAAGCCCACCGGGATCTGCGTCTGTGACCGCGTGGTCCCCCTGCTCAGCCGCACCCGGGTGCTGGTCCTGCAGCACCCCGAGGAGCCCGACGAGGTGCTGGGCACCGCGCC
The DNA here is from genome assembly GCA_023150805.1 of Myxococcota bacterium. GTDB lineage: Bacteria > Myxococcota_A > UBA796 > UBA796 > UBA2385 > UBA2385. Next base: position 27,171 of record JAKLKF010000060.1, on the reverse strand, counting down.
GCTCCTGGCCATGAGCCTGCCGCAGGCCGTGACCGTGCGGCCGGGCACGATGTGGGCCTCGCTGTCCGACGCGCTCGGCGAGCGGGCCGACAACGAGGCGTGGGCGGTGCTCTGGCGGGGCCAGCTGCCACGCGCGCTCACCGCGGCCGAGGACGCGGCGCCCGCCCTGTCCCTGGATCGGGCCGGCGCGCCCCACCCCGCGCCCTGGGCCGGCCTGGTCGTCCTGGACGGGACCTGGGCCCAGGCCAAGACGATGTGGTGGCGCAACCCCTGGCTGCTCCGCCTGGGGCGCGTGCTGCTGCGGCCGACCGAGGCGTCGATCTACGGCAAGGTGCGGCGCGAGCCCCGGCGCGAGGCCGTCTCCACCCTGGAGGCGGTCGCCGACGCGCTGGTCGCCAACGGCGAGGATCCCGCGGTGCGGGCCGCCCTGCGGGCCTTGATGCGCACGATGGTCCAGCGGGCGCGGGACACGGCGCCTGGCAGGCGAGCCGCCCCGGCGCCGGGCCGCTGACGCCTCAGAGCTCGACGCTCTCGCCGCAGCCGCAGGCGTTCTTGGCCTGGGGGTTCTGGATGCGGAAGCCCTGCTCCATCAGCGTGTCGATCCAGTCGATGACGGAGTTCTGGAGCTTCTCCTTGTGCTCGGCGTTCAGGAACACGCGCACGCCGGGGGCGGCCTCGATCACCTCGTCGCCCTCGACCGGCTCGTCTTCCAGCTCGAGCACGTACTTGTAGCCGGAGCAGCCGCCGCCGGTGTAGCCGAAGCGCAGCCCGGCGCCTTGCATCTCCATCTCCTCCTGCAGGCGGCGGAGGTTGTCGATGGCGGCGTCGGTCAGGGTGATGGTGGGCATGGGGTCCTCGTAGGGTTCGCGCCCAGGCTAACCACGAGGCGCGCCGGGTCTACCCGCCGTCCCCGCGGCGGTAGCGCCACAAGAGCGACAGGCGCCACGGCACCTGGGCCAGCACGACCCCCCACAGCAGCGGACCGGCCTTGTGCATCTGCCAGGCGTCCAGCAGCCGCAGGTGCCCCATGTAGGTGAAGCTGCGGGTCAGGCCACAGCCCAGGCAGTCGTAGCCGGTCAGGTTCTTCCACAGGCACAGGGGCGGCAGGTCCCAGCCCCAGAGCGTGAGCTGGCGGTCGGAGGGCTCGATCAGGACCGACAGCAGGATGGTGCCGGCCGCCAGCAGCAGCATGACGACGTCCGCCTGCGCGTTGCGGCGCAGCGTGCGGGCGGCCCGCTCCTCAGCGCTTGTGGCGCCGGCCACCGCGACCCGTCTCGAAGGCGATGCGGTCCAGGATGCCGTTGACGAAGGCGCGGCTGTCCTTGTCGCCGTACTTCTTGGCCAGCTCGACCGCCTCGTTGATCGACACCGACGCCGGGATGTCCTCGCAGGTCATCAGCTCGAAGCAGGCCAGGCGCAGGATGTTGCGGTCGACGACCGGCATGCGGGCCAGGCGCCAGTTGGCGCTGGCCTTGTCGATCATCGCGTCCACCTCGGCACGGCGCCCCTCGACCCCGTGCACCAGCCGCTGGGCGAACTCCACCTCGTCGCTCTCGGCCGATCGGCCCTCCAGCCCGCCCTCGAGCTGCTCGGCCCAGACGTGGGCGAGCGCCTGGCGCATCGGCACCTCGGCCAGGTCGGCCTGGTACAGCGCGAGCAGGGCGAATTCTCGCGCGCGGCGGCGGCTGGCCATGCTCAGCCCCCCTGGCCGAGCTGCTGCAGCAGGTGCACGCTCTCGATGGCGGCGTGGGCGGCCTCGGCGCCCTTGTTGCCCATCTTGGTGCCGGCGCGCTCGACCGCCTGGTCGATGCTGTCGGTGGTCAGCACGCCGAAGATGACGGGCACCTCGGTCTTGAGGCTGACGGTGGCCAGGCCCTTGGCGACCTCGGCCGCGACGAAGTCGAAGTGCGGGGTGCCGCCGCGGATCACGCAGGCCAGCGCGATGACGGCGTCGTAGGCGCCCGACTTCGCCAGCTTCTGCGCGACGAGCGGCAGCTCGTAGGAGCCCGGCGCCCAGACCACGGTGACGCGGGCGTCGATGTCCACGCCGTGGCGGCGCAGGGTGTCCAGCGCCCCGTCCAGCAGGCGGGCGGTGATGAAGTCGTTCCACCGGGAGACGAGGATGGCGTAGCGGCCGCCGGTGTCGACGAGGTGGCCTTCGATGGTGCGGGGCATCTTCACTCCACGATCGGGAGGCCCAGGCGGCTCATGCGCCGCGGGGCCAGGATGTCGGCGCCGGCCGGGTCGGGCTCGGCGAGGGCTACCCGCTCGACGATCTCCAGGCCATAGCCGTCCAGGCCGAAGATCTTGCGCGGGCTGTTGGTCATCAGGCGGATCCGGCGCACGCCCAGGTCGACGAGGATCTGGGCGCCCGTGCCCAGCTCCCGCAGGCCGTCGCTCTCGGCGGGCTTGGGCGGGCGGGCCTCGGGCGAGGGGTCGAAGTGGCGGCGCATCCGGCCCAGCAGGGCGTCGGGGCGCACGCCGCCGCCCAGGTGCATGTAGATGACCAGGCCGCGGCCCTCGCGCTGGATGCGCTGCAGCGCCTTGTCGATGTGGGCGCCGCTGTCGACGTGGGCCGAGCCGAAGACGTCGCCGATGGGATCGCTGGCCTGGACCCGGCAGAGCACCGGCTCGTCGACCGAGAGATCCCCCTTCCAGACCGCCAGGTGCAGGGTCTCGTCGGACTGGCAGCGGTAGACGCGCGCCTGGAACTCGCCCAGGCCGGGCACGGGCAGGACGCCCTCCAGCGCCCGCTGGATCAGGACCTCGTGCCGCATCCGCCAGCGGATCAGGTCGGCGACGGTGACGATGCGCAGGTGGTGCTCCCGCCCGAACTCCTGCAGGTCGGGCATGCGCGCCATCTCGCCGTCTTCCTTCATGATCTCGCAGATGACGCCGGCGGGGGTCAGGCCGGCCAGGCGCGCGAGGTCGACGCTGCCCTCGGTCTGGCCGGTGCGCACCAGCACCCCGCCGTCGCGGGCGCGCAGGGGGAAGACGTGGCCGGGGGTGACCAGGTCCTGCGGGCCCTTGCTGGGGTCGATCGCGGTGCGGACGGTGTGGGCGCGGTCGGCGGCGCTGATGCCGGTGGACACGCCCTCGCGCGCCTCGATGGAGACGGTGAAGGCGGTGCCGTAGGGGCTCTGGTTGTTCTGGGCCATCATGGGCAGGCCCAGGCGGCGGACCCGGTCGGCCGTCAGGGTCAGGCAGATCAGGCCGCGGCCGTGGCGGGCCATGAAGTTGATGGCCTCGGGCGTGACGGCGTCGGCGGCCATCGTCAGGTCGCCCTCGTTCTCGCGGTCCTCGTCGTCGACGAGGATGACCATGCGGCCGGCGCGGATGTCCTCGATCGCGAGCTCGACCCGCTTGAGCGGATCGGCGTGCATGACCTCGAATGCCATCGGGTGCTCCCGGAGGATTGCGGAGAAGGGGGGGCGGGGGCTCAGCCGGCGTGGCCGCGGGGGGGCGGGCCGAAGCCGAGCTCGACCAGGCGCTCGGGGCTGAGCCTAGCCCGCCCGGCGTCCCCCGTCCCGCCCCGCGCGCCGAGCAGGCGCTCCAGGTAGCGGGCCAGCAGGTCGACCTCGAGGTTGAGCGCGCGCCCGGCGCGGTAGCCGGCGATGGCCGTGCTGCGGGCGGTGAAGGGGATGACGTTGACGCGCAGCGCGCAGGGGCCGGTCGCCGGGCCGTCGACCTCGTTGACGGTCAGGCTGACGCCGTCGACACAGACGCTGCCCTTCTCGGCCAGGTAGGGCGAGAGCACGGCGGGCGCCTCGATCCACAGGACCCAGGACTCGGCCTGCTCCTGGATCGAGCGCAGGCGGCCCAGGCCGTCGACGTGGCCGCTGACGATGTGGCCGTCCAGGCGGTCGCCCAGGCGCAGTGCGCGCTCCAGGTGGAGGCGGTCGCCGACCGCCAGGGCGCCGATGGCGGTGCGCTCGATGGTCTCGCGACCCGCCGCGACGGTGAAGGTGCCGCCGGCGTCGCCTGCGGGGGACAGCTCCTCGACCGTCAGGCAGGCGCCCATCACGGCGATCGAGTCGCCCAGCTTGACGCGGCGACCGGGCTCGGCGGCCCCGGGGCCGGGGCCCAGCGGGAGGGCGGTGCGGATGACCAGGGTGCGCCCCTGGCCGCGGGGGGTCCAGGCGACCAGGGTGCCCAGGTCCTCGACGATGCCGGAGAACACTCAGGCCTCCTGCCCGGCGGGGACCAGCTCGAGGTGCAGATCCTCGCCCACCGGGCGCACCGCGTCCAGCCGCAGGCGCGGGGCGTCGGCGAGCGGGAAGGGCGCGCCCTGGACCCAGCCGGGACCGCCGGCGAGCACCGAGGGGGCGACGAAGAGGTGGACCCGGTCGACCAGGCCGCTGGCCAGGAAGCTGCGGTGCACGCGGCCGCCCCCCTCGACCAGGACGGTGTGCACGCCCCGGGCCAGCAGCGCGTGCAGCGCCGCGCGCAGGTCCAGGCCGCCCGCCGGATCCCGCGGCAGCCGCACGATGTCGGCGGGCAGGTCCCGCTCCGCGGCGTCGGCGGCGACCAGCAGCAGGGGGCGGCGCCCGGCGGTGAGCACGCGCGCGTCCGCGGGGCAGCGCAGCGCGGTGTCCAGCACCACCGGCAGCGCGTCGCGGCCGCCGGCCAGCTCGCGGGTGTTCAGCGAGGGGTCGTCGGCCAGCAGGGTGCCGCTGCCCACCAGGACGGCGTCGGCGGCGTCGCGCAGGGCGTGGCCGGCGGCGCGGGCGGCGGGGCCGGTGATCCAGCGGCTGTGCCCGAAGGCGTCGGCGATGCGGCCGTCCAGGCTCATGCCGGCCTTCAGCCAGACGGCGGGCCGCCCCTGCTCCTGGGCGTGCACGAAGCCCTGGTTGAGCGCCCGGCAGGCGCCCTCCTCCACGCCGACCACCACCTCGACCCCGGCGCGGCGCAGGATCTCGATGCCCTGCCCGCTGACGCGGGGGAAGGGGTCGACCATGCCGACCACCACGCGGCGCAGGCCGCTGCGCAGGATGGCGTCGGTGCACGGCGGCGTGCGGCCGTGGTGGCAACACGGCTCCAGGTTCACGTACATGGTCGCGCCCGGCGCCTGGCCGCCGAGCTGCTGCAGCGCGTCGACCTCGGCGTGCGACAGGCCCGGCGCGCGGTGCCAGCCTTCGGCCAGGACCTGGCCGTCGCGGACGATGACCGCGCCCACCATCGGGTTGGGGGCGGTCCGCCCGCGGGCGCGCGCCGCCAGGTCCAGGCAGCGCCGCATCCAGGCGACGTCGATGGGGTCGCCGTTCGCGCTGCTCACGGGGTCTCCGGGTCCTCTCCGGACGGGGGCGGGGGCGTCGCGGTCGAGGGGGGGTGCTCCTCCACCGGGAGGAGCAGGGGCTCGAGCAGGGCGCGGAACTCGGAGGGGGTCTGCACGTCCAGGTACACGCTGGCGAAGCGCAGCCAGGCGACGTGGTCCAGGCCCTTGAGCTCCTCGAGCACCCGGCGTCCGATGTCGACGCTGCTGATCTCGGCGCCGGCGGTCATCACCGCCTGCTCGATCCGCGCGGCGGCCTCCTCCATCGCCTCGGCGGCGACCGGCCGCTTGCGGCAGGCCAGCCGCAGCCCCAGGAGCACCTTGTCGCGCACCCACGGCTCGCGCCGGCCGTCGGACTTGACCACCAGCGGAAGGCGCAGCTCGATGCGCTCGAAGGTGGTGAAGCGGTGGCCGCAGGCCTGGCACACCCGGCGGCGGCGGATGCCGTCCCCCGAGGCGCGGGTGTCGACCACCCGGCAGTCGTCGCAGCCGCAGGCCGGGCAGTTCACGCCGGCCCCCCGAGCGCCGAGCCCGGCAGCTCGGCGTAGATCGGGAAGGCCCGGCACAGCTCGTGGACCGCGCCGCGGGTGCGCTCCAGCACCGAGGGGTCCTCGGGCGCCTTCATCAGCACGTCGGCGATGAGGTCGGCCACCTGGACCGACTGCTCGCGGCCCAGGCCCCGCGTCGTCATCGCGGGGGTGCCGACCCGCACGCCGGAGGTGACCATCGGGCTGCGCCGCTCGCCGGGCACGGTGTTCTTGTTGACCGTGATGCCCGCCTGGCCCAGGAGCGTCTCGCCGTCCTTGCCGCTGATGGGCGCGTCGGACAGGTCGATGAGCATCAGGTGGTTGTCGGTGCCGCCGCTGACCAGCGACAGGCCCCGCGCCTGCAGGCGCTCGGCCATCGCGGCGGCGTTGTCGACCACCTGGCGGGCGTAGACCCGGAACGAGGGCTGCAGCGCCTCGCCGAAGGCGACGGCCTTGGCCGCGATCACGTGCATCAGCGGGCCACCCTGCATGCCGGGGAAGACCGCGCTGTTGATGTCCTTCATGAAGTCGCGGTGCGCCATGATCATGCCGCCGCGCGGCCCCCGCAGGGTCTTGTGCGTGGTGGTCGTGACGACGTGGCAGTGCGGGAAGGGGCTCTCGTGCACGCCGCCGGCGACCAGGCCCGCGACGTGGGCGATGTCGGCCAGCAGCATGGCGCCCACCTCGTCGGCGATGGCGCGGAAGCCGGCGAAGTCCAGGGCCCGCGGGTAGGCGCTCGCGCCACAGACCAGCATCTTCGGCCGCTCGGCCAGCGCGATGCGCCGGACCTGGTCCATGTCGATGCGGCCGGTGGCCGGGTCGAGGCGGTAGTGCACGGCCCGGTAGAGCTTGCCGGAGCTGTTGACGGGCGAGCCGTGGGTCAGGTGCCCGCCGTGGGAGAGATCCAGGCCCAGGATCGTGTCGCCGGGCGAGAGGAAGGCCAGGTAGACGGCGGCGTTGGCCTGGGCGCCCGCGTGGGGCTGCACGTTGACGCCGATGTCGCAGAGCGGCTGGCCGTCGGGGCCGACCGGCGTGAACAGGTCGCGCGCGCGGCGCCGGGCGACGTTCTCCACCTCGTCGACGTGCTCGCAGCCGCCGTAGTAGCGCCGGCCGGGCAGGCCCTCGGCGTACTTGTTGGTCAGCACGGAGCCGTTGGCCTCCATCACCGCGCGCGAGGCGTAGTTCTCCGAGGCGATCAGCTCCAGCTCGAGCTGCTGGCGGTGCAGCTCCTGGGCCATCGCGGCGTGGACCTCGGGGTCGGCCTGGGGCAGGACGGGGCTCGGGCTCATGCGGTTCTCCGGGGGTTCGGGGCGGCCTCCCGCGGGGCCGGGCCGCCGCGGTCAGCCCTCCAGGGCGGTGATCTTGTCGACCCGGCGCTGGTGCCGGCCGCCCTCGTAGGTCGCGCCGAGCCAGGCGTCGAGGATGTCCAGGGCCAGACCGGCGCCGACGACACGCTCGCCCAGGCACAGCACGTTGGCGTCGTTGTGTTGACGCGTCGAGCGGGCCGAGAAGGTATCCGAGACCACCGCCGCCCGCACGCCGGGCACCTTGTTGGCGGCGATGCTCATGCCGATGCCGGTGCCACAGATGAGCAGGCCCTGGTCGGCCGTCCCCCCCGCGACCGCCCGGGCCACCGCCTCGGCGAAGTCCGGGTAGTCGCAGGAGGCGGCGCTGTCCGTGCCGAGATCCTGCACCTGGTGGCCCAGGGCCTGCAGCCGCTCGGCGAGCAGGCGCTTGAGGGCGAGGCCGGCGTGGTCACAGCCGATGGCGAAGCGCATGGGTCCTCCGGAGGAGCGGGCGCGGGGGATCGGGACCAGCGAGGGCCCGACGGGTCAGCCGTCGAAGCGGCCGAGGACGATGGTGGCGTTGGTGCCGCCGAAGCCGAAGGCGTTGGACATCGCGACCGCGACGTCGGCGGGCCGCGCGGCGGCGGGCACGTAGTCCAGGTCGCAGCCGGGCCCGGGGGTGCGCAGGTTCGCGGTGGGCGGCAGCAGCCCGTCGGTGAGGGCGCGGACCGCCAGCACGGCCTCCAGGCCCCCGGCGGCGCCCAGCAGGTGGCCCGTGGCCCCCTTTGTCGAGGAGACCGGCAGGCGGTCGGCGTGCGCGCCGAAGACCGTGTGGATGGCCGCCGACTCGTGCTGGTCGTTGTGGGGCGTGCTGGTGCCGTGGGCGTTGACGTAGTGCACGTCCTCGGGGCGCAGGCCGGCGCTGTCCAGCGCCTGCCGCATGCAGCGGACCGCTCCCTCGTGCCCCTCGGCCGGCGCCGTGATGTGGTGCGCGTCGTTGGTCAGGCCGTAGCCCAGGACCTCGGCCAGGACGGTCGCGCCGCGGGCCTGCGCGTGGTCCAGCGCCTCGAGCACCAGTACGCCCGCCCCCTCGGACATCACGAAGCCGTCCCGATCGACGTCGAAGGGGCGGCTGGCGGTGGCCGGGTCGTCGTTGCGCCGGGACAGGGCGCGCATCACGGCGAAGCCGGCCATGCCGAGCGCGCAGATGGGCGCCTCGGCGCCACCGGCGATGACCAGGTCGGCCGTGCCGTCGCGGATGACCCGCCAGGCCTCGCCGATGCTGTGGTTGCCCGTGGCGCAGGCGGTGGCGACCGCCAGGCTGGGCCCCCGCGCGCCGTAGCGGATGGCGACGTGCCCGGCGGCGAGGTTGGTCAGCGCGCGCGGGATGAAGAAGGGCGAGATGCGCCGCAGGCCGTGCGCGGACAGCTCGCGGCCCTGGTCCTCGATCGTGCTGATGCCGCCGATGCCCGAGCCGATGTAGACACCGGCGCGGTCGCCGAGCACGGCGTCGTCGGGGAAGCCGGCCTGGCGCATCGCCTCGACCGCGGCAGCCACCGCGAAGAGGCTGTACAGGTCGTAGCGCTTCTGGTCGCGGGCGGGGACGAAGGGCTCGGGATCGAAGCCCTTCACCTCGCCGGCGAAGGTGACCGGCAGACCCGAGGCGTCGAAGCGGGTGATCGGACCGATGCCGGACCGGCCCGCGCAGACCGCCTCCCAGGTGGAGGGGACGTCGAGCCCGCAGGGGGAGATGGCCCCCAACCCTGTGACGACGACGCGCCGCAAGCGGCCCCCGGGGGCAGGACGGTCAGCCGGCGAGCTGCCCGTTCACGTAGTCGATGGCGTCCTGGACGGTCGTGATCTTCTCGGCTTCCTCGTCCGGGATCTTGATGTCGAACTCGTCCTCGATGTGGACGACCAGCTCGACGATGTCGAGGCTGTCCGCGCCCAGGTCGTCGATGAACGAGGCGTCCGGGGTGATCTCCTCCATCTTCACGCCGAGGCTCTGGGAGACCAGCTCCTTGAGCTTCTGGATGATGGCTTCCTTGTCCGCCATGTTCGACTCCGCCGGGGTCTGAGGGATGATCGGGGGGTTCGCGAAGGGGTGACCGCGAGGCCTCGGCCCTATTGCAGGTCCTCGCCCCCCGCAAGAGGCGCCGCGAGCGGCCCCGTCGCCCCGCCCGACAAGGTGGCGAGGGCGCGCTCGACGCGGTCGACCAGGCCCTCCTCCGCGCAGCGCGCGGCGTAGCGGAGCGCTGAGCGCACCGCCGTCGCGTCCGAGCGACCATGGCCCACCACCACCACGCCCTGGACCCCCAGCAGCAGCGCCCCGCCCTGGGAGGTGTAGTCGGTCCGGTCCCGCACGCGCCGCAGCGCCGGACGGATCAGCCAGGCGCCAGCCTTGGCCGAAGGGTGGTGGAGGATCTCCTCGCGCAGGATGTGCGTCACGACCTCGGCCGTGGCCTCGACCGTCTTGAGCATCACGTTGCCCACGAAGCCGTCACAGACCAGCACGTCGCAGGCGCCGCGGAAGGCGGCGGTGGGCTCGACGTTGCCCACGAAGGGCAGCGACGAGGCCGCCAGCAGCGGCCCCGCCTCCCGCACCCGCTCGTCTCCCTTGCCGGGCTCCTCCCCGTTGCTGAGCAGGCCGACCCGGGGCGCGGCCAGCCCGGCCACCGCCTGGGCGAAGGCGTGGCCCATGGCGGCGAACTGGACCAGGTGCTGCGGGCGGCTGTCGACGTTGGCGCCCAGGTCCAGCACGGTGAGGCGCCCGCCGTCCGTGCGGGGGACCAGCAGGGTGATCGCGGGCCGCTCCACCCCCGGCAGCCGCCCCAGCACCAGCAGCCCGGCGGCCATGGTCGCCCCGGTGTGCCCGCAGCTCACCGCCGCGCAGGCGTCGCCCTCTCGCACCAGGCGCATCGCCGCGGTCACGCTGGGCTCCGGCGTGGCGCGCACGGCCGCGACCGGCCGGTGCGTGTCCATCGCCACCAGGCCCGGCGCGTGGTGGATCGGGAGGTCCACCCCCGCGGGGATCAGCGGGCGCAGCAGCTCCCGGTCACCGACCAGCAGGACGGGCACCCCGTCGCGCACCGCCGCCACCGCGCCCGCCACCGTCTGGGCAGGCGCGTGATCGCCGCCCATCGCGTCGAGGGCGACCGGGAGACGGGCGCTGGCAGCGTCCGACCGGGAGGCCAAGGCGTCGCCCGCGCGTCCGCCGGAGGGCTACTCCTGGTTGCCCGGGAGGACCTTGGTGCCGCGGTAGGTGCCGCAGGCCTGGCAGACGTGGTGGCGGAGCTTGGGCGTGCCGCAAGCCTCGCACACCTCCACGGCGGCCGTGGCGGTGAGGAAGTCGTGGGCGCGGCGCATGCCCTTGCGGGCCTTCGAGGTGCGCTTCTTCGGAACGGGCATGGCTGGACTCTCGACGCTTCGGGAGAAGGCTCAGGAGGGGGAGAGGGGCGAGGCCCGCGGCCGGTCCTGCGGGTGGAACACCCGACCTCCAGCGGGTGGATCACCCGGTGGCGGACCTGCGCGGGCGCGCAAGCCGGGGCTCTAATCCGGCAGCCGCAGGTTGGCGAACGGCTTGTGTCGGTCGGTCGGCGGACCGGGGTCCTGGGCGGGCAGCGCGCAGGTCCAGGGCGCGCCCACCTGCTGCACGCCGGGGTCCCCGCAGCGCAGCCGCTCGGGCAGCCACAGGGCGAGCTGCTCCATCACGACGTCGGTGAGGTCGAGCTCCTTGCCGTCGAAGAAGCCCAGGTCCAGCTCGGTGGGGTCGGTGATGTGCTCCTCGGCGTGCGTGGCCGGCCGGTGCGGCTCGAAGAGCAGCTCGACGGGTCCCGAGACCGAGAGGCGGATGTCGCCGCCGCAGCGGTCGCAGGGCCGCACCACGGTGGCCCGCGCCTGGCCGTGGACCCGGAGCAGCTCGGCGATGCGGTCGAGCTGGACCGACACCGAGAGGTCGCTGACCTGCCCCTCGAGGGCCTGCGCGGCGGCCTGCACGGCCCAGTCGTCCTCCTGGTCGATGTCCACCAGCAGCCCGTCCTCGGGAATGTCCTCGATGCGCACCTTCATCTGGGCTCCAGGGGACCACCCGGCCGGCGGTCCGCGGCGGGTCGCTATCCCGCCGAGGTCGGAAACAGGGAGCGTGGGGCCAGCTCGGGCGCCAGGCAGGCCCGATCGCAGGCCCGGATGGCGGCCAGGTGCGGCCCCGCCTCGCGCCAGGCGCGGGCCAGGTCCGGGCCCCCGGCGTCACCGGCGCCCGGGTCGCCGGCGCCCAGGTCCTGGGCGATGGGCGGGTGGAAGGGGCAGGAGAGCAGCCGGCCGTGCGCGGTCAGCTCCAGCCGCTGGCCACCCACCGGGCAGGGCACGCGCCGCCGGGCGGCCGGGGCATGCGCCTTCGCCAGCCCCGGGCCACCGTCCTGGTGCGCGCCGAGGGCGGGCAGCGCGGCCATCACCGCGGGATCCAGCCGCAGGAAGGGATCCGCCCCGTCGTCGAGGCTGTCCAGCAGCTCGGGATCCAGGGGCACGCCCTCCCCCCGCCAGGGCGGCGCGAGGCGGAGCCCGTCGGCTCCCGCCTGCCGGGCCCAGCCCAGCACCGCCCGCAGCTCGGTGTGGGCCGGGGCGCGCCAGGGGACCAGGACCTCGACGTCCAGGCGCGCGCCCCGCTCGGCGCGCGCGGCCACCGCGGCCTGGACCGCCCCCGTCGCGGCCTCGAGCTCCGCGCCGACCACCGCCCGGTGGACCTCCGCCGACACGCCGCCCACCAGGACCTGCAGCCGGCGCAGGCCCCGGTCGACCAGGTCCAGCGCCCGCCGCGCGTCGATGCCCGTGCCGTCGGTCGACAGCTCGGTCGGGCACTCCAGGCGGTGGGCGAAGCGCACCACCTCGCCGGCGAGCGGCCCCCCGGCGCTGCGCTGGGCCAGCACCGTCACCGGCACCGGGCCCAGCCAGTCCACCGCCGAGACCAGCGCCCGCTGCCATGCGACCGGGGACAGCGGGCTGCCCGGGCCCAGGCTGCCGGGCAGGTCTCCCTCGTCCAGGCGCAACACCAGCCGGGCCGGCGCCAGCCGCGCGGGGCTCCGACCGCCCCGCCGCGCCGCGAGCCGACGCCACGCCGCGCGCGCGGCCGCGACCCGGTGCTCCAGTGTGCGCATTCCGTCTCCCCGCGGGACTCGGCCCGGGCGCTGTGCGCGGCGAGGTGTGCGGGCTACCCTCGCCGTGCCCGCCACCGCGGCGCCATAGCCCACCGGAGCCCCCGTGTCCGCAGCCCCTCCCTTCCCGGCGCGCCCCGCTCCCCCTCGCCCCGCTCCCCCTCGACTCCGCCGCGTCGAGGCCGCCGCCGCGCGACGCCCGGGCGCCCGCACCGGGCTCTTGCTGCTGGCCCTCGGCCTGTCCGCCTGCGGCGACCCCGCCGCCTCGGCCGCGCGGGACTACGCCGCCGCCATGCAGCCCGTGCTGGTCGACAACATGAAGCTGACCCGCGAGTTCGTCGACGTGGCGGCCGAGGTCAAGAAGGGCCAGGTCGACCCCAAGGTGGTGGCCGGGCGCTTCGAGCAGCGGCTGGTCCCGGGCGCGGGGATCCTGCGCGACCAGGTCCTGGCGATCGACCCCGAAGAGGAGGCGCTGATCCCCCTGCACCAGGAGCTGGAGCAGGCGTGGAGCGGCCGCGCCGAGGCGTGGGCCGAGCTGCACCGCGCCTGGACCGCGGGCGAGCTGGAGGCCTTCGACCAGGCCATGCGCCGCAACCTGGAGGTCAAGGCCGCCGAGGAGCGCTACTTCACCGCGGTGAACGCCTGGCTGGCGCCCCACGGGCAGGCGCTCGACGCCTACCCGTGACCGGGTGGCCCCGGGCCGGATAGCCGCTGGCCCGCCCTCCTCCCCTCGCCTCCCTCCCCTCCCCCGCCTCGCCAGGAGCCTGCCGCCATGCGCGTGCGCTTCGCCCCCTCGCCCACCGGACACCTGCACATCGGCGGCGCCCGCACCGCCCTCTTCAACTGGCTGCTGGCGCGCCGGCTGGGCGGCACCTTCGTGCTGCGCATCGAGGACACCGACCAGGCCCGGTCCACCCGGGAGTACGAGGTGGAGATCCTCAAGGCGCTGCGCTGGCTGGGCCTGGACTGGGACGAGGGCCCCGAGGTGGGCGGCCCCTTCGGCCCCTACCGCCAGATGGAGCGGCTGGACCACTACGATCCCTTCATCGAGCGCATGCTGGCCGAGGGCATGGCCTACCGGTGCACCTGCACGGCCGAGCGGGTCGAGCAGGGGCGGCAGGCGCTGGCGGCCGCCGGCGAGAAGCCCATGTACGACCGGACCTGCCGCGAGGCGGGCCACGGCCCGGACTGCGGCGAGCACGTGGTGCGCATCAAGGCGCCGCTGCACGGCGTCACCACCTTCCAGGACCACGTGCGCGGCGAGGTGGTCACCCAGAACGCCGAGCTCGACGACTTCGTCATCCGGCGCAGCAGCGGCCTGCCGCCCTACAACTTCGTGGTCGTCATCGACGACATCGAGATGGGCATCGACCTGATCGTGCGGGGCGAGGACCACGTCAACAACACGCCCAAGCAGGTGCTGATCTACCAGGCGCTGGGCCTGAAGGTCCCGCAGTTCGCGCACGCGCCCCTCATCCTGGGGCCCGACGGCAGCCGGCTGTCAAAGCGGCACGGGGCCACCAGCGTGCACGCCTACCAGGAGGAGGGCTACCTGGCCGAGGCGCTGGTGAACTACCTGGTCCGCCTGGGCTGGTCGCACGGCGACCAGGAGATCTTCTCGCTGCTGGACCTGGTCGGCGCCTTCGACCTGGAGGGCATCACCAAGGCCGGCGGGCGCTGGGACGTCGACAAGCTGCGCTGGCTGAACCAGGTGTGGATGAAGCGGATCGAGCCCGAGGACCTGGCCCGGCGCGCCCGGCCCTTCCTGGTCGCGGCCGGCGCGGCGCCCGAGGCGCTGGACGACCGGCTGGTCCCCGCCGTGCTGACGGTGCGCGAGCGGGCCTGGACCCTGGTGGAGCTGGCCCAGGCGGCCCGCTTCTACTTCGTCGAGGACGAGGCCGTGGGCTTCGACGCGGCGGCGGTGGACAAGCACCTCAAGCCGGCGGTCGCGCCCCTGCTCGACGGGCTGCTCGCGGTGCTGGGCGGGGTGGAGGACTGGAGCATCCCCGGGCTGGAGGCCGCCGTGAACGCCTGGGTGGAGGCCCAGGGCATCAAGCTGGGCAAGGTGGCCCAGCCGGTGCGGGTGAGCCTGACGGGCCAGGGCACGGGGCCCGGCCTGTTCGAGATGCTGGCCGCGATCGGCAAGGACACGGCGCTCCGGCGCATCGCGGCGGGACGGGACCGGGCGGCCGCGGCCGGGTGATGCGCGGCGCGGGCGCCAGGGCCGCGGCGGTGACGCCTCTGCTGGGGGCGCTGTGGCTGCTCGGCTGCGGCCCGCGCCGGTCCGAGGCCCCCGTCGAAGCGCCGACCGGGCGCGCCGACGTGATCGCCGTGCACAGCGAGGGCGAGCCCGGCACCTGGACCTTCGCGGTCACGGTGCGCAGCCCCGACCAGGGCTGCGCGCGCTACGCGGCCTTCTGGGAGGTGGTCGACCCCGAGGGGCAGACGCTGCACCACCGCCGCATCCTGGCCCACAGCCACGTCGACGAGCAGCCCTTCACGCGGCAGGGCGGCCCGGTGGCGGTCGCCGCCGACCAGGAGGTGGTGGTGCGCGCCTGGATGCACCCCGACGGCTACGGCGGCCAGGCGCTGCGGGGCACCGCCGGGGGGGGCTTCCGGCCGTGGAGCCCGCCCGAGGGCTTCGGGGCTGCGCTGCGCGCGGAGGGGCCCCAGGTGGAGTTCTGCGCCTTCTGAGCGCGGAGCCGCCCGACGCGCCCAGCCGCCTTGCGCGTCTCGCCGGGTCCCGTTAAACGCGGTGCGTTCGTTGGGCCGTGGTGTAACTGGCAACACGTTGGGTTCTGGCCCCAAAGAGTCTAGGTTCGACCCCTAGCGGCCCAGCCACTCTCTGACACATCCGCCGCCTTCTTGACAGCCCTCCAGGTCGTCATTAAGCCCACGGCGCTTCCGCTCCCATCGTCTAGCGGTCCAGGACGTCGGCCTCTCACGCCGAAAACACGGGTTCGATTCCCGTTGGGAGTACCACTGCACCCCCGAGGCCCCCCGGCCTTCGGGGGTTTTGCGTTCCGGCCCCTGCGTCGGCGGAGCGGCGGAGCGGCGGAGCGGCGGAGCGGCGGAGCGGCGGAGCGGCGGAGCGGCGGCGCGGCGTCACGGCTCGCGGCGCGACGTCCAGAAACACGACGCCCCCGGAGGCCGGAGCCGCCGGGGGCGTGTGTGTCTCTGCGGACAACCGGTCGACTAGGAGCCGGTGGCGCTGGAGACGGTGGTGGCGACGTAGTCGAAGAGGTCGGACAGGCTGGTGCCGAGGGCCGACAGGGCGGCGATGATGGCGACGGCGACCAGGCCGGCGATGAGGCCGTACTCGATGGCGGTGGCGCCGGACTCGTCCTTGATCAGGCGGGCGATGGTGGTCATGGTGGACTCCCTTTGGTGTTGCTCCACGCGGTTCCGGGGTGGTCCCGCCGCGCACTGTTGTTTTCACCCGAGACAGCTCCGCAGTCAACGAAAAAATTTCTCCGCATGGGGAAAACCTGTCGCACCCCCGGGAGGAGTCCAAAATCATCGGCGTTTAATCTAATGTTTTCAAGCTTGCAACCACCTGTCACGCCCCCGCACGGCCCCCGTGGCGGTGGAGAGGGACCCGCGAACCGCCCTCCGGGCGGTGGCGCGTTCCGGTACACCTGCCGGTGCGCGGCCCGGGTCGCTTGCCTCCCCTGCCCCACGGCGCTACCGCCGTGCTCCTCGCGGGCCTCTCGCGCCGCGCCACACGGACCCGGCATCCCCATGCAGTACCGCGGCTTCACCCTCGACCCCTTCCAGGACCAGGCCATCGAGGCGCTGCGGCGCGGCGAGACCGTGCTGGTCTGCGCCCCCACGGGCACGGGCAAGACCGTGGTCGCCGACTGGATGGTGGAAGACACGCTCGCCCGCGGCCTCAGCGTCGCCTACACCGCGCCCATCAAGGCGCTGTCGAACCAGAAGTACCGCGACTACTGCAAGCTGCTCGGCGACGAGCAGGTCGGCCTGGTCACCGGCGACCTGGTGATCCGGCCCGACGCGCCCTGTCGCGTGATGACCACCGAGATCCTGCGCAACCAGCTCCTGCAGGGCCAGGACCTGCCCGGGCTGGGCGCGGTCATCGTCGACGAGATCCACTTCCTGGACGACCCCGAGCGCGGCACCACCTGGGAAGAGCTGCTCATCTACCTGCCCGATCACATCCAGGTGGTCGGCCTGTCCGCGACCCTGTCCAACCTCGACGAGTTCGCGGCCTGGCTGCGCAGCGTGCGCGGCCACGACGTGACCGTGGTCGAGGAGCACCGCCGCGCCGTGCCCCTGCACTTCCTGGTGGCCACGCGCGAAGGAGGCCTGCGCGACCCGGCGGAGATGAAGGAGTTCTACCGGCGCTGGGAGGCGAAGGTCGCGAAGGCCGGCGGGCGCTTCGGCGGCGCCCAGGCCAAGGGGCCTCCGCGCGGCCGGCAGAACGCGCGCGGCAGCAGCAGGCGGGGCGGCAGCCCCAACCCCGACAAGCGCGGCGGCCGCGGCGACGCGGAGCGGCTGGGCCACCCCACCCGCCACAGCGACGTCTTCGGCATGCTGCACCCCGACCTGCTGCCCTACCTGTTCTTCGTCCAGAGCCGCAAGGACGCAGAGGGCATGGCCCGCAGCCTGGGCATCAAGCTCGACCAGCGCGGCGTCCAGCTCCTGGACCGGGACGAGGAGCGCCGGGTCGACCAGGCCATCGCCGCGCTCCGCGCCACCCCCGGGGGCGCCTCGGCCCTGGACGACAGCGTCGCCCACCTCTACCTGCGGGGCGTCGCCTTCCACCACGCCGGCCTGCACGTGATGCTCAAGGCCCTGGTCGAGGAGCTGTACGAGCAGCGGCTCATCAAGGTCCTCTACTGCACGGGCACCTTCGCGCTCGGCATCAACATGCCCGCCCGCTGCGCCGTCTTCGACAAGATGGAGCGCTACGACGGCCGGGAGATGATCCAGCTCCCTGCCCGCGAGTTCATGCAGATGGCCGGGCGGGCCGGCCGCCGCGGCATGGACGACGAGGGCCTGGTGGTCGTGCGCACCGACATCGACCAGTGGCCCGCCGTCGGCCGCCAGCTCGACCGCTACCTGCGCGGCGAGACCGAGCGCGTGCGCAGCCGCTTCAGCCTGTCCCTGCACAGCGTCGTCGCGCTGCTGGAGCGCCACAGCGAGGAGCAGGTCCGCACCCTGGTGGAGAAGAGCTTCCTGTCCTTCCACCGTCGGCACCGCGCCGCCGCCGAGCAGGCCGAGGCCGGCGAGCTGGTCGAGGCCCTGGCCCGGCGCGGCTGGCACGAGGGGCTGCCCGTGCCCCACAGCATGAAGCAGGACGTGCAGCACCTGCGCCGCCTGCGGGTGCGGGCGACCGAGCGCACCGACGCCACCTGGGAGGAGCTGCTGACCAAGGTCCAGTGGCTGGATCACTGGGGCTACATCCGGCGCCCGACCGGCGAGCAGGGCGAGGCGCCCACGCCCTCGGGCTGGGTGCTCGGCGCCGGCGCCAACATCCTCAAGGAGGTCCAGTTCTGCGAGGTCTTCCTGACCGAGCTGGTCCTGGAGGGCGTCGTCGGCGAGGTGCCGATGCCCGAGCTGTTCGGGATCCTCTGCGGCATGGTCAACAGCCTGCCGCGCGGGGTCTGGACCGCCGACGGCCGGCGCTACAAGGGCGTGGGCAGCCGCGTGGGCCGGGTGCGCTTCGGCGACGCCGTGACCAGCAGCGAGCAGGTGACCGGCCAGGAGGTCACCTGGGACCCCGAGATGATCCCGTTTGGCGCCTGGTGGGCCGAGGGGCGGCCGCTGGGCGAGATCATGGCCCAGGTGCAGGCCCCCACCGACATCTCCGGCGAGCTGGTCAGCGCCTTCCGGCGCGCCCGCGACCTGGCCCAGCAGCTCCGCAACGTGTACCGCGCCCACGATCCTGGCCGCGCCGAGCTGATCACCGAGCTGCTCCGCGCGACCCGCCGGGACGAGGTCGAGGTCGTGGACTGAACATGGCCGGAGGGGACCTGCCGCGCCTGCAGCGCGCCCTGCGACCGGTCGAGCGCGAGGCGGCGCACCTGCCCTGGGCGGAGGAGCGGCGCTGGACGACCAGCACCCACGTCTGGCTGGAGGGGGGGCTGCCGGTGGTCGACCTGCACGACCTGGGCGTGCAGGCCGCGCGCGTGGCGGTGGACTGCGTGGCCGAGGAGGCCGGTAGCCTCGAGGCGGGCGCCGTCTGCTTCGTGACCGGGGTGGGCCGCCGCAGCCTGGGGCCGCCCAAGCTGGGCCGGGCGGTCAGCGCCGCCCTGGGCCACGTGGCGCGCCAGCGGGGCTGGCGGCACGGCCCGCTCTCGGCCGGTCGGCTGGTGCTGATCGTCGACCCGGCGCGCGCGCCCGCCCGCGCCACCGGCCGGCTGGGCTGGCCCTTCTGGGCGGCCCTGCTGGCCTTCGGCCTGCTGGCCAGCGCGCTCTTCCCACCCTTCGCGCTGGTCCTGCTCGCCGCGCTGGCCTTCGCCCTGCGGCAGTGGTGGCGCCGCCGCTGAGCCTGCCCGGCCTCAGCGCAGGGTGCCCGTCCCGATGGCGCCGATCAGGCTGATCCCCTGGACGGTGCTGCCGTCGACGGGGTTGATCGCCTCCTCGACCTGGTGCCGATACAGGTAGATCGCCAGCAAGGCGCCGCTGGGGTAGCCCGACAGCCCCGACGAGGGCAGCGTCATCGAGCCGGTGTCGTCGTCGTAGCAGGCGACCCGCCCCAGGAAGGTCGTGCCGCTGGCGCTGTACACGTCGACGATGACCAGGAAGCCGTCGGCGATGCCCGCCGGAGACCACGAGAAGGTGGCGCCGGTGGGGCTGATCTGCGCCCCGAAGGCCTGGGGGCCGTCGTTGAGGATGGCGATGGGCTGCACGTCCTCGAAGCCCTCGGTCGTCTTGACCACCGCCGACAGGTTGAAGGGGCCCCAGGCGCCGCCCTCGGACACCGACAGGTCCCAGGCGCTGTTGCGCACCCAGTCGCCCTGGGCCAGGCCCGTCACCTCGTACTGGGTCTGCCCGCCCGCCGAGACGCGGCGCAGCCCGTGCGAGGTGGTGCCGCTCTCCAGGTAGACCCACTCGCCCACGTCCCGCGTGTCGGAGTTGGGGCCCGCCGGCGACGCCGTCGTGCTGCAGGAGCCCCGCGCCGGCAGCCAGTCGGTCCAGGTGCCGGACACCGGCGAGTGGAAGGTGGCCACGGCCCCGACGTTGAGCTGCTCGGTCACGCCGAAGCAGGAGGGGCAGGCGATGACCTCGTAGTAGAACTCGACCGCGCCGCTGACCTTGCCGGCCTCGCTGCCCCCGCCGCCGCCGTCTCCGCCGCCGCCGTCGCCCGCGCCCCCGTCGGCGGCCCCCCCGTCCCCCGTGTCCGGCGGCCCGTCGTCGCTGTAGACGAAGCCGTCGGCCAGCACCGCCTCGCCCAGCTCCGTCCGCACGGTCACGTCGACGGCGACCTCGACTGAGGTCGAGGGCGAGGTCACGACCAGCTCGGTGTCGTCGACGACGGTGACGGCCAGCTCGGCGCTGCCGAAGAGCACGCTCACGTCGCCGGAGAAGCCCCCGCCGCGGATGCTGACCGCCGTGCCGCCGGCGGTCGGCCCCCAGGTCGGATCGACGGCGTCGATCCAGACGGGCCCCTGGGCCAGCCCGGAGTCGTCGTGGGCGAGCTGTTCGAGGCCGGCGCCCAGGCCGCAGCCGGCCAGGAGCGCGGGGAGCAGGAGGAGGATCGAGGAGCGCGCCATGGGACCACCCGCGGGGGGCGGCACCGTAGCCGCGCCGTCGCCCGCTCGCCACGCGGCCGGAGGCCGCCCCGGCGGGCTCAGTCCCGCGCCTGCGGCAGCCACACCCGGAAGACGCTGCCGCTGCCGAGCTGGCTGCGCAGGGAGAGGTCGGCGCCCATCTTGCCGCACAGCCGGGCGACGATGGCCAGCCCCAGCCCGGTGCCGCCCGCCGCGCGGGCCCGGCCCTTGTCCACCCGGTAGAAGCGCTCGAAGACGCGCTCGTGGTGCGAGGGATCGATGCCGATGCCGACGTCGATGACCTCGATGCGCCAGCCCTCGCCGCGGCGGCGGGCGCCCACCGTCACCACGCCGCCCTGGTGGCTGTACTTCACCGCGTTCTCGACCAGGTTGCCCACCACGTGGCCCAGCGCCTCGCGGTTGGCCAGCACGCGCACGCCGTCGAGCCCGAAGGTCTGCAGCGTGACCTCCTTGTCGGCCGCGGCGGCCTGGACCTTGTCCAGGCACTCGGTGACCACGGGGGCGACCAGCACAGGCGCCAGGGGCAGCGGCCCCTCCTCGGCGTCCAGGCGCGACAGGTACAACAGGTCGTCGAACAGCTCGGTCAGCCGGCGGGCGTTGCGGTGGATCACCTCGACCATGCGGGCCACTGGCGGGTCGAGGGTGTCGCGGTCCTCCAGCAGCGTCTCGGCGTAGCCGGCGATGGCCGTCGCCGGGGTGCGCAGCTCGTGGGAGACGTTGGCCACGAACTCGCTGCGGTGCCGCTCGGCCTGGCGCAGGCGGGTCACGTCCTCCACCAGCAACAGCCGCCCGTGGCCGCCGCAGCCGTCGGCCAGCGGCACGGCCCGCACCAAGAGCTCCCGGTGCCCCACCGTGATCACCAGCTCGTCCCGGGTGTCCCGCCCCGGCTCCAGCACCGCCGCCAGCTCGGGGACCAGCACCGCCTCGGTCGCCCGGCGCCCCAGCGGATCGCCCAGCAGAGGCAACAGCCGCGCGCAGGCCGGGTTCAGGCGGACCAGCCGGCCGGCGCCGTCCGCCACCAGCACGCCGTTGGGGCTGGCCTCGACCAGGGCGTCGGCCAGGGAGCTGCCGCCGCCGGGCGACGGCTCCGGCCCCGGCTCAGACGGCATCGCCGTTGAAGCGGTAGCCCGCGCCGCGGACGGTCTCGATCAGGTCGGCGTGGTCGCCCAGCTTCTGGCGCAGCCGCTTGATGTGGGTGTCGACGGTGCGGGTGTTCAGGTTGGCCGGCAGCTCCCAGACGTCGACCAGCAGGGTGCCGCGGGAGCAGAGCTCGCCCGTGTGCTCGGCCAGGTAGCAGAGCAGGCGGTACTCGGTCGCCGTGAGCACCAGCTCCTCGCCGCTCTTCCACGCCCGGTGCGCGACCGGGTCGATGTGGAGCTGCCCGTAGCGCAGCTCACCCACGTGGACGCTCGGCGCCACGGTCACGCGGCGCGCGGCGGCCTGCACCCGCAGGACCAGCTCCTTCACGCTGAAGGGCTTGGTCACGTAGTCGTCGGCCCCGACCTCGAAGCCCGTGATGCGGTCGTTCTCCTCGGTGCGCGCCGTCACCATGATGACGTAGGTCGAGGCGAGCGCGGGCTCGGCGCGCAGGCGCGCGCAGATGTCGGTGCCCGACATGTCCGGCAGCATCAGGTCGAGCAGCACGACCGGCGGCTGGTGGGCGCGGGCCAGGGAGAGGGCCTGGCTGCCGTCGCGGGCGGGCAGGACCTGGAAGCCGGCCCGCCGCAGGTTCATCTCCACGAGATCGCGGATGTCGTCTTCGTCCTCGACGACCAGCACCGTCACCGACATGGCGTCACCGACATGAGTGCACCGTCACGGCCGTCACTCCGGGCGAGGGGGTTGCGGCGTGAGCCTACCAGCAAGCGTCGACGGCTGGCGCGGGGACCGTCAGGCGGCGTCGCGATCCCGCGAGGGGAGCCCGCCGACGAGCAGCAGGAGCGCGCCGACCCCGGCCCGCCCCAGCTCGGCCGCCCAGCGCGACAGGCCGATGGCGACGGCGCGCGCCTCGTCGACCCCCCACGGCGCGAGCAGCCCCACCATCAGCCCCTCGCGCACGCCGACGCCGCCGATGGTGATCGGCAGGGCGATCAGGGTGTCCACCGCCGGGATCACCGCCATCGCGTCCAGGTAGCTGGCAGCGACGCCGTGGCCGCGCAGGATCAGCCAGGCCACCAGGCAGTTGACCAGCGAGAAGGGCACCGTCAGCAGGCCCGACCGGAGCAGGGCGCCGCGGTCGTGGCCCAGCAGCGCCAGCGCCTGCCGCAGGCGGCCGCCGAAGGCCTGCAGGCCCGGGGGCAGGCGCCGCGCGAAGGCACGCGCCAGCGGCGGCCAGGGGCGCGGGTCGCGGCGCGCCAACAGGGCGCTGCCGGCCAGGACCGCCGAGAACCCGACCGAGAAGGCCAGGGCCGCCCATGCCACCAGGCGGTCGTGCGCCCACAGGCCCCAGGCCAGGCCCCACCACAGCAGCAGGGTCCAGGGCACCAGCTCCAGCAGCCGCGCGACCAGGATCGCCGCCACCGCCGGCGCCGGCGCGCCGCACAGGCGGCCGACCAGGGCGGCCTTGGCCACCTCGGCCCCGCCCGTGGGGAGGGCCAGGCCCAGGGCGCTCGCGCGGACCAGGGCCGCCCAGGTGCCCGACAGCGGCGCGCGCACGCCGGCCGCGCGGAGCAGCACGCGCAGGCGCAGCGCGTGGATCCCGCTGTTGAGCAGCAGCAGTCCCGCCGGCGCCAGGAAGACCCAGGGCGGGGCCGCGGCCAGCGCCCGCACCGCCTGTCGCAGGTCCACCGTCGAGGCCACCCAGGCCAGCGCCCCCACCGTGAGGGCCAGGCGCAGCGCGAGGTGGGCCCGGCGGCGCGCGGCCGGCTTCCCGACGGGGTCCGTGGCGTCCGGGTCGGGCAGGGGGCCTCCGCGTCTCGTGGCGCGAGCAGGTCCACGCCCACGCCGGTGCGGCGCTATCTTGCGCCGTGGCCCCCTGGAGCCCCGCCTGCCCCCCCTCGCCCGCGCCGCATCGCCTCCCGCCACCCTGGCCCTGGCCACCCTGGCCCTGGCCGGCGCGGGCTGCGCACGCCCCGACGCGGCGCAGGCGGCGCGCAGCTACGCGGAGGCCCTGGCCGCCGTGGCCGAGGACCCCGCCGCCGGCGCCGGGCGCTGCCTCGCCCTGTCCTGGCCGGCCTTGCGAGAGGACTGCGCCGCCGCCGCCGCCGAGCGCCTGGCCCGCGCCGACGCCGAGGAGGCGGCCGCCCTCTGCGATGCCCTGGATCCGGGCCCGGGACGGGACGAGTGCCACTTCGTGGTGGCCGAGGGCTCGAAGGACGCCCGCCGCTGCGACCGCGCCGGCACCTTCGCCGACGACTGCCGCCTGCACCGCCTCTCGGCCGACCTGGCCGCGCTGGTGCCGGCCCCCCAGGGCCCCGGCGACTTCGAGGCCGCGCTGGCCCAGGTGCTGCCGGCCTACGGCTTGCTGCCCGACGATCCGCGGCCCTGGTCGGCCGCCTACCGCCACGTGCTCGACCGCAGCCTGCCGCTGGACCGCGGGCGCTGTGGCGCGGTGACCGAGCCGGCCCGGGCCGAGGCCTGCCGCCACACCGCCGTCGCCCTGCTGCACGACCGGCTGAACGCGGCCCGGAGCAGCCGCACCTTCCCCTGCGACGGCGGCCCCCTGCCCCCGCTGCTGGAGTACGTGCCCGACCCCGAGCTGGACGCCGCGGTCGCCGCGCGCCGCGAGCGCGACCTGTGCCGCTGACCCGCGCTGCGCTGCTGCTGGCCACGCTGCTGCGGGCCACGCTGCTGCGGGCCCCGCTGCTGCTGACGACGCTGCTGCTGACGACGCTGCTGCTGGCCGGGTGCGGCCGCCACCCCACCGACGCGCTGACCTGGCGCGAGAGCTGGGAGATGCTGGTGATCACACGCGACGGCGGCCTGGTCGACGCCCGCGTCACCGTCAGCAACACGGGGCTGCTGCGCGCGCAGGGGCACCTGCAGGCCGATCGCTGGAGCGAGGACGCGCTGCCCATCCTCTACAGCCGGGACGCGGCGCCCGCCGAGGTGCAGGTCGACCCGGCGCGCCGCTCGGTCCACCTGGGCATGGACGGGCTGGCCCAGGGCGAGGATCCCGCCGCGCCCGCGACCTGGACCCTGCGCGCCCGCGACGACCAGGCCAGCGTGCTGCTGCACCTGCACCCCCTGGGCGAGGGGGCCGCCCCGCGGCAGGCATGGCAGGCGGGCGGGGGCCAGTGGGCCGTCGAGGCGCCCGTGCCCCTGGGCGAGGTCTCCGGGTGGTTCGGCGCCCAGGAGCGCGGCGGGCTGGTGGAGGGCTGGGGCGCGCTGCTGCACCGCGGCGGCGACGGGTGGCCCGCCGGCCGGCGGCTGACCCTGCTGGTGGCGGGGCGGGACGTGGGGCTGGTCCTGGACACGCAGGGCGAGGGGCAGCTCTCGTGGGCGCAGGTGGAGGGCGAGCCGCTCGCGCTGGGCGCCGCCACCGTCGAGCTGGCGCCGACACTGTCCGGGGACGCCGGCCCCCCGGGGACCTCGACCGTGCGCTTCGCCGAGGGCGTCGAGGTGGAGCTGCGCCTGGGCCGGGCGGTCGCCGGACGCCGCCTGCTCTACGAGCACCTGCTGGGCGCCGAGCAGCGGCTGCTGCACTGGACCGGCCAGTGGCGCGAGCGGCGGACCTGGCGGGGCTGGGCGCGGGTGCGGTGGCAGGGCCAGGAGCGCGTCGCCGGCGCCGCCCTGGTGATCGTGGACCGCGCGCCCTGGCAGGGCCCGGTCCGGCCGGTGCCGGTGGGCCGCCCCGGCGGCGCCGAGGCTCCGGCCCTGTCGCCACCGGTGGCGCCCGCGCCCTGATCGTGGGGGCCTGGGCGGGGGCCCCGATCGAGGCCCGGTCGCGAGGGGATAGGCTGGCATCCCCCCTACCCCCAGGGAGTGCCGCCATGCCCCTCGCCCGTCGCGCCCTGCTCCTCCGCCTGGCGTCGTTCGCCTCTCTGCCGCTGGTGGCCTGCTCCGATCCCGCGCTGGACCCGAGCGCGGGGGGCGCGCCCGAGCCCCCCACCGCGACCACCTCGGCCCCTCCGCCGCCCGAGGCCCCGGCCGGTGGCATGCCCGCGGCGCCCCCCCCCGGCGAGGACAACCCCACCGAGATGCCCTGGAGCCGCGCCCAGGGGGAGACGGTGACCCTGTCGGGCACGGTCAGCTACCCGGGCAGCCGCACCGGGCGGGTGCGCATCGACTTCCTCGGCGCGACCGAGGCCAACGTCGGCCTGCAGCAGATGGTGCTGCTGCCGCAGCCCGGCGCGTGGACGGTGGAGGCGCCGGTCGACGCCGGAAAGGTGCACGTGGTGGCCTTCCTGCAGGAGGGCCAGGCGGGGCCGCCCCTGCCCGACCAGCCGGCCGGCCGGCTCGCCGAGGCGCTGGACATCGCCGACCGGGACCTGGGGGGCCTGGACCTGGTGCTGCGCGACGAGCCCGACCTGGGGGACCTGACGCCCCGCAGCCCCGGCGAGGGGGGGCCGCCGCCGGGCGCGCCCCCGCCCACCGACGCCAGCCCGCCGACCACGGGTGCCCCTCCTCCCGCCGAGGGGGCCGCGACGCCCGCGGGCGCCCCTCCGCCCGCCGAGGGGGCCGCGACGCCCTGAGCCGCGCCGGCCTCAGCCGCGCCGGCGCTCAGTCCGAGGCGGGCCCGACGGCCGGAGGCGGGGCGCCCATCGGCTGGCGCGCGAAGGGTGCGCGCTCGCCCGGCCCGAGCTGCCCGAGCTGCGCCTGGACCTGCGCCAGCCACAGCTCCGCCACCCGCCCCTCGCCCACCGGTACGGCCTGGCGCGCCACGACCACCAGGCCCTCGGGCAGCGCGGCGCCCAGCTCGGCGGCGGTCGGCCCCTCCTCGGGCGGGGCGGCCCGCAGCAGCAACAGGCCCACCATCGCCTCGGGGCCGGCGCGGGTGCGGGCCAGGAAGAAGGCGAAGGCGGCGCGCAGCTCGTCCTGCACGCCGCCGGGCGCCGGCTGGAGGGGGGGCGCCACCAGGGGCATGAAGAGGACCCCCGCGCGCAGGGCGGCGATCTCCAGGTGCTCGACCAGCTCGTCGTCCTCGAGGTGAGCGGGCAGCGCGGCGCGAGGGACCAGGCCCCAGACCTCGTCGACCTCCGCCGCGGCCAGGGTCGTGATCACCTCGCCCAGCTCCAGGCGCTGCTGCGCCGGCGCGCGGCCGATGGGGAGCGCCAGCCGGGTGCCCGGGGAGGGTGCTGGCTGCGCGCCCGCGGGCGCCGCGACGGTGGCCCGCCGGAAGACGGGGGCGTCGCCGGGCAGCACCAGCCACGCGCCCAGGCTGGCCGCCGCGGCCAGGCCGAGCGCCGCGGTGGCGGCCCGGCCAGCTCCGGGCGGCAGCGCGCGGGGTAGCCGCGAGGGGCCGGCCCGCGGACCGGGATCACCCACCCAGCCACCGGCCAGCGCGGCGGCGTAGACGACCAGCCCCAGCAGGTAGCGGGTCTTGGGGTGGCCGGAGGCGACCAGCACCAGGGCGCTCCCCACCAGGCTGACCAGCAGCGCGAGCGCCGGGGGCCGGGCGCGCGCGTTGCGCAGGGCCCACAGCGCCCCCAGCGGCAGGAGCAGCGGCGCCCAGGGCAGGCAGTCGTGCAGGAAGGAGGCGACGAACTGGAGGTTCGTCTCCCAGGAGCGGCCCCAGGCGGCGTCCATGGCCACCTTCTCCCGGACCGCGGGGGCGGCCCAGGAGAACCAGGGCAGGGTGAGGCTGGCCGCCGCCGCGCCTGCCAGCGCAAGGTTGGCGAGGGGCGCAGCGGGCCCCCCGTCGCGGATCCGGGACCGCCGGCGGCCGGTGCTCACCAGGATCGCGGCCAGGCCCAGGGGCCCCCACCCCAGCGCCAGCAGGGCGGCCCACCACAGCGCCTCGGCGCGCGCCGAGTCCGCCCACATCACCCACGCCGCGCTGCCCCCCACCGACAGGGCCACCAGGGCCGCCGCCCCCCAGGCGCGCGCCCCCGCGCCGCCGGCCCGCGCGGCGGCGGGGCCGGAGCTCCAGAGCACCCGGCCGACCGCCCACGCCAGGGGGACGGCCAGGAAGAGCGCCGTGGACCACTTGGTGAGCATCGCCAGGCCCAGCGCCATGCCGAAGGCCACCGCCCGGCCCCGGTGCGCGAAGGCGGCCGCGCCCCCGTCGCCGCCGGGGCCGGC